>JBMDXC010000538.1:0-15050 GCA_048594805.1 Candidatus Entotheonellaceae bacterium | reverse complement strand
AGGATAGTTGGGTACTGAGATGTATCGCTGGCCTCATCATGCAACTGCATCATTCTGAGCGTTCGGAAGATTTATGGAAACCGATACTCAGCTTGGGGACTCCAGGACATCTATGGGTTAAGACCTTCTTGAGCAAGTGGTTCACATACGGCCTGCATACCGAACCCACCCCTGAGGCCTTTGTGCGTGAATGGCGTGCGATGTTGGAGTTCGCTTTTGCCTCTCCGAAGTGGAACTTTGACTCGGTAAAGCACTGGTTTAAGTTGGAAGAACTGTGGTGTGCTTTAATGGGCTTCGATGGGATCAGTCGTGACGCATGGATGGTCTCTCAGAAGCCTGTGGTTAAACATATGTATGGGCTATATGAGCGCTGGGCCGATATGCATCTCCAGAGACCACGATGTGCACGGGCATTCATCGCATTTCTCACACAGCCTGCTGCTGAAGATATACTTTTGGATGGCCTTACCTGGCTCGAAAAAGGGGCTCGTCAAGCTGGAGACTGGTTTTGGAGCGAACACGGTTCACAAGAAGCATTGGTATCTCTCCTCGACGTGTGTTGGCGCTCCTATCAAGGGAGGCTACGTCAGCATGAAGCCGCTTTCAGCGCATTCAAAATGCTTCTCAAAAAACTGGCTGATTTCCAAAATTCCATAGCCTTGGAAATCCAGCAGAGAGTAGTTTCAGCGCATGACTGGCCGACATAATAATCTCAAAGGGTTGGGCCCGTTTGCCCCTGCTAGCCATTGACCTTTCGCTCATGGTATGTAAGTCACGGTGATTGTGGAACAGGAGGAAGGGCGAGAGCCAGCAGAGGCGACAGACGAAGCGTTGCCCAGCGTCGCCCCCTGGGAGAACGGATGAAGGCATTTGGCCCGCGTCTTGCGGGGCGGCGTGTGTCCCTCGGAGACCACGTCATCGAGAGGCGCGAGGAGTGAGAAGACTGTGCCTAGCCTGGTGGTGGATACCAGTGTCGCCATCAAGTGGCTCACTATGAGAAGGCTCTCAGGAAAGCGAGTCGCCCATGCCGAAAGTCCACGTCACCTCCCAAATCGAAATCGACCTTGATGAGGTATTACAGGGCCTGGCTCGACTGGGGACCAAAGAGTTAGAACAGTTCGTCGATAAAGTCATTGCACTGCAAGCCCAACGCCGCGCCCCGAGTTTGCCCGAGGACGAGACGGAGCTGTTACAGCAGATTAACCGCGGACTGCCAGCCGACCTACGGCAGCGATACGATGCTCTCAACGCCAAATTGCACGATGATACGATAACGCCTCAGGAACATGAAGAATTGCTAGTGTTAATTGACCGTATTGAATTGGCGGACGCTGAGCGGATGCAGCACTTGATTGCGCTAGCGCGGTTGCGGGGTGTGTCAGTTGATAATTTGATGGAACAACTAGGTATATACCGTACCACGTATGCCTAGAGTCTACATCTCCGTCATTACGCAACGAGCAGTGGTTGAGCGTGCACAAGGCCGTTGCGAGTACTGTCAAAGTCGCGCTGATTATACGACCGAACCATTTGCAGTCGAACATATCATGCCGGTCAGCCGAGGTGGGACTAGCGAACTCGACAATCTGGCCTTTTCGTGTTCCGGATGTAACGGACACAAGTACAACAGGACGGAAGCCCCTGATCCCACCGAGAGAACTCTGGTATCGTTATACAACCCACGCCGGCAGAGGTGGCAAGACCATTTTTGTTGGAGTGATGACCACACGCAGATTATTGGCTTGACACCTACTGGGCGTGCGACTGTGGAAGCGTTTAAGATGAATCGTACTGGTCTCGTTAATATGCGCCAGGTGTTATATCTCATCGGCAAGCATCCTCCAGCCCTCAGTGAGGAATAACTCAATGGATGCAGGGGTGTATGGGACATGCAAGCTCTATGTCGGTACTGGTGCACAGTGCGTACTGGCCGACACGCAGGTTCCAGACTATAGTGGAGCTGGGAGCCGAAGGTTGCAAGGTATGCTTGCGCACAGCATGGCGCAGGACAGAAGCCGCACATGGGACTCCGGTTCCCATGTGCATGCAGAGCTATACGTAGCCTAGATCGGGCAGCTATCGCCTCACCGATGTCTGCGTTATAATGGCCACGCATTAGGAACAGTTCCTTTGAAGAGCCTGTTGTGTATTGGTAGGCTCTTTTACATACACGCAACACAATGGAATGAGCCATGGCGACATCCTATCCCCGTGACATGATCGGCTACGGTGCCAATCCGCCGCATCCCCAATGGCCAAATGGGGCGCGGCTTGCGCTGAATTTTGTCCTGAACTATGAGGAAGGCTCAGAGGCATCTTTTGCAGATGGTGATGGTTATTCAGAGTCCGGGCTCACCGAGTCAAGCGGGCAGGGCGTGCAGGGCCGTGACCTGGCTGCTGAATCGATGTACGAATACGGTAGCCGCGTCGGCTTCTGGCGCATCCTCCGGCTGTTTCAGGAGCGGCAGCTATCGTTGACCATTTTTGGCTGTGCCCTGGCGCTCGAGCGTAATCCTCCGGCGGCCCGGGCCATTGCGCAGGCCGGCTATGACGTCTGCTGCCATGGCTGGCGCTGGGAGAAACACTATGAACTCAACGCCACAGAGGAGCGCGAGCACATCCACAAGGCCATCGCCTCTCTGCAGTACAGCGTCGGGACCCGCCCGCTCGGCTGGTATTGCCGCTATGGTCCGAGCGTCAACACACGGCGTTTGCTGGTGGAGGAGGGTGGCTTTCTCTACGACTCGGATGCCTATAACGATGAGCTGCCATACTGGGTCGTGAGCAATGACCGGCCGCATCTGGTGGTGCCCTACACCCTCGGTGTTAACGACTCGAAATTCGGTCGGGGTGTGTTCGCAACTGCCGATGATTTTTTCACGTATGCTAGGGATGGCTTTGATATGCTGTACCATGAGGGTGTCAGCCATCCGAAGATGATGTCAGTGGGCCTGCACATGCGTCTGAGCGGCCATCCCAGCCGTGCCGTAGGTCTGGAGCGCTTTCTGGACTATATCATGGCCCACCAAGACGTGTGGATCTGCCGACGCGAGGAGATCGCCCGGCACTGGATGGAGCACCATCCTTATGCTCCTTAAGTGGCAATCAGAAGGAGAACTCCAGCGCCCTCTCCCACCGGGAGCGTGGAGCCTGCGACAGGAACATGCAGACCTATGAACTACGTGGCTCTCTTAGAAAATGAATTACAGTTCCTGACGCGCCACCTCGAGGCGGACCCGCATCATCCCCAGGGCTACATCCAGCGGGGCATGGCCTACTTTAAGCTCGGCCATATTGCCGAGGCGATTGCCGATTTCGATCGCGCGGAACACCTCAACCCCGCCTTGACTCCCTACCTGTGGCAACGCGGCTTAGCATATTACTATGCTGAGCGTTTCGCAGATGGCGCCAGACAATTCGAGGTGGATCTCACCGTCAATCAGCACGATGTGGAAGAAACGGTGTGGCGCTATCTGTGTCAGGCCCAGTTCCAGGGCACCCAAGTGGCGCGCGCGAGCCTCGTACCGCTGCGGCACGAGGCTCGTCCATTGATGGTATGGGTATATAAGCTGTATGCCGGAGAATGTGATGCCGCGATGGTCTTCGCGCAGCATCGAGACGCCGGATGGCATGAGCAGTTTTACTGTCATCTCTATATCGGGCTGTATTACGAGGCTGAGCGAGATGAACCACGCGCTCGCGAGTACATCACCCAGGCGGCTGCCATGCAGTTCGTGGATGACTATATGGGTTGGGTGGCGATGGTGCATCGGCGTCTACGAGGCTGGTAAAAACGTTGATGGCTAGCACGCCGGCCGTGGGGTCGGGGCGCTTGCCACGGCCTCCACGGGACGGCGGGCTACGCGGGGTGCCGCGATCCAGATACCGACGACCGAGGCCAGCATCAGTCCGATGGTGAGATAGAGCGCCGGACGATAGGTCTGGAAGTGGTCGAACACAACGCCAGCAATGGCAGAACCCAGGCTGGCGCCCAGCCCAAAGCCAATCTCCATGAGGCCGAGGATTTTGCCGAAATGCCGCCCCTGAAAGAGATCGGCTGCCGCGGTGCTGTAAATAACACTGGAACCGCCATAGCCCAGCCCTATGAGCAGAACGAACACCACGACGCGCCAGACATCGGGTGAGGTCTGTGCCGAAAGCAGACAGAGCAAGCCCACCACCCCGAGCAGCGTTGAGAGCGTAAAACTCGTCTCGCGTGTCAGGCGATCTGCGAGAGCCCCCCAGAGGATACTCCCGCCCGACCGTAACAGCCCACTGAGCCCCAGCATCCAGGCCGCAAAGGCCGGACTGAAGCCAATGTCAACGAGATACTGATTCTGGTGCACGGTGAGGAGCATGACCGTGCAAGCAATAGCGAAGATTACGCCAAATAAGGCCCAGAAGCCCCGCGTAGTGAGCGCTACAGTATACGGTATATCGACCACTACCTGCGGGCGATGGGGTCTCTGGTGGCCTGCTAGCACTGGCCGGGAGATACCATCCGGATGGAGCCCCATATCTTCCGGGCGGCTGCGATGCACCAGGAGGATTAGGGGTATGAGCACTCCAGGGATGAGGAAGGCGTATATCAGATAGCTCTGCCGCCAGCCATACTGGGCAATGAGCCACGCACTCCATGGTGCGAGGAAGAAAGACCCTACGCCGGTACCGGCCAGTGCGAGACTGGTGGCAAGTCCGCGCCGACGGTCAAACCACCGGGCCATCAGCGCAACATGGGGAATGAAGCCCAGGGCCGTAAATCCCGTACCGACAATAATGCCATAGTAAAGATAGAACTGCCACAGCGTGGTCATGCGGCTACAGAGGAAAAACCCCACTCCCAGGAGCACCGCCGCCACCGGAAACATCCGACGCGGGCCCCACCGGTCAAAGGCGGCCCCGACCCCTGAGGCCACCGCCGCATAGACCAGCATCGAGAGCGAAAAAATGCCCGCGGTCGCCGCCCGACTCCAGCCCATCTCGGCCAGCATGCTGCTGTAAAAGACACCAAAGCTAAAGCGCGTCCCCATGACGAGGACCATGGTCAGAAAACTGGCCAGAACAATCACCCACCCGTAAAAGATACCGTGCTGTGCCGGCGCCTTCACGTGCTTCACCCCTCATGCCAGGTAGCCCAGGTCACGCAAGCGCTGACGCATGGCCGCGTCCATAGGAGGCGCAGGGGGCAGGGGAGAAGTGCCGGCAGGAGGACGCCCGACCTCGAGGAGGTCCAGGTATTCTTTGGCGCGCTGAGGTTCTTGCGCATACAGATTCGTAGTTTCCTGCGGATCCAGCCGCAGATCGTACAGGGCATGATTCCCGTCGGAGGCCCAGATGACCTTGGTGGCACGGGTGCGCAAGCACCGCAGGGCACGGTCAAAGGCTGGATATGGCGTATGCTCAGGTGAGCCGGTGCGATGGTTTAGCGAGGCGATAGACGGGTGCGGCCCAAGCATTTCCGCGTATGCCAGACGTTCCTCAGCCGTGTCTGGAGTGGGTGCCAGCAAGCTTACCCCTTGCAGTTCCTGGCGTATATGTGGTAGGTCGAGCCCCAGGACATCAAGCACCGTGGGGAACAGGTCAGTAAGCTGCACTTGCCGGGGCACCCGCCGCCCAGGGGGGAAGAGTTCCGGGTAGCGCACGATCAGGGGCACATGAATGAGCGTGTCATGCAGACTATAAGCATGGCTCATGAGGCCATGATCACCAATATTTTCGCCGTGATCGCTGGTAATGATGAGCAGAGTGCGCTCCAGCATGCCACGCTGGCGTAGCCAGATGACGAGCGCCCCAATCTCTGCATCGAGGCTGGCGAGCGCCCCATCGTAGCACGCTTGCAGCACCGCAAAATCCTCCTCTGACATAGGCATCTGGCCGGCCAGATATTTTAAGGGGTCGCGATTGACCTGCCGGGCCTGGCGCAGGGTCACGCCTGGTGGGAGCCAGCGCGCCGCATAGCTCTCCCGGGCCGCATACGGGAGATGCATGTCCCAATAGATGGCGTACAGGAAGAAGGGTTCAGGCGTCTTGGTGACGAGGGCACGCAGGTGCCGGTTGACGTGCTGAGCGCGGTTGCGATGCGGAAAGATATGCCGCCAGTACCAGCGTTGCAGCTTCCGGTCTAGCCATGCTCCCACACCAGAGGCGAGCACGGAGGGGGCTGGGGCGCTGGGGCGATATTGCCACAGCTTGAGATAGCGCTCGAAACCGTGTGTGACCCCGAATTCGTCCGACATCCAGCTATTGGGACTGATACCGAGCGTGTGATAGCCAGCCTCCCGCAGCACTTCCGAGAGCATCGGATAGCCGTGCGCATACGACAAGTGGAGTTCATGGGCACCGTGTTTCGCGGGAAACATGCCGGTGAGCAGCGACACCTGGGATGGCAGGCTCCAACAGCCCGGCGCAATGGCCTGTTCGTAGACGGTACTTTCACTCGCCAGAGCATCAATATGCGGCGATGTGGGGCGGGTGTAGCCATAGCCTGAAAAGCTCTGCGCTCGGGCGGTATCCAGCAGCAAAACCATGATGTTTGGCATGTGTGGCATCAGGCAATCGTTCCCATCACAGATAGATGCACTCCTGCTCAAAACGTGTCAGCCCGGTGTCGACCATAGCCACCAGGCGATCCACCTCATGGCGCTGAATGCAGAGCGGCGGCGCCAGATACAGGTTGGTATCAGCCCGCGTGAGCATGCCCAGTTCCGCCAGGAGCTCAAGCAAGCGCGTGCTCTCCGGACCTTCAGCGGCGAAAGGATCCTTGGTCCGCCGATCTTTGACGAGCTCAAGCGCACACAGCAAGCCGAGACCGCGCACGTCCCCCACACTGGGATGACGCGTTGCCACGTCCTGGAGCTGATGTAGCAGATACCGCCCCTGCTGGGCCGCATTGTCCACCAGGTTTTCCTGCACCAGAATGTCCAGGTTTGCCAGGGCTGCTGCACATGCAACCGCCTGCCCCCCAAACGTCAGCAGATGCGCCAGGGCTTTCCCACTGGCACTGTTGAACTGCCGGGCGATGTGCGCCCGGCAAATGGTCGCGCCGATGGGCGCATAGCCACTACTCAGGCCCTTAGCCAGCGTCATAATATCGGGCACCACGTCCCAGTGCTCGGCGGCAAACATTTTGCCGGTGCGGCCAAAACCCGTGATAATTTCGTCGAAGATCAATAACACGCCATGCCGATCGCAGATTTCCCGTAACCGTGGGAAATACTCTGGTGGCGGCACCACTACACCGCACGACGCCGAGATCGGTTCTGCAATGACCGCTGCCACCGTGCGCGGATTTTCGTAGACGATGAGATCTTCGATGGCATCCACGCAGTAGACTTCACAGGCCGGGTAGGTCTTGCGATAGTCACAGCGGTAGCAGTACGGGGCCGAGACAGTGAAGGCCCCGGGCACGAGCGGACTATAATAGGGATCAACACTCCGCGGCGCACCGCTGACGCTCATGGCGCCATACGTCGCTCCATGGTACGAGCCACGGCGGGCAATGATCTTGTAGCGCTCCGGTTCACCGCGCAGCGTATGGTATTGACGCGTGATTTTCAGGGCCGATTCCACGGCCTCTGAGCCGCCACTGCTGAACAGCACCGTGGACAGGTCTCCAGGCGTCAGGCGTGCCAGTAAGGTCGCGAGTTGAATGGTCGGTAGCGTGGTGGCCCGGCTGGCACTGGCATACGCTAACGTTTGCGCCTGCCGTGCCATCGCCTCGGCAATCGCACGGCGACCATGTCCAACGTTGACAAGCCACAGGCCAGAAAGGGCATCGAGGTAGGCATGCCCGTGCACATCGATCACGGTACAGCCATGTCCTGACACCAGCAGGTGCCTATCGCCACAGGTCGTCAACGCCTGCCACGGCGAGGCGTGCAGCCACAGGTGGTCTGCGGCTGCCTGGAGCACGGCATCAAGATCGTGCTCTGGGTCAAGTCCCAGGGTTGCCAGGATAGGCAGGGAAGGCTCATCGGACATGGTGTGTTGTCTGCCTTTCGTACGTACTGCTGCGCACACAAACTGCGTGATCGTAGCAGATTGCGCAACCTGCTGCACCTTTCTTCCTGGCCAAGGGACTGATTGCAGCAGCGGAAATTGTTTTGACAGAGGTTCTACGCTTCTTTACAGTACAAGAGTCTCGTCCGATGTAGAGATCATCCGCCCGGGTGAGGTTGAGACATCTTATGCGCATTGTACTCCTCGGTGCCTTAGAGAAACTCTTTCCTGTACAACGCCACGAGTGGCCTAAAGTCCTCATGTTGCTCAGTGTCGCGACCCTCCTCGGGATGGGGTTTACGGTCAGCCGCGCGGCCTCAGAGGCCATGTTCCTGATTCACTTTGGGGTGGATTATTTACCATATCTGCTGCTGGCAAATCCGCTATTAGTGCTCGTGACGAGCACGATTTATGGAGTCTATGCTGACCGCATTCCTGATCATCGTCTGATGATGTATACGTCCCTATTGCCGGTGCCATTAATCGTCCTGATGCGTCTGTTGATGTTTGGGGGAATGCACTGGGTCTATTTTGTGCTCTATACTTTCGTGCTGGCTTACGCCACGATCCTGACGACGAGCTGGACAGTCTATCTGGCTGGACATTACGACGTCCAAGAATCCAAACGCCTCTTGCCCTTTATTTCGAGTGGCATCTTGATGGGTACCGTCCTCGGAGGAGTAGGGGTGGCGTTATGCGTGCCGTTGATTGGATCCGCTAACATTCTCTGGCTGTGGGCCGGCACCCTGGTGGCGGGGGTCGCCATTGTCCATAGTACCACCAAGATGTATACGGCGATCGACACCAAGGCGCGTAAAACCAAACGCGCCGCACCCAGGCCCAGCTTGCGTCAAAGCATTGCTGAGGGCATTGCCTACTCGCGCTCCTCCGCCCTGTTCACGACCACGGCCATCGCTAGCATTGCCACCATGATGGCCCTGCAAGTCATCGACTTTGAGTACAGCAAAATCATCCGTGTTGCCTTTCCTGACAGTGCCAAACTGACGGCCTTTCTGGGCGTGTTCGACGGCCTCACCACCCTGGTGGCACTCATGTTCCAGTGGTTCGCCGTGCCCTGGTGCCTGCGTCGCTTTGGCGTGCAGGGCACCAATTTGCTCTTCCCCTACGTGCTGCTCTTTGCTTTTGGCTTTATCACGGCGGCCCTTGGCATGCCGGTCTTTTCCTTACCGGCAGCGATGTTCGCGCGGTTTACACGTTCAAGTTTAATGCCGACCCTGCGGGGCACGACGCGAACGCTGATGCTGAATGCCGTGCCGCGTAAGACCGGTGCACTGGTACGGAGTTTTAACACGGCCATGGTGATGCCTGTCGGGCAAGGAGCAGGTGCCCTCTTGCTGGTCATATTGAAAGGCGTGGCCCTGCCCTGGCTCTTTCCCGCCCTGGGGCTGCTCATTACCGCCGCCTTTATCTTCTACTCTTACAAGCAAAACACGGCTTATGGTGAGGCGCTCCTCGATTTGCTCAAGGAAGACCGTATTCATCTCCTCGATCTCGAAGACGATGACATCCGCCAGCTCGATAGTGCAGCAGTGGCAGCCATTAGCGAGCGACTCAAGAGCGATCAAGAGGAGGTCACGCTGGCCATCATCGAATTGCTGCGAACGATTAGAAGTCCGCAGGCACGCACGGCGTTGCTCCTGCACTTGCCCTTTCCCTCACCACGGGCCACCGCCACCGCCTTGCAGGCGCTGGCAGCCATTGGTGGGGAGGATACGTACACCTTTTTACGTCCCTACCTGGATGCGCCAGAGCCACAGGTGCGCATGGCAGCCCTGGAAGGGTTACTGCAGCTCGGCGATGCTACCGTGCGGCAGCATGCCGTGAGCTTGCTCGACGATCCTGATGTCGAGGTGCGCGCCGCCGCCCTGCGCGTGGTGCTCGCCGATCCACAGAGCCCGGACTATGCCCGTGCCCAACAGTATTGGGGCGCGATGCTCGATACTCCTGAGGCTGCCACGCAGATCGCCGCCCTCTCCATTATGGCCGAGGTACCAGAGACCCCCTTACAGGGCCGTGTGTATCGTGCCCTCGACCATGCGGAGGTCGAGGTGCGCTATGCCGCTTTGCGGGAGTTGCAGAAACTCGCTACTGCTGGACGTGTCACCAGCCTGGATTCTGCCTTGCTGCGGACGCTCGAGGCGGAAGATGTCGAGAGCCGTGATCTGGCCCTCCAGGTGCTCACGGCCCTTGGCACCGATGAAGCTCTGGAACATATGCTCGTACTGTTGGACGACGAGCAGCCGCAGGTCCGTGAGACCCTCATCCGCTCCGTGAAGCGCTATGGCAAGCGCGCTGTCGCACCGCTGTTCAATCGCTTGCAGGCCTCCCATACCCCGCTAATGGCGAAGGCAACAGCACTGCTGGCCCTGGCCCGCCTCGATAGTGTGCGTGCTGAACAGTTCCTGGCCTTCTGGGAAGGTGAACTGCGGGATGTCTATCGCTACAAGCTGATGCTGGCTTCGCTGGCGGAGGCCAGCCCCTCGCTTGAGGCTGATACCTTTTTACGCTTGGCGCTCGAGAATGCCCACCATCAGATCCTGTATCTCTTAGTGCAGTTGTTGGCCGTGTGGGCCTCCCCAGAAGTGGCACGGCTAGTGGAGAGTGGTCTGCATGACTCCGATCGCCGTAAACACGCCAGTGCTCTAGAAGCCCTCGAGAGCTTAAGCGAGCGGCGCTTTACGCGCCTGTTTTTGCCCATTCTCGAAGCTGGTGATGGCCAGCACGAGGATTGGCGTGAGGTGGCACGGCGCCAGTGGTCGTTGACGACCACTGCTCTCCCGACACTACTGGCGATGTGCCTCCAGGATACGAATAAGTGGGTGGCCATTGGTGCCGTGCTCTCCGGTCAGGCACGCGCCAGCATGCTGGGGCAGGCGTGGACGGGGCAGCTCGCACAACTCGCTGATGCGTCCACCGATTCTGATGTCCTCAACACGGTTGGTCATGCCCTGGGGATGAAGACGTTCGAGTCGCATCGAGCGTTGTCGCTAACGGATATCATACTCTTCTTAAAACGTATTCCACTCTATGGCAGCATGACCCTGGACCAGTTGCGTACCATTGCAGCGCATTTGACCGAACGCGACATGTTTCCTGGTGAGATCATTTTCCGTGAAGGAGATAGTAACCAAGAACTGTACCTGATTGTCTCTGGTAAGGTCCACATCGTGAAACATTTTGGCGCCGAATCCCGCACCCTCGCCACCCTGCAGGCTGGTGATTTCTTTGGTGAGATGGCTATTTTTGAGGATCGCCCGCGCTCGGCGGATGCCGTGGGGGCGGAGCAGGGGATTCTGTTGGTGCTCAGCCCTGAGCGTTTTCGGCAGGTTGTCCTCCAGGATCCGGCTATCTCCTTTGAAATTTTCCGTGTTCTGTCGTTCCGTATACGGCGTTTTGACGAGGAAACCATGGGGGCTGCGCGGAGCTTAGAGGCCCATTGAGGAGTAAGAGTACACGGTTATGGCTTCGCCGAGACGCACCCTTGATTATTGTCCCCATTGTGCCGGACTCACCGCCGGGCGCTTCGTCCACGATGGCGACACATATCGCCTGGCGGTGTACAGGAGGAAGCGGCTCTCTTACAGCACCTGGACCACATCTCCGATACTGAGCGCACCGCCTTGCAGGACTTTCCCCCATACCCCACCACGCAGAGCAGGGGTGAGGATGCGTCGCAGGCTGGGCTGCAATTCGTCCATACGCTGGCACGGGGTCGTCTCACCCCCAATGGCGAACCGGCAGGCGCCGACCTGGAGACGCCGGCCGACAGTGGCGGGGAGGTCGATGCCCTCGACGAGTACGTTGGCGCGCCGAGTATACCATGGAAGCTCTACACCAAGTTCGTCGAGGACCTCCTGCCATTGCCCGGCGTCCAGAAATGTTACCTGTCGCAGGCCGGTCCCCCGATAGTCCTGCACAATCCCCTGTTGGAGGGTTACCTCGACTTGCTGTTGCTCTTGCATCGGCGCCCGACTTGCGTCGCGCACGGCAATACCTTTCACGATGCCTAGCGTCCCCATGATCGCTCACCTCCCCGTGTGGGTGCTTATCAGCAGACGATCTGCTCCGAGTGGCGTACGGTCGGTCAGTGCGCCGCCGGGGCATACTTGTACCCCAGGGCCTCTTCCCAGCGCAAGTAATTCATCATGTCAGCAAAGTTACGGTCCGGGCCGGACAGCACCACATCATTCGGCGGTGCCATGACGCCAGCAAGCCCTTTCTCGACGGGCAGACCTGCCCTCTGCCAGGCGGCCATACCACCTTCCAGCACGGCAACGCTCTGGTAGCCCAGCTCCTTCAGGGTTGCTCCAGCCAGGATGGCATTGCGACCGTCGAGGCACGTCACCGCTACAGGGGTCTCACGTGTGGGTGCCACCTCAGCAATGCGCAGCTCAAGCCAGCCACGGGGTACCCAGTGTGCCCCAGGTACATGCCCGCGGGCGAAGTCCTGGCTGGTGTCCACAAAGATGACCACAGGCTGTTTGGAGGCCTGCAAGGTCTGTGGCGATAGGAGAGACACCTGGCTACGAGCAGCGTCGAGACCAAAAGGCGGTAGTTCGGCAAGACCTGTCTCCAGAGACAGGCCACTGGCCGCCCAGGCTGCTGTGCCACCCTCGACTGCGTAGACCTCGTCAAAACCCAGCTGGCGGTACCATGATGCCGTGAGCGTAGCGCGGACCATCCGATCACAGGCGAAGACAATCGGGCAGTTGTGCACCACGGCCACATCATCACAACGCTGCACGGCCTGTCCTCCAGGGAACCAGCGGTAACCAGGGATATGGCCGGCGGCGTACTCTTCCTGGGTACGTACGTCGATAAGGTAAATCGTCTCCTGCTCACGCCTGGCCATCATGGCCTGGAGAGCCGCGATATCCAGGTAACGAACCCCATCTTCCCGTGCCAACCTGGCGGCGTAAGCTTCGGCTGCGGCTACTCCTTCCGGCGAAGGCGGTAGTAAGGTAACCCGGTCAGCCCCTGTCTCCAATTGATATCCGGCGAGCAGCCAACCCGATGTGCCATTTTTCAGGCCGTAGACGTTCCTCATGCCCATGCGTTGCAAAACTCTGGTACCGATGATGCTGCGCGTGCGTCCGGCACAGTTGACAATAATGGTCGTGTCGGGGTCAAGGTCTTTGGTGATGTCGGTGATCCGGAGGGCCAGTTCTCCCCCCGGCACGCTGCGCCCTCCAGGGATACAGAACCGTTGATACTCTTCCGGCGTGCGCGTGTCCAGGATGACCAGCTTATCACCTCGCGCCATGCGTTCGTGCAGTTCCGTGGCTTCGAGTTCAGGCACATGGTGCACGACTTCCATCTTTTCGCCAAAATCTTTGCTAGGGACATTGCTGCCCCACTCTGTGGGATAATCCCTGCTCACCCAATGGTTGATACCCCCGTCGAGCACGGACACCTGGCGATAACCCATACGCTCCACGGTCGCGGCGGCGAGAGGCACCCGGCGTCCATCATCGTCACAGAGAATGACGTGTGTGCCTTTGTACGGGACGGCCAGGGGCAACTGAAATTCCAGGTGCCGACGCGACATCGAGCTCGACCCAGGAATATGAGACGTGTTGTACTCGCCGGCTTCCCTGACATCGATAAAGGCGAACTGCGTCTTACCTGCCAATAGAGTTTTGAGAGCTTCAGGGGACATACGGTCTGCCATACGCGATTTCCTCCCGGAGTCGCTGTCACATTGCATGCTTTGAGCCACTGGCTAAACGCGGTATTGTCTGAATACAGTACACATAAGCCTGAGGGCACTAGATGATGCAGATAAGGTGCATACTACGCACTACTGGGTGTTCTGTCAAATCCTGGGGACATTATAGACCCTGACCCCGCTTGCTCCTATACCTCAGTAATTCCTCAGCAATTCCTCAGCCTTCCTCCTGTCGTCTGCCTCTTGCAAAGGATATACTTTACTTGTTGTTGTGTTCCCCCGCGTGTGGGGGCACACGGGGCCTGGAAGAATCACCTCCCACGATACAGAGAGCGTATGGAATGCCTTCACATTTCGCTTGACGCCCAGGCTGTTGGCACCATGGTAGGTCCCTGGTGCGGCACCTGGAGTGTCGTCAATCTGCACCGGCACTATCCCCAAATCCTCGCATTGGTCGCCGAGAAACGTGCCGCCATAGCCTGCCGTTGTGGGACTGTCTTTCAGGTACTTTTTGACTTGCGGTGCTGCTATCTGCACAAAGCCATACGTGGTAGGGTGCGTATCCTGCCCATCCCCAGCCGAAGGAGAGGGATATGTCGACGAGGGAACTGATCGACGAACTGGATCGGTGTAAGACGGCACTTCAAGTCGTCGCCGAGATGCAGTCCGACGGCCTGGCAATACTGCTCGATCTCCTGCTCGAGTGTCTGGATGACGCAATTGGGCAGGTCCAGGCGCACGTACAGCAGTGCACCTGTCAAGTTCTGCCCCGCGACTCGGATACCTCAGTCCCTCTGCGCCGGGGCGCCCTCACCATGTACAAACAGCCAAAGCACGTTCTCTCAGAGGATTGACGCCTTGGTCCCTAAGCTGTGCCAGTGTGCCGGAGGCATGCTTGATGGGTGAGCGTCACTCTCTGGTCTTCCTCAAGCTGCCCTCACTCAAGAGCCGCTACCCGGGCGCACTTGATGCGCTCCCCCATCACTGCTTCGGCACGGCTCCCTCATGCGTTCCGACGATCGGTGCCCTGCACGCCCACATCTTAAGGATGCACCCCTACTGCACGACTTGACCCACTGCAAGGAAACACGATACGATAGGCACCCTCCGATTCGCTGTTTCTCACCCGGCGGACCCTGGGGCACTATACCGCCGAGCGCGCCGGACGACAGACAAAGAGCTGTTCATGCCCTCAATCATACGGAGCAACCCATGAAAGTTACTTGAACTAAACCGCTCGCGGACTCGCTGGTAAAAACCCCTCTCTACGGACATCTTCTCCTCTCCTGGCGTCTCTCTCGCCATCCCACGCTGCCCAGCTCACAATGACTCCTCTATCGCCATGGCGCACGGCCACGCTGCG
>JBMDXC010000537.1:0-2282 GCA_048594805.1 Candidatus Entotheonellaceae bacterium | reverse complement strand
TCCCTGCCATTCGTATTCGCGGATGCGCGGCATGAGGCGGTCGTAATAAGCCTGTTCACCCATCACGTTTTGATATGTGCCGGCGAAGAGAACCTGCGCTTTAGGATATCTCTCCAGAATCATGGGCAGCGCATCAAGCAGGACCTCCACACCTTTTTCGGCCGCAAAGCGTGCAGCCATGCCAATGACAGGCTTGCGCTCATTGATGTGATGCTCGCGGGCAAAGGCGGAAACCGCCTCAGGCGCTGGAGTCGGCAGTTCCACCGGAGGCAGGATCGGGGTCAGTTTGGAGGCGTAGCGCGAGAGATAGGGGGAGTTGTCCGCGTAGTCTTGGGTGTAGGTCACTATGTGATTTGCAAGCATTCCCGCCATGTTATTTTGAAAGTTAACCACGGCATTGACGACGCGGTTGAAAGTTCCAGGCGGCAGGAGGAGGTCACAATGATAAGTCAGCACGGCAGGCTTGCGCAGGAGACGTCCACGCAGTGCAACGCCGGGTGCATCGAACTGAGGCAGGTGTAGTTGAACGACATCGTGGGTTGCCACCAACTGTGTTGCCACAAGTCCAAAGGTTGGAGCTAACACTCCTTTACTGACCCGCGCTGCCACCGGCACGCGCACGATTTTGACGCCGTCCATTGTTTCCTTTAGGGGGAGCGACGGTTCATACTGCGTCGTCATTACAGTGACTTGATGACCACGTTTGGCAAACGCCCGTGCGAGACGTTCTGCATAAATTGTAAGACCGGAGGTATGAGGGCGATAATAAGTAAGAACAGAAAGGATTTTCATCTATGAAAGCGCTGCCTTTGTCAAGGGTTGGAATAGAAATTGCATAAGAAAATATCTCCTGGATGAAACGCCATCAGGTTTATTGCTAACTCAATCCGGTCCTGCCGGATACATCTATTCGCGGTCCAGCCGCAAGAGTATGTTCAGCAAGCGTGTCGCAATCATAAGACGTATCTTAAAGGATACAGAAAATCCACGCGCTTACGCTTGCTTTGGCAAGACCTTCTGGCGAAGCGGTTCGCGATAAGGCTCTTGTTTTCTCAAAATCCAAAAGGTGGCTTCCGCTAGATGACGTGCAACTGCACCAACAGCCACCGAATGACCCTTGCGTTGTTTCACTCGCTGATACAGGTGGGTCACGTGCCTGTACTGCCAGTGAGGCTTCTGTCCATATTGAGCAGGGGCGTTAGCGGCTTCAATGAAAGCCCATTTGAGATAGTGGTTGGACTCTTTGGGCGTATGCCCATAGCGGACCTTACCACCACTACTTTTCACAGCAGGTGTGGTCCCTGCATAACTGGCCAACTGCTCCGCACGGGTAAAACGTTCCACCAGACCGATTTCGGTGCCAATGACAATGGCGAGAATATCGCCCACACCTGGAATCGTTTTCAAGAGCTGCATCTCTGGTGTCAATGAGATCCGTTCTCGCATTCGCTCTTCCATGGCCCGGATTTGCCTCTGCACGCCTTCCAGAAGCTCTAATTCCTGCTGCAGACAGTTTTGCGTTTCAGGAGGCAGCTGCTCAATCACCTGGTTCAACGGCAGGGACCATTTGGGGGCGAAGATATCGCTCTCGGTGGGTAGGCTGAGATTGTACTTGGCCAGCGTGGCGTGAATACGGTTCTTCAGAGCGACCCGGATCTTGCACAACGCCATGCGAGTCCTGGGCAACTCTCGTTCATCACGAACTTCGCTCGGGGCAATCCAAACCGTGGGCAACGTGCCATTCCGTAATAACGTGATCAGGCCTCGCGCATCCAGCTTATCGGTCTTGTTCACATTACCCATCATCGCTTTGGCTTTCCCAGGATGAGTCAGTAGTGCTTTGCAGCCTGCCTGTTCGATCTCATCCACGATCCAGTACCAGTTCCCAATGCTTTCCAGAGCCACCGGCGTCCCTTCTGGAAATTCACTCAGGAAGTCCCGAATGGCACCTCGCTCATGCTCCACGCGCACTTGTTTGCAGCGAGTTTGATCTTCTTCCAACACCGCAAACTGCGAATAGTGCTTGTGAGCATCGCATCCTATGATATAGTTCATTTTGCTGCTCCTTTCCTGTTCACTATCTCTTCCACATATAGTGTAGCAGGTGGGGCAGCGCTTTCATATAATCATAAGCAAAAATGCTTACGGCTCTTAACGCCATCTAGCGCAAGACATATGCAATTGAAAAGACTATGATTAGCATGAAGGAGATCGATCTTGAAACGCTATCTTATTCCCTTGATTGCCTTTTTACTCGGTTCAACACTCATTGCAGGAGTCTA
>JBMDXC010000536.1:0-4217 GCA_048594805.1 Candidatus Entotheonellaceae bacterium | reverse complement strand
AAAGGTCGTTGCTGATGAGATGGCATAGGGTCTCTCAAAGGCAAGAGCGTGGCATATAGAGTTGATTACCAGAGACTCTTCGCGGTAAGATGCAGCGTATATATGCCCGAGCACGCGCGTCTCTGCGTGCCATGTTTGCCTCTACAGGGTATTCAGTTTTATGGATGACGCGCACTCAACTGACGCTAGCTTGCTGGCCCGTATGGCCCAGCGTGACCCCAAGGCGCTTGACATGTTTTATACGCGCCATGCACGCGCAGTATTTTCTCTCGCGCTGACCATGCTCGGAGAACACGCGCGTGCCGCTGATCTCACGCAAGACGTCTTCCTGCTCGTGTGGCGGAGCGCGGGGACATACCAGCCTACTGGCTCAGCACGTGCCTGGCTCTTGCGTCTCACACGGAACCGCGCGATTGACGAGTTGCGGCGTGACCGCCGGCGTCTCGCGAGCGAATCAACGTTGCCAGAGCAGCTCTTCCATACACTGGCTGCTCCACTCGCCCTGGCAGATGCTGGCGAACGCCAGGCTGTGCGTGACGCTCTGGCAGCGTTGCCTGCTGAGCAAAGGGACGCCCTCTTCTTAGCCTTTTTTCAGGGACTTAGCCATCAGGAAATTGCTACCTGCCTGCGCATGCCTCTAGGTACGATTAAAGCGCGCATACGTCGGGCTCTGCAGACGTTGCGGCAGCAGTTGCAAGGAGAGCCAGGCAATTGAGACTACTGGTACATCCAAAAACCTCCGCCGCACGTTAGACGGTGTGACAGGGCATGGAAATCTAAATGGTATGGGGATCTACGTAGGATACAATGATGGCTGCTCCACTCTCTTGCGAACACTGTGAAGAGCTGCTGGCGGACTATCTTCTGCACGCCCTGGAGCCGGAGGCAGTCAATGCGGTAACGGAGCATCTCAGCACCTGTGAGCGCTGTAGGACCCAGCTCACGGCCTATGAAGCCGTCCTGGGCCAACTCGCGCAAGCGGTGCCGCAGCAGGACCCTCCCGCGGAGCTAGGGTCGCGCCTGCTGGCAACGGCAGTAGAAGGATCTATGCTCATTGCCTCGGCCCCTGAACCCCTCCGTCCACGCCGACGGCCGACCTGGAGACCACGCTGGGCCTTCCTCCTGACGGCAGCCAATGTCGCGCTTTGCCTAGGGGTGGGTTGGTGGACCTGGCATGTCCAGCGAGAGGCAGCGCTGGTGCACCAGCGCTGGCAAGACGTGCAGCGCCACTTAGCGCTCCAGCGCCAGGCTTTCACGCTGATCACGGCTCCCGAGGCGCGCCCGGTGGTACTCCGCAGTGACAAGGCTGAGAGCCAGGCACGCGGCATCTTGCTGCTCAAGCCTGAGGAGTCACACGCCGTGCTCATCGTGCAAGAGCTCCCACCTTTACAACGGGACCGGGCTTACCAGCTCTGGTTGGGATTCGGCGACCGTCAGCGCGATGACGGGGGGGTGTTTCGCGTCAATGAGCAGGGCTTTGGTCTGATGCGCATCACTGCACCACGACCCTTCACGACCTATCAAAGAGTAGGGATTACGGAAGAACCTGCTGGCGGTAGTCCAGGCCCAACCTCGCCACGTGTGATCGGCGCTACGCTGCAGGGCTACTGACGCGCTGGAAACCCCCAGCAGTCGACTCGCCAACGCGCCCAGCGCGTGCCGGCCAATAATAGTCGTATGCACCACCACAACCGATGCATCTAAACGCCTCTGGTCAACGTTTTTTATCAAAAGAGCATACTGCCTGTGCTCGTCTCCTGGGGCAACAGTTCACCCGGTTCCTGTGGCACGGCGGATAGGCAGGCAAAGCATGAGCGTGGCAGTTTCGTAAAACGTCACTCACTGTAGTAGAGGAGCATTACTATGCGTAGATTCAGCCTTTGTCTAGCCCTCTTGATGGTCGTCAGCACGGTCCCTAGAGCTATGGCTGATGACGAGCACAACCAGAGTTTCAGGGTCCGAACACACCTCTCCGGCTTTAATGAGGTGCACTTCGTCGCCGGCGGCGGCACGCCCACCACGCTCCCCGCGATTCGTGGCGCCATCTCCACGCCGGCAAGCGGCAAGTTCGAGGCCAAGATCGACGAACAAGACCAAAAAATCCACTACAAGCTGAGTTACAAGAACCTGCGAGGCACTGTGACACAGGGGCACATTCACTTTGGTCAGCGGCACACGGTTGGCGGCATCGTGGTCTGGCTCTGCCAGGTGACGACAGGCTCGCCAGGCGTACCTGCTCCACCCGCCGTCGCCGACACCACGCCCGAATGTCCTGAAGAGGGCACAGTGGAAGGAACCATTGCACCAGCCCAGGTACTGGTGCAGGACGCTCAGGGATTCGCTGCAGGAGACTTTAACGAACTCGTGCGCGCCATTCTTGCTGGCGCGGCGTATGTGAATGTGCACTCGTCTGTCTTCGGCCCTGGCGAAATCCGTGGTCAGCTCCCCAGTAACCACGATGACTAGTCGCCAGATAGGTCACACCGAGGAGAGTCCAGCTCTGCGGGCCTGACCTCGATGGTCTGCGGACGCCAGCCAACACGCGTGACAAAGTCACGCGTGTTCACTTCCACCGGGCGCCGGTGACCATAGCCGGGCCGATTGCTTCGGCATCATCGGCCACACCCCCGCCCTCAAAAACGACAATGACTCGCACGACTTCGTGCTTGACCCGTGCATGGTCGGATCCCCGACGTGTGGGCTCTGAACGAGGATGATCTGCAGGGGCCCACAGGCAGTCGCCTCGCTTCTCCTCCCCGGCCTGCTGGCCGCCGCGCTTGTCGATGTCGTGAGCGAGGCAAGACCCAGGGCCCTCCCGGTGCCCTATCCACCTCTCTGAGTGGCGTTGACGGGCGGCGGTTGTCCATGCTATACAAAATACAGAGGCAAAATACCATGGCGCGTGTGCTCTCCTTTGCCTGAAGGAGAGAAAGGTGAGCAGTATACGACCCAAAGGTGGATAGTTGGTATCACCCAGTACCACGCTAGGAAATTGTTGGCAAATGTATAAAGGGCATGTTGGGTGTTCCGAGTCCGTTGGGTGCTTACCCTGCTAACCGTCTGTGTCATGCTGCGTGATACTGGTGTGCTGGCTGCGGCCTCTGAGTTTCCCATACATATAACCGATACCCTGGGGCGCCAGGTCACCATCAAGACCTTGCCCCAGCGTATTGTCTCCCTGGCGCCCTCTAACACAGAACGTCTCTTCGCCGTAGGGGCATGGCAGGCTGTGGTGGGAGTCACCACAGTCGACACGTATCCACCTGCAGTCGCTACGGTGCGCAAGGTTGGAGGGTTCGTCCCCAAGAGCCTGAGCATTGAGCCTATCGTCAGCCTCAAGCCAGATCTGGTCCTGGCGGCAGGCGAATTGCAGCGACCGACTATCGAGGCACTGGAGCGTCTTGGTCTCACTGTGGTCGCCATCGAAGACCCCAGCAGCATTGACGAGGTTTACGCCGATATTACGCTGGTGGGGCGGCTCACTGGCCACGAGCAGGAAGCCCGTCGCGTGGTAGAGGAGATACAAGCCCGCATGCAGCGCGTGCGGCAGGCCGTAGCAACCTTGCCTCAGGAAAAACGCGTGACGGTCTTCTATGAAGTGTATGACGAGCCGCTCATGACAGTAGGACGCACGACGATTATTGGCCAGCTGCTAGAGATGGCAGGTGGCATCAACGTCTTTGCCGACCTGAAGGGACGTTATCCGCAGGTCAGTGCTGAAGAGGTCGTGAAGCGTAATCCAAGCTGTATTCTTGGCCATACAGGCCATCAACTCGCGCTGACGCCAGCCCAGATCAGCCAGCGTCCGGGCTGGAATCATATTACAGCCGTCAAACAGCACTGTATTCGCCTCCTCGATGGTGACACGGTAGCACGTCCTGGCCCACGCCTGGCCGAAGCCCTGGAGGCCATCACCAGAGCACTCTATCCTGACCTGTTGCTCTAGGAGCCGACGGTTGTGACGCATCAGACACCCCGCATGGTCATAGGGCGCCGCCGTGTTGCACTCATCCCCATGCTCATAGCGCTGCTCGCGCTCGTCATTATGGCCAGTGTGGCAGTAGGCGCGGTGATGCTGCCGCTTTGCCGTGTCGTGAGGGTGCTCTTGCAACCAATGACGCCCGGTGTGGAGGCGACAGATGCTATCATTGTCTGGGAGATACGCTTGGGCAGGGTGTTGCTCGCGGCCCTTGTGGGTGCTGGACTGGCGGTGTCGG
>JBMDXC010000535.1:0-11467 GCA_048594805.1 Candidatus Entotheonellaceae bacterium | reverse complement strand
GTGGCAAGATGCCAGATCGTCATAGGTGAGTAGACCACCCTGAGACTCATAAAAGGCGGCAATCTCGCGTGCAATATCACCCCGATAAAAGGCATCGTGCGCTGCCTGGAGCCCCGCGGCTCTGCCCCGGTATCGGGCGCTCGCTTCGGCTGCAACTAAGCGGCGCATAGTGCATCCAAGATCTCTCTGTACGAACACTTCACCCGGCTCCGGCGGCCGCCCTCCAGGCAGGAAGATGGCCGCACTGCTGGCCCACTGACGCATCTGCTCGGCGTCTTCCTTGAGGTTGCCAGCCATGAAGTGGTGCATCGGAAAACCACGCTCGGCCAGCGTGATGGCGTCCGCCATGACGTCCGCCAGGCTCATCGTGCCGAACTCGGCCAGCGCCGTGATCCAGGCATCTGGCGCCGCGGGCGTGATACAGCGCTCCACACCGACGGGGATACGACCACCATGGTGCTTCTGGAAGTACTCGACGCTCGCCGCCTGCGGCCAGCGCCCCAGGCCACTGATGGTCACCACCCGGTCCTCGTGTGCTAGATAGATCATGATCGGCGCTACCCCCGCCAGGTCGACCATATCGCTTTGCAGCACGCATGTGCAGAGACCTGCCGCCACCCCGGCATCGATGGCATTGCCGCCGCGGTCCAGGATCCGTTGTGCTGCCAGCGACGCCAGGTAATGCCCCGACGCGACCACTCCTTCCATACCCATAACGGTCGGACGATACGATCCTGCAATTGGCAATTCACCCATCGCTTTCCCCTTTCTCTGCAGGTATCCGCAGCTCAATAGATTTCCAGAAGTGCAGCTATGATGCTTTACGCTAAACCGCAACCTACGGCAAGGGAGCATATCATACCTACCGCAGCATGTGAGAGTCAGCAAGGGATTGACGTCGCCTCATTATAGCGCGTCATAGCGCGTCGCAGAAGTGGGAGCCCCGCGGGACCTCGGGCCCCAGCAGCCACACGAAGGCGTCGGGCACGAACACTGCCACTCCTATGACATCATGGCTGCCCGTGGCGGCGAGCCCACTGAATGCGCGCGGACGATACGCTTGTGGTCTGGAAACTCGACCGCCTGAAACAGTCGCTACGGCACCTGCTGGACACGGTCGAGGCCTTGGCCGCCCGCCACATTGGCCTGCGCTCCCTCACCTAAGCGCTCGACACGGGCACACCCAGCGGCACGCTGGTCTTTCATCGCCTTGGGGTTCTGGCGGAATATGAGTGGGAGGGTGTCGGAGGTCGACGTGGGGGGACATGCCTAAGGGGCAACATCGCAGCAACGCGCTGCTGGACACGCGATAGGCCGGGCGGAGGAGCCGCGATGGGCCGCTCCTCCGCTCGTGTTTTTGTACGCCACATTATGATACATTGCGTCACCTGTACGCCATGGCGACGCACGCCGGTGGTGCATTGCCCTCGCGACGCGGGCGCCGCTGCTGGGATCGCGGCCCATGGCGGTACGACGGTGTCTCTACGGTCGTTGGCTTGGTGCTGTGTGCGGGGTATAGTGACCATGCACCGGCGTCCACGGTATGAAGCAACGCTCTCTACTCGGCAGGGCGGGTCCTATGAGAATTGGCCTTTTTTACCAGACACAAGTGTCCCAAACCCTGACGCCTGCGTGCAGCCGTCCTCTCCACGTGCAGCGCACGGCCGCCCTACGACCACTGGAGAGTCCCACCGTGGTGAGTCTCAGCGCCAGAACTAAATAGGTTCTAATAAGTTTTTTACCGTCCTCTTGACCAAGAAACAAGCCGGTGTGCAGTGATGTCTCTTGGTCTATGGCTCTTTATTGTTCTACAGGGCTCCTATCAGGCGTCAATGCTGGCTTTCCTGCACTGCAGTTGGAGATACTATGGTCGTTCGCACGCAGGAGGTGCTAAAAAATTCTTGGCCAAACTTGTGATGGTTCACGCTCATCACCAGGGAATACGAGGTGAAACACTACCATAGATTGCTGAGCATTGAACGCTTCGAGCCCAGAGTATCCGCAACCCATGCACGAGAAAGCTCGTGTTGACGCCAGGTTGCAGCCCTAGGAAAAAATAAAGGGGACGCTTGCGCATCAACAGTTCGCAAACCCGCATGTTTCTTGGTCAAGACGGTTACAAAAGAATTTTTATATTCTACTTAGGTGTTGGGCATGGCCCATGGCGACCCAGCTCACCAGTACCAGCCCCACAGCCAGCCACAACACTCGTGGGGCTCCCATAGTATGTACGATGCGCATGTGTCCTCCTGTGGAGTATGGGCAATGGATCCCGGTGCGCGACGTCGACACTCCTAGAGGCATGGACGTCGCCAGATAGGGAGGCATTGTAGTACGCCCAAGCTCTATGGGTCAAAGGCAATGCGAGGTCGTGATGCCGAGGCGAAACATGGATCGCACCCAATGCCTGACGCCGCTCCAGTGACGGCTGCGACTTGCTCGTGTACTGCCATCTTGTGCTCCTCCCTCGTCTACCAGCCTATGGCATACGTTGGTCGGCGCGGATCAGCCCCCGCCGCCAGCACACCGGTGTCAGGATCACGCTGCGTCACTATCGCCCCAATGCCACACGCGCCCACGCGTACGATCTCATGCCCCAACGCGGCTAACTGCCGCGCCACTGCCTCCGGGAGGCGCTCTTCGAGGTGCAAGCGAGCAGGGCAATATGAGCGGGGGTAGAACGAATTCGTCACGCTCTGCGTAGAAAAACGTGGGGTCTCAACGGCCTGCTGCGGATCCATGCCGAAGACCAGCACGTTGAGCATCAGTTGCAGGTTGGCCTGGGCTTGATCGTCACCGCCAGGGCAGCCAAACGTCATTACGGGCACGCCATGACGGCAGACCAGGTAGTTGATCAGGGTCGTGCGGGGCCGCTTGCCTGGCTGTAGTCCATTGGCGTGGTCGTCGTCAAGAAAGAACATCTCGCTTCTGGTGCTCAAAGTACAGCCAAGGTCTGGGACGAAGGCCGATTTGCGGAACACCCCACCACTGGGCGTGATGCAGACCATGTTGCCATCGCGATCAATGGCCGCCAGGTGGGTGGTGCCTTCTTCGGAGGCGGCCCCGGCCATCTCGGTAGTGGGGGCTCCCCAGGGGAGGACGGCTGGGGCTACGGTGGCCCCAGGACGCGCCGGATCACCCGGGTCGGGGAGCCCTGGACAGGCCCGAGCGTCAACCAGTTTGAGGCGCTCGGCAGCATATGCCTTTGACAGCAAGCCGTCAATGGGGACTGCCGCGAAATTGGGGTCACCGTAGTAGCGTTCGCGATCGGCAAAGGCCAGTTTTAACACTTCGGTCACGGTATGGATATAGGCTGGGGAGTTGTGCCCCAGGGCACGCAGGTCGATATGTTCCAGCATATTGAGGGACTGGAGCAGCACCGCTGCCTGCGTCCAGGTGGCCTGGGTACAGATTTCATAACCAGCAAACGTGGTGCGGATGGGGGCTTCGAACCCGGCCTGATAGCGCTGCAAATCCTCCAGCCGCAATAGCCCTCCCACGCGCTCGGAAAAGGCCGCAAGGCGGTGCGCAATCTCGCCCTCATAGAACATGCGGCGCGCTGCCTGCAGACCGGCGCGGCGTGGCCCTGGGGCCGCACGTTCCGCCTCGACCAGGAAACGCAGGGTCTGACCGAGCTGCGGCTGCACAAACAGACTGCCAACGGCTGGCACCTGGCCACCGGGATAGAACACCTCCGCCCCTCCCGCGGGGTAGCGTTGAAACTGCTCCAGAGTTTGCGAGATGCGGAGGATGCGGTGCATGTACTCGTACATAGGAAAGCCGTGCTGCGCATGCTCGATGGCCGGTTCCAGCACCTCAGTTAGCGTTTTGGTACCATAGGTTTCTAGCAGTTTTAAGTAGCCATCGACAATCCCGGGCACAGTAAACGAAAGATGCGCTTGGTCGCCCGGGCCAGTGGGAATTTTCGTGAGCCCCCGAGCCCGAAACGCCTCTACGGTCGCCGCCTGTGGCGCCACCCCCTGCCCACTCAGGGCTTGCATCGTGCCGCTAACGGCATGGTAGAGCATCCCCACGCCCTCGGACGCCAGGGAATAGGACGCTGTAGGCTCAATCACCGCGGCGGTAAAGCCCATAGCCACTGCCGCGTCAAAGGCGTTGCCACCGCTGAGCAGCACACGCATACCGGCCATCGATGTGAGGTAATGGCCGCTGGCTACAACCCCATGTGTAGCCCGTACTACTGGTCGGCCAGTCGCGCCGTGTACCACTTCTGTATGTTCGTAATCGTGCTGTCGTGCCACAGGGCCTCTCCTCTCTCTGGCTCTCCGTCCCTTCCTCGGCAGTGGTATAGGGGATCTGTAGGGGGAATGCAACCGGAAAACACCCGAGGCCAAGCCCACATAGCCTCCAGGAGAGGTCCGTAGCATGATGCGCACGTCTAGACACACAACGGGAAAGCTGGTAGTATCGCCATATAGACCTCAGAACTCTGTATGGGCCGTATTCTGAGTAGCCCTTGTCTAATGACGGGGGACATCGTCGCTTGCCAACGTTGGCGAGAGGCGCTTGATGTGTAGAGTGCGCTCGGCATCTGTGTTGGGCGAGCCATGAAAACGTTTACACCAGTACGGAGGAACCGCACATGCCCTTTGAATTACCACCACTCCCGTATGCCAAAGATGCCTTGCAGCCCCATATCTCTGCCGAAACGCTCGATTTTCACTACGGCAGGCATCACCAGACCTATGTCACGAACCTGAATAACCTCACGCAAGGTAAACCCGAAGCCAATAAATCTCTGGAAGAGCTGATCCGCACGGCACCTCCAGGTGGGCTGTTCAACAATGCGGCACAGGTGTGGAATCACACCTTCTATTGGAATTCCATGTCGCCTCGCGGTGGTGGTGAGCCTTCCGGCGACGTGGCGGCCGCAATCAACCGTGCCTGGAGCAACTTTCAGGACTTCAAGGAGAAGTTTAGTGCGGCTGCTGCTGGACAGTTTGGCTCCGGATGGGCCTGGTTGGTGAAAGATGCATCGGGCAATTTGAGCATTGAAGCCACGCCAAACGCTGAGAATCCACTGCGTGATGGCAAAACCCCACTGATGACCTGTGATGTCTGGGAGCATGCCTACTATATTGACTACCGTAACGCTCGCCCCCAATATATTGCGGCGTGGTGGAATCTGGTAAACTGGGAGTTTATTGCTAAGAACCTGCGTGGGTAAAGTCCCCAGGCGGTAAGCGCACATCGCCCTCCCCGCCAAGGGCGCTTTGCTGCAGCTTGGTAGGGAGATGGAGCGCACACCGATGCATGAGGGCCCGAGGATCACCTGCAGCGCTCCTGCGGTCATCTGGTGATGCCCGGGCCTGCTCTCCTGTTTCCTACCTGCGCCTCTTGACCCGTACTCCTCACTCTAGACCTCAAGCCAACCGCCATAGGCCGCGATGCGCCGATGACCACTCCCCTCAGTTGACACCGTGTACTCCGATTCTTACAATGAATATATTTTTGGCATTGATACTCCCTATTTTGCATATTCATGCGCAAAATTATTCTTAGCAGCCAGTTCCCAGCAAGAACTCTCGGGTCTGACGAGAGCGGTATCATGCAGTGAGGAGAAAGAACATGCGGGCTGTGCGGATATCCCCGCCAGACAGTGACAGGGAGGATTACGAGGCGATAGTGACTGCAGCACGACTCTTTTATGTTGAAGGGCTGACCCAGGAAAAAGTCGCGAAGGAATTGGGTCTCTCACAAAGTTCGGTGTCGAGGCTGCTGGATAGAGCCAGGCGCGAAGGGATTGTGAAGGCGCACATTGAACCCCCGCGACTGCTCAAATTGGAAGCTGAGCTGAGGGACAAACTTGCCGCCAAAGGGATCCACACGGTCTATATCGTGCCTGGAGGGGGTGGCAAAAACACGGAAAACCTTGGCTTAGCCGGTGCCAGAACTCTCGCGACCCTGCTGGGTGAAGCACAAGAGTCTACGATAAGAATTGCCATGTCATGCGGCGACACCCTGCTCGCCGTGGTGGATAACTTTTTGAACTTACTGGCGATGGACGCTGAACTTTCTCGGCGTCTGCGACAGAAAAAGTTAGAACTGTATCCCTCTGCCCTCTACGCCGACAGCCGTTTAGAAGCCTGCTATCCACATACCATCGTGTCCATATTGGCGATCATGATGAAAAGACGTGATGATGCACTTGACATTGAGGCACATATATCGAGTCTTCCTCCTGACTTCTACACCAAATTAGAACCAAAGGAAATGGAGAGTTACAGTAGCAGATATCACATAAAAGACATGATGGAATGTGCAAAACAATCTCAAATTTTCCTTCTAGGCATAGGAGATCTAAAAAATAAAACCTATGACAGGATTCAAGAACAAATAGGCATCAATATTGATAAAGACAAATTTGTTTCTGAGAGTAATTATATCCCGGTATGCAAATCTGGATCTCAGCACAAGGAGGTCGAAGATAAGCTTATTGCCATTAAACTTGATGATTTTAGACAGATAGCCAGGCAACAAGACCGTTATGTAATAGCCATCGCCGGTGGCGAGCATAAAAGAGAAGCCATAGAGGCTGCCCTGGCCAAGCCGTATTTTAATATGCTCGTCACTGACGAGAGAATAGCTCGATACCTTCTTGAGGGGAGATAGAGCGATGCAACATGATGCCCCTGGGGCAGGGGCTGCATAACCCCAAAGTCTGTGCGTTGGCCTCTGTGGTGGTCATGACGATGCTGATATGCGCTGCCAAATCGCACGCATGGAGTGGAGTGAAGTCAGGCCTAAAACCCATTTATCGAGAGGTATCCCATGGACCAACATATTCTCGTGTCTACTGCTCGTGACATGGTTGCGGAAGGCAAAGGTATCCTGGCTGCCGATGAAAGTTCCGGGACCATCAAACGCCGTCTGGATAGCATCAACGTGCCCTCGACAGAGGAGAACCGCCGCGCCTATCGTGAGCTCTTGTTCACGACGCCGGGCGTCGAAGCATTTATCAGCGGCATCATTCTCTATGACGAGACCATGCGCCAGCAGGTGCAGGACGGCACCCCCTTCCCTACCCTGCTGGAACAGCGTGGCATCATGCCTGGTATCAAGGTTGATAAAGGCACTATCGCTCTGCCCGGCTTTCCGGGCGAGACGATCACCGAAGGGCTCGACGGTCTGCGTGATCGTCTGGCCGAATATCGTACGTTAGGGGCGCGCTTCACGAAATGGCGGGCGGTGATCACCATTGGGGAAGGCCTCCCAACGTCTTTGTGCCTGCAGGCCAATGCGCATGCGTTAGCACGCTTCGCCGCGCTGTCGCAGGAAGCCGGGTTAGTGCCAATCGTGGAGCCTGAAGTGCTCATGGATGGGGATAACACGCTCGAACGCTGTGAAGAAGTGACGGCTGCGACGCTGCAGGAAGTCTTTACGCAGCTTCGTGCCCATCGCGTCCTCCTCGAAGGCATGGTGCTCAAGCCCAACATGGTCGTGCCGGGCAAAGGCTGCCCACAGCAAGCGAGCGTTGATGAAGTGGCAGAGGCGACGGTGCGCTGTTTCCGGCGGGTGATCCCGGCGGCAGTGCCTGGAATCGTGTTTCTCTCGGGTGGTCAGAGTGCCAAAAAGGCCACAGAGCATCTCAATGCCATGAATGCCATGGGTGAGCACCCGTGGGCCTTGAGCTTCTCGTATGGGCGTGCCCTGCAGGGGCCAGTGCTCGAATCCTGGCGTGGCAATGCGGCCAATATCGCCATGGCCCAGCAGTGTTTCTATCAGCGTGCCAAATGTAACGGCGCCGCACGCTATGGGAAGTATACGAGCGACATGGAAGTGGCCGTGGCCTAACCAGCACACCTACTGTGTGAGGAAACGGGGGGCTGCTTCCGCTCCGGGGGCTGGTCTCAGACCTGTGCCTATCATATTGGAGAAGGGAGAGGAGCGGTCCTTCCCTTCTTAGAGGCTCTTTCTGCATCTGAAAGGTCATACTGTGAGTCGACTAGGCATTACCTTGAGCCGACATATCATGGAACAACAACGGGCCTATCCAGGGGCGACAGGGGATTTTACCGGCCTGCTGACCCAGATTGCCCTGGCTGCGAAGGTGATTGCCCGCGAGGTGAATAAAGCGGGCCTGGTCAATATTCTTGGATTTACAGGAGACAAGAACGTCCAGGGCGAGCAGGTGACGAAACTCGACGTCTTCGCACATCAGACGCTCATTGAGGCACTCGAAGCGAGCGGGCACGTCTGCGCCATGGCCTCGGAGGAAGCTGCAGAGCCGATCCTGCCAGCGCCTGACCATCCCCGCGGGCCGTACGTGGTGCTCTTCGATCCGCTCGACGGGTCCTCCAATATCGACATCAACATCACCATTGGCACCATCTTCTCGATTCATCGTAAAGTGAGCCCAGGTCCGGATAGCACTACGGACGATCTGTTACAACCAGGGTCGCAGCAGGTGGCTGCTGGCTATGTCGTCTATGGCTCGAGCACGATGTTCGTCTACACGACGGGCTACGGCGTGCATGGCTATACCCTCGATCCGAGTCTCGGTGAATTTCTCCTGTCGCATGAAAATATTCACATGCCGAAACGCGGTAGTATTTATAGCGCCAATGAGGGAAATTACTACACCTGGAGTCCGGGAGTGCGACGGTATGTTGATAGTCTCAAGGATGCACAGAAGCCGTATAAGGGACGCTATGTCGGGACCCTGGTGGCCGATTTTCACCGCACCCTGCTCACGGGTGGGATCTTTTTGTATCCTGCCGATATGACCGATCCGCGCAAACCCGCCGGCAAACTGCGCTTGCTCTATGAGGCGGCGCCGTTGGCCTTTGTGGCTAAGCAGGCGGGAGGCCGTGCCAGTACTGGCACGGAAGATATCCTGCTGGTGCAGCCGACCCAGCTCCATCAGCGCGTGCCGCTCATCATCGGCTCTGCAGAGGACGTCGCGACCGTCGAAGACTACATCCAGCAGGAAGACTGAACCATGCGGATACGTGGGCCATTTTCGGCACTGCGAGCTAGAGTGCAGGGTCGCCGGGAGGGTTGTGCCGTACGTGGATCAGTCTGCTATAACAGCCGGGGTTGCTCCTCGACCTGCGGCTGGCGCTGCAGATGTCGGTACGCCAGGGGCGTGGCAGTCCGACCACGTGGGGTACGTTTGAGGTAACCACTCTGCAGCAAAAAAGGCTCGTAGACGTCCTCGATAGTCTCGCGCTCTTCGTTGATCGAGGCGGCGAGGGTTTCGAGTCCCACTGGACCGCCGCTGAACTTGTCGATGATAGTTAAGAGCAGTTGGCGGTCCATCTTATCCAAACCGAAATCGTCTACCTCCAGAAGGTGCAAGGACTGTGCTGCCACTGTCTGTGTGATAAAACCGTCGGCACGCACCTGCGCGTAGTCACGCACGCGCTTAAGGAGACGGTTGGCAATGCGTGGGGTTCCACGCGAGCGCCGGGCGATCTCTGCAGTACCGGCCTCGTCAATGCCAATCTGGAGCAACTGTGCTGAGCGGCTGACGATGGTTTGCAGTTCTTCGTGCGAGTAAAAATCAAGCCGGACGACCACGCCAAAACGGTCCCGCAAGGGGGAGGTTAGCAAGCCAGCACGCGTGGTGGCCCCGACCAGGGTAAAGCGGGGCAAGGGGAGTTTGATCGTCCGAGCACTGGGCCCCTGGCCAATAATAATGTCCAATTGAAAATCTTCCATGGCCGGGTAGAGGATTTCTTCGATAACGTGCGGCAGGCGATGAATCTCGTCAATGAAAAAAATGTCGCCCTGCTGCAGGTTGGTGAGCAGCGCTGCCAGGTCACCGGGGCGTTCCACGACCGGACCAGACGTGCTTTTGAAGTTGACGCCCATTTCGAGGGCGATGATATGCGCCAGGGTGGTTTTCCCGAGTCCTGGCGGACCGCAGAACAGGATGTGATCGATGGTATCACCCCGATGCTGTGCTGCTTCAATCAGGATACGGAGATTTTCCTTGACCTGCTCCTGACCAATATATTCATCCAATACAGTCGGACGCAGACTGGTTTCCAGGAGCGCTTCATCCGTTGATTCGTGTGATCGATCTAACAAACGTTTTGCCACACTGCTATCCCCACGGCGCTCAACGCGCCAGTACTTGCAAGGCGTCTTTCAGGAGCGCCTCTAATGTCAAACTGCCATCGTGTTTGGCGCGTGCTGTACGTACTGCTCTTTCTGCTTCCTGCTGTCGATAGCCGAGGTTGAGCAGCGCCGAAATCACGTCCCGCATCACCTGCTCGTCCACAGTGACCATCAGGCCCGGCTGCCCCGAGGCGGTCAGCGCCAGCGCGGCCATTTTATCTTGTAATTCTAACACCACGCGCTCAGCGGTTTTGCGACCCACTCCGGGGATGGCCTGCAACCGACGTGTTTCGGCCTGCGCAATGGCCTGCTGGAGATCCGCCGCGGTCAGACTCGACAGCATGTTCAATGCCAGGCGTGGACCAACAGACGACACGCTAATGAGCAACTCAAACATCTCCTGCTCCTCCGGAGTGGCAAAACCGTAGAGCCGCATGGTGTCTTCACGGACATACATGGTGGTCAAGAGCGTCACGCGCTCTTGCAGGTCCGGCAACGCATAGTAGGTCGAGAGTGGCACTACCGCCTGATAGCCAACCCCGTGCACATCGAGCACCACACGCTCAACGGTTTTCACCACCAACACGCCCTGCAGGTGAGCAATCATCGTAATACCTTACTCCGGAACCCATGTGTGTGCACGTGACAAATCGCCGCTGCCAGGGCATCCGCCGCGTCAGCCGGTTGCGGTAACGTGTCCAGCCGCAGGAGCGCGCGCACCATCTGTTGCACCTGCACTTTCCCAGCACGGCCATACCCCACCACGGCTTGTTTGATCTCCAGGGCAGAATACTCGACCAGGGGCAAGGCCGCATTGGCAACTGTCAACAACGCCACCCCACGGGCATGGCCGAGAATGAGCGCCGTCTTGGGATTCTCGGCGAAGAACACCCGCTCCACCGCCACGGCCTCGGGTTGCCACGTATGCAGGGCTTCTGACAGGCCATCGTAGATGTGTTTTAAGCGCACTGGCAGCGGCTGGCTAGAACTGGTGCGAACTGTACCCCAGGCGAGTGCACAGAGAACGCCAGCGGCATCCTCTACCACACCAAAGCCAGTGATCAAGGAGCCGGGATCAATGCCCAAGACGCGCATGCTGTCCTCTGGGGCCCCCTCGCCCTCACCCAGCGGGAGAGGAGATCGGAGACGAGCCACCTTCACACTCTTATGACGCCAGAGCGGCCATGACCTCGTCGGAGATATCAAAATTGGCATGCGCTTTGCGCACATCGTCCTGATCGTCGAGGGCCTCCATCAGGCGCAGGACCTGCTCGGCCTGCTTGCCCTCCACTGGTACCATGTTTTGCGGCATCATCGTCACTTCAGCGACGTCGAACGTCAGACCCTTCTGTTCGAGGGCACTGCGCACGTCCTCGAACGC
>JBMDXC010000534.1:0-6262 GCA_048594805.1 Candidatus Entotheonellaceae bacterium | reverse complement strand
AGACCCGCTGCCAGCAGCGTCAGGGCAGAGCATGGTGTAGTCCCCGTCCCAAACCTTTTGAACGGGCGTGCTATCCCCCCAGGCCCTATAAGCGTGCCCCTGCCTCACTGGTAGCGAACTTATGAAATGGACATCTAGTGCCAGCGTAATAGCTGTAGGCCGCCAGCGTGGCCAGGATTTTGCGATGTATGGGCTCGATCTTGGACGATTTGGCCGTAAACCGGCAGGTACCCACAAAGCCCTGTTCTCGGGTGCGCGCCCCGTCGAAATACAACGGCGCCTGCACCAGGCGCAGGTGGTCATAGGTGACCGTTACTCCCCGTTCGACCACGTCGGCCAGGAAAGCCCGGCGCATGGCCGTGTCCTGAAAAAACGGCAGCGGCGCGTGTGCATCCCAACTGTTGAGCCAGCTCTGAAAGCACAGGCGCGGCACCGGCAAGGGCATTGCCGCATCGCCAGTTTTGAACGCTGTGGGAGTGACGAATTGGATATACCAGGTGGTTTCGTGCTCAGAGGCTCGGGCGAGCAGCTCGTCAAACCGAGCAAAGCCAGCCCACGGTTCACCGCTCTCAGGCGTGGTCATAACGCGGGAGACGGCCAGCATCGAGCGACCCAGAAGCAGTAGAGGCACCCCGTTCAGGTGCTGCAGGAAGAACTGTGACACGTAGGGATACAGGGCGTCGTCAAGCAACGTAATGCGGATCTGTATTTCTCCCGCAGGCAGCTTGGCCTGCCGGGAACTGGAGTAGTCTGTAGCGGCCCTGGCACGTGGCTCCCTGTCCCTGCTCGCTCGGGACAAAATCGCCGAGGTGAACAGTTTGGCATTCCTGGGCGCGTGCAGTTGTGCTGCCAGGGCGGTGTCCTGCTTCTCGATCAGCTCTTCCAGAAACAGGGCCAGGGCCTTCTGACCCTGCAAGTCTTCAGGGAAGATGGTGCCACTGGGGGACACACAGTTGAGGACGAGGGAGTAGGGCATAGGGTCAGGGCTCCTTACGTCACAACTCGAGTTCATCCAACACCAGCACCTGCAAGTCTGTCACACGCTTGAGGCTGGTATCGTTTGTTACAAAGGCCTGGCAGCCTCTATGCAGCGCAGCGGCGATTTGCAGAGCATCAGGGGTGCGCAGCATGTATCGGGCACGGAGGTCTGCGGCTTGTGCGGCGACGGCGGCATCGATACTCACGAGTATGAAATGGCGGCTATGCAAGAGCACATCACGGTATTCCTGCGCGAGAGCAATGTTGCCGACCCGTATGGGCAAGGTGAGAACCTCGGTTGACGTCACGACGGAACTGTATCCCATGATAGTGCCTGACTCGACACGGTGGAGCACTGCACGCATGACGTCCAGATAAGCGGGATGGCGCTCAACGAAATAGATCAATGGTGCGGTGTCAAACCCCAAGAGCGTGATGTCTTGCAATACCTCGTCCAGCCGCATCATGGGCGCTGATCCCACTCTTAGCGTAGCTCATCGACATAGTGTTGTGCATCAATGCCTTGCCAGATCTCTGCTCCAAGTCCTTCGAGTTCGAGCAAACTGCGTTGTCGCTGACCTGCGCGTGTTGCCTCTGCTGCCAGTTTGCTGGCAATCAGCTCGACTAAGCGCAACTGCTCGCTGGCAGAGAGCGCTCTGATATGCTGTTCGTAGATGTCTTCCACGCTTATGGTTGCCATAGCGCTGGGTCTCCATGCTGACTGTATGAGTGATAAGGTTGTCCCTTGCTGAGTACCATTTCTGAGGCGGCGTCTGCTGCATCCAGCTTATCTTTGTAGATCCTCGGAAGACAGGGGCACCGGAGGATACACAGCGGAAGATGAGGGAGTAGGACACAGCATCAGGGCTCCTTTACCTCCAACTAGCGCACTGGCGTACCTTCTCGCCGCTGACGCGGAGCTCGTCTGCGGGGCCGCACCAGCACATCGACGCCCGTTCTGAGGATTTCGGCAAGAAAGCTCTCGGGCTCGCAATTTGCCACCTGGGTGGAAGAAAATCCCACGACATCGAGCGGTGCATGGAGTTCACGGTTTGCCATCCCGAGCTGTTCGTAGCGCTCGAGCAGAGAGAGGGTGTCAAACTTCGGCGAGATCACCGCGATATCGATATCGCTCCACTCGTCGGGATGGCCGGAAGCGTGAGAACCAAAGAGAATCACGCGCTCGACGGGGATCCCCCGGGCTTCGAGGGCAGCGATGTAGCGTCGGATGAGGGTTGTAATCTGGCGTTGTGTCTGAGTCATGCGAGTAACTCCTTCGTCTGTATCAGATAGGCTTGTGCCACTTGCCTGGTTATCTCTGCTGCGAGGACAGCGATATCTTCTGGATAGCGCGTTGCAATGCTCATCGAATTGAGCCGAGCCACAATGGCCTCATGTATTCTGGATGTGCCATAGTTGGAGCGTTATTTCTCCCCGGCAGTGTCCTCGACTGCTGCGGCAATTGGCAAATCAGCCACCCCGAGATACGCATCGATGTCGTGTCGAATACGGCAGATCTCTTTTTGAATCGATGTTGCTTGAATGATAAAAGCTGTAGGAGAGGATGCCTCACGTTTGACACTAGCAAGCGCAAGCTCCAATTCCTGCAATTGTTCAAGACTCACAACAAACTCTTGGTGGTTCGCAATCATGGTATGACCTCTACTATACCAGCCACATTACCTCTGCGGTCACGTTGAAAAAAACGCAGCAATCGCTCCATCGCCTCGCTCCCTTCCTCAACTACATGGAGATCGATAGTAGTTCCGAAGCGCCGTTGGGCTCCTGCCTGATACAACACGTTGTACTCATGAGGCAGTAATGCGGTGAACTGTGCACGATGCTCAAAGACTAGCAATACATCGATATCATGAGGCTCCTCGTTTGCTGTCACGAAACGCTCTACTAGAAATAACCGTCGCACCCAGCGACACTGTCTTACCTCGCTAACGAACTCTTCCAGTATTGCCAGTAGCCGTGGACGTTGATCGGTTCTGTGAAAGCGTCCATAGCGGGTGCTGATCTCTGCAAAAGTCGCGGTGTGAAGACCCGGAGGTAAAACCCCTTGAGCAGTAAATTCCGGGAGCACCTTCTCCTTTCTCCTAGCGCATCAGTAGCAATGAGGACAATGGCAATGGCACGATACGCGCATCGTTGGGCACGACTTCATCCAGCAGAGTTACTAGAATGCCAAATGGAGCGTTATAATGGGATTTGTCGATGAATGACCGCAGACCCACTATGTCTCTGTCCTCGACCCGACGTCTGTACTTCACCTCAACAGGAATCCGTTGGAGACCCTCAGTCAGCACGAAATCGACCTCTGGCTCTGTACTCCGTGCTGGGAAATGGGCCACATCGAGGCCAGGGATGGACCGGAAGAAATATCCAACAACGCTCTCAGCAATGTGGCCAGCCAGATCAGTCCGATGAGGTGCTTGCACGAGGCTATCCGGGGTGAGTGGCACCACCTCCTGCAGCCAGGCAGCCCGTAAAGCGTGATCGCAGAGGCAGAGTTTCATAGGGCCTCGCTGCCGCTTGAGCCGCAGTTCCAATGGCTCAACCAAACGTAACAGCAGGGTATTGTCCAGGAATTTTAAGTAGGTCAATACACGCTGCCAGCCAACGCTGACCCACATGGACCGCCCGATCTCGTTTAGATACAGCTCTTGTGATGGAGACTGCCCGACGTAACGACAGGCAAGACGGAAGACTTCCTCCAGGAGGTGCGCATCACGCCTTCTGCCCCTGGGTCCCGACCGTAAGTCGTGCTGGATGACGCGTCGGATGATAGTCTCGTTCAGCAGGTCAGCAATTCTTTCCCAGGGCTCGTCGGCATGGACCTGCGCCACCGGATAGCCCCCACGCGCCGCAAAGGCGGCAAAAGCCTGCTGACGTACTTCGGCCTGCCGCTCTCCAGAGGTACGTACCTCCTGCCAGAATTGTTGCTGCTTGAGTGGCGCCAGCCCATTGGGCGGCAACAGCGCACTGAGCGTGCCAAAACCACGCAGTTGCGCAATCTCACGCACCAGCAACGGCCTCATGTCGATAGTGCTGACGCGCCCCGCCAGGCTATCCCTGCCAGCCTCGATGCGCAGCGCTGAACTCCCTGTCACCAGGACCCGTACGGGATGCATATCGACCAGATGCTTCAATTGCGGCGCCCAATCTGGCAGATTCAGGATCTCGTCGAAGAAGAGATATGTCTGCTCGCCATCCTGCGCTGCCTGATTAAAGGATTTTTGCAGCACAGTAGCCGCATACCAGCGCGCCAGTTCAAGGATCGGTTCTGTGACGTTGCGCAGGGTCGGTAGCTCGTCAAGTTGCACGCGGAATATGCGCCGCCCCGCCACTCCCTCAGCAAGCAAGACGTCAATCACCTGGTTGAGCCATGTCGTCTTTCCCACCTGACGCGGGCCTCGGAGTACCGTTGCTGGCGTCAGGCCACGCTGTACCCCACTGAGCACCGCATCGAAGGCCCAGCGACGCAGACTGGGCAGGCCAAAGAGGCGTTCACCGCGCCACCAGGGGTTGTCGTCCTGGAGGGTGGCGATAACCGGGGCGGACAAGGCTGAGAGAGGCTGTAGTGGTTTCACCTCACCATTCCTTATCTGGGAGTTCCCCTCACAGCCTGGACAGGAGTTCTGAAATATTGCATCCCCACAGAAAATTGTAAGCCATTTGGGAGTTCGTAATACTCACCTTCCATCTGTACATTCTGTACCAGACTTGCGGGCGGCATCGAGAGCAAGTCAAAGACTATAAAATGACCAGCCACATCGAGGGGATTGAGGGGAAAAGCCACCGTATGACGACCCGACCGGAGTTGTACGTTCTCAAATACCTCCCAGGTCAGAGCAGCTTTACTCCGCCAGAGGCCCAGGCGCAACCAACGTGGCAGGGTAAGTGGTCCCTGCTCAGAGAAAGCCGCAAACTCAAAGACACTTCCAACTCCCACCTCTTTGGCACGCCCGAAGGAGGGGGTGTTACGACGTCCCTTCTCCATCTTACTGTGATAGAGGTTACTGGCATATTTGAAGGTAGTTAGAGCGTACTGCACTTCGACACCGCGGGCTGGAGTGATGTAGATGCCACGCTCGTTCAGTGGGGTCAGCTCCTCAACGTAGTGCGGGACCTGCTGGGATTGAAAATATGGTGCTGAGGCCAGACCCAATGCATATGTCAAGGCATAGTTATGTATGCAGCCCTCAGTCTCATACAGTCGACCGACTTCACGTGTGGCGTAGTACAGGCTTTCATGGAACTCCAACCGACACACATACACCCTCATGAATGCCTCCCTTGCACAATAGACTGGAGGATCAAATCTATTTTTTCGCGATCCAGCGTTCGTAATAGGCTCGGCTATCAGTAAAAGCTGCCTGTAACCACTGCCTGACCAGATTACCATCAGCGGCTCGAACCTCTCTCACCAGGGCGTCCAATTCTTCCCCTTCAAGCCTCTGCTCAATGGCAGTCCCGTCTTCAGCTACAAGCTGTGGCACGAGCGCCCGCACCACTTCCAGAGCTGTTGGCACATCGACAGGATTGGGTGGTTGGATAGCACCATGATCCTGCATGGCATCGTAGAGACGCTGCGTGAACTTGAGATTTGAGAACATCTCTCCATCAGACAGGATAATGGCAATAAGATGGTTCGTCATAGTACCAGTACGAGTTGTTTGTGCACCGTAGTGACGCGTGCGTAATACATTGTGCACCACATAGCGGAACAGATTGGCGGTGACATCGCGCATCGTGATGACAGAGGGAAATAGTATTCCGGGCTTTACATGATCTCGCCCGTTTCGCCCATTTTCAAAGCGGTTCGTGAGAAACGGTACACAGCCTGGTATACACGCGCGCAGAGCCGCCCAACAGCGCCAGCATGCGCTCTGGCAAGGAACGCAGAGCCGTCACATGGCGATCCCCGCGGTGGCCCCCCTGCACCACCGTCAGCGTCACCGCTTGCAACGCTGCGAGTCACCGCTCGGCGGGCGGGCGAGCCGTTTCCCGTGTGGCATTCCCGACCGACAGACCGGCGCACGTCGCCTCTGCAGCCGCCCACTGACGCCGCACCACGCACGCCACCAGCGTCACGACCCGTAGCGCCATCGATCACAACCGCCTCCGCCTCGTAGCATGGTCGTCTCGTGGCCCAGACATCGGGGGGAGCGACCGCGGACGCCCCTGGCGTCGGCCCAGACTGCGTTCCACCAGCTATGCACTGCGGGAGGCCAACACGGCGTGCGCCCGCGAGAGCGGCTCGCCCGGTTGCGTGGGA
>JBMDXC010000533.1:0-1839 GCA_048594805.1 Candidatus Entotheonellaceae bacterium | reverse complement strand
CCCCACCACTGGCCTCAATCGGAGTGTCTGCTTGTTGAGGACGGAAATTTGGTACAATCAAGTTGCCTGTAGTATCGTCTCTCCGGACACGTACCAGAGAGGAACTTTGCTCCAGAACCCGTGGGAGGTAGCGCGGATCATCGGGATCAATCGACACATTCAGGAAGCGCTCCAGAGCACCGCCATCCACGTTTTCGAAGACGGTGAGGTTGAAGAGGTCCGTATCCGTTGGAGTTGCGGTGTTGTGGTTCACGGAGGCCTGCAAACTCCCGCCCCAACTTCCAACACTGGCGGCCTCAAGGATCAACGCGTTATTGGGATCAGGTGCGCCCGTTGGCAAGGAGAGCGTGGCGGTGGTGGCACCATTGTGCACCCGGATAATCAGCGCTTGGCTGCCACCGTTGAGGTAGAAATCACGCACGGCGTAGCTCAGCATACTTTCAGACCATAATCCCCCAAAACGGCGTTCAAAGTCACCAAAACTGGTCACGAGCACTGGCTCGTTCACTGGTCCACGCCGGGTGCGGCCAATGAACGCCGTGACGGCAGTGGCAACCCCGGTGACAGTCCGCACGCCACTGGGAATTTCTTCAATGTATACGCCTGGGTATGTTGGAGTGACTGGCATTGGCAATCCTCCCTGATGTCCCGTCTCTAGCACTCTGGTGTTGTATCTGCTTGCTCACGTAAGAACGCTTGGATCTCCTCGTGTTTCTCCTTGTTCAAGCCATAGAGTGTCTGAGCGTGGGTGGTCTGCCGCCGTGTCACCCATCCTCGGCCCACCAGGTCTTCGAGGGCTGCCTGGATCGCTGCTTCTGTCCACTCCACGTCGCATTGTGGTAGCCACCAACGACAAATCCCCGCTAAGGTGTCCTTCGCATCAGCATGTACGATGAGGTAACGGAGGATATACTGGGACACCATCTCTGCACCCCCTATACACCTCTGGATGAGGGGGAAGACTGCACACATAGCACTCTCTATGCAAGGCAAGTGCCATCTGCTTCATGTCTATAACCATGTGATATGTAATGGGTTTATAATACGCTCTGGGGATAGAATGCGGCAGACATGCCGCACCCTATCCCGGTGGGTTTAACGCCAATAACCTGGACAGCAAAGTGCTCTGTACTGCGGCCATCTTACCGCGTGCCTGGCGGCGTCTGTGCCGCAGCCGCTTCCAGGCCTTGTGCTCCGCAATATCTCCATCGGCAATAGCACAAAAATCACCCTGTGCCCGTAGGCGGTAGCGTCGACCACCTCTGACGCAGTTGATCGAATTGAGTTTGAGTCTGTTTACGGGATCGACTTTGCAAGCGGAATCGCCTGCGATGCTCCGCAAAACGCTGTCGTTCCTGAGCCAAGTCCTGAGGTGGGATGTGACGCAAGCCGTCGAGGAACTGGGCCTCGATCGGCGGTCTCGGGAGGAGTTCCCACGCCCCTTGGCGGTGCAGCGTGCGTTTCGTCAGGCCCTTTTGGCCCGTCGTCCTCAGCAGGTAACGGCTGGTATCGCGGAACCGGCTTTCGATCTCGTTGTTCGTCCGGGGCAGACCCGGCACGTCGTAGCAGTGGAAGAAGCGCCGGGATAAACCGGTGAGGTGTCGCGAATGCAAGAGTCGTACGGTGAAGACCTAGCCAGTCACACTGACCTTGAGTCATGTACGATCGTCCGTAAGGGCGGGCGTGAAGCGTTGACAAGGGCATGTGCAGGCGGGCTATTGAGCCGCGAAATCATACTTGTCCGAGGTGCCGACGTTGTTTCCGTGAGCGGAAGGCTACATTCCATGGCGCGATATGGCGAGCGGCATGGGGACCTCGCGCGGTCGAAGAACCTCTGCA
>JBMDXC010000532.1:0-6872 GCA_048594805.1 Candidatus Entotheonellaceae bacterium | reverse complement strand
GACGCACCCGGAACGGCAGCGTCTATGCCGATGATTATGCCGCAGTCGCCCCTCTCCAACAGCTTGCCCAGGAACGGGGCATCGCCATCGTGATTGTTCACCATAGCAACAAAACCCGACCAGAGGACTTCCGAGATACGGTCAGCGGCTCTACTGGCCTGCTCGGTGCCTGCGATACCTTTTGGAGCCTCTCCCGTATCGCCGGGAAGCCTGATGCCGTCTTGCGCATCATTGGCCGGGATGTCGATGCGCAAGAACTCGCAATGCAATTCCAGGATGGCTTTTGGACCGTGCTGGGTAATGCCGAGGCCTACCAACTCTCGAAAGAAAGCCGGGAGGTGCTCGACGTCCTCACCAAACATGGAACACCTCTCACGCCAAAACAATTAGCACACCAACTCTCTATGCCAGTAGGGACGATACGAGTACGCCTCAAGCGCATGCTCGACCGTGGCGAGGTGCTCAACTATGGCGAGGGCTACATTCCACGGACAGCCTCACCTCCTCCCTCTCCACTGAGAGAGAGAGAAGTGAGAGAGAGAAGGGGTGTAACGCCTGTAAGGGGTGTAACGCCTGTAACTTTAGGACAAAATAGTGCATATACCGAGGTCTCTCTCCCCGTGGAAGCGTTACAGCGTTACAGGGGCGTTACAGGGGGGGGTGTAACGCCTTCCGGTGCTATAACTACCAATAATAGCGATACTTGCAGCGACGATGGGGCAAGCGTTACAGGCGTTACAGGCGTTACACCCCCTGCGCCACTGAATGGCCATACGCGCCCGCCGACGCTCTGCCCCTCCTGTGAGCGCAAGGCGACATGGGTGATTCGTGCTGCGGGATATGCCTGCTGCTACTGCCAAAACATCACACGACGCGCGGAGGTGAGCCATGGCAACCATGAACATTAATCCCGAGCTGCAATCCCTGATTCCGCCCCTGACACCCGACGAATATGCCCAGCTTGAGCAGAACGTCCTGGCTGATGGGTGCCACGATGCCCTCGTGGTCTGGCAGGAGGAGCAGACCTTGTTGGATGGCCATAACCGCTATGCCATCTGCGCGCGCCATGGGCTGCCCTATCACACAACCGAACTCAGCCTGCCTGACCTTGACGCAGCGAAACAATGGATGATTGCGAACCAATTGGGGCGCCTGAATTTGACCCCTGAACAGATGAGCTACTTTCGTGGGGAGCAGTACAACCTCATGAAACGGCAAGGCAAGCGCACTGATTTAACTTCCCCTCAAAGTTAGGAGAAGTTACAAAGTCCAGCGCACGTCTTGGCAGAGCAGCATAGGGTCAGTCGTGCCACCATTGAGCGGGACGGTGCGTTTGCCCGTGCGGTGGATGCTCTCGCGGCGGTTGCTGGGGCTGACACGCGCCAATTGCTCCTTGCCCGCGTGGAGCGATTACCGCGCCAGGTGGTGCAGCAGCTCGCGACGCTGGCTGAGACGGACCCCACCACGGCGAAAGATCTCTTGGTCGCCGCGTTTGAAGCGCCGACACCCCAGGCAGCAGCGGCGTGTATCCGGCAGGCGACGACGTGCGGGGTCTGTCATCGCCCGCTCACGAATCCCACCTCGATACAGCGGGGGATTGGCCCCATCTGTGCCTGCGAGCGTGGGAACAGCGGCGCAGCGCCCTTTCATCATGGCGAGAGCGGCGGCCGCTTCTCTTCGGAGATGCGTGTGAGTACGGATGAGGTGGAGCAGCACGACACGCCGCCCCCCATGCCAGAGACTGTCGTTCCCCTCCCCACTCCGACCAGCACGCTCGATGTACCAACCCTCCTCCGTGCGACAGCCGTGTACCTTGAGGCTATCCAAAAAGGTCTTGCTCACGGCGCGTTTGCGGAGACATTTGATCAGTATGGCTCCCTCTGGGATGCGGTCCACGATGGATGTGTGCACCTGCTCGATATGCTTGATGGCGAGCCCGATGCGTCTGACGAAAGGGCGAGCGTCGAGACACTTGCGCCCCCTGCTCCTGTCCACGCTCCTGCTGTCCCGACAACTGGCCGCAAGCCCGGCTATGGTGATCTGCCCGCGAAGGTCCGCGCGGTGATGCAGGTCTACCAGCAGGACGGCATCACCGCAGGTGCGCTGGCAAAGCACGTGGACGCGCCCAGGAAACAGGTGTGGTCCACGCTGGAGCGTCTTGTCAAGCAGGGCAAGGCGGAAAAACACGGGACAACCTATCGCTGGGTTGCGTAAGGCTGTCTTCTTTGAAAGGACTCTATATGTCGGACCACGAACAAGGCCAACTGGCCGCGATACTGGAGGAAAGCCCCGTACTGGCACCGCTGACCCGCGCGCGGGAAGTGCTTGACGCTGCACTGCTTGAGGATGCCGAGTTTGGCCGCACGCAGACCCGCCTCAAAGCGGAACGGGACCGGCTGCGCAGCCAGTGGCGGAGCGCCCAGCAGGTAGAGCAGGGTAGCATGGATGAGCGGGTAGCCAGCGAGGCACGGGAACTCCGGCAAGCCCTGGAGCAGCAAGCCACCGACTGGCAGGGACGCTGGGAAGCGTGGCAGGAGCAGCGCAAGGCGCAGAGCCTGCGGCTGCTACAGGCGACGCACGGCTTTCGGGAATTGAGCCAGCAGGCCGAGGATGCGTTAGCCCGTGTGCGGCACGCGGTGCGCGCCCTGAAGACGGTACGCCACCTCAGTGCTGGGCGGCCTTTTGCCCGCATGGAGCTGCACGCTGATATCGAGCGGTATACCGCGAAGCTGGCCGAGCTGGTGGGCGCGGGGGAGGCACGCGCGCTTGCCGAGGATGGCAGCCGCGTGCCGTCCTGGCGCCTCTAGAAGGTGCGCATGTCCCACTGGAGACTCCGCCGCCACCGCGCCCCGGCCATTGCCAACACGGCTGCCATCCTGCATATCCTGTGTGTGGAGTGGTGGCAGATGCCCGCCGAGCTGGAGCAGGTGGTGCTCGGTGCGCTGATGGAAAGCCGCTATAGCCGGGCCGTGGACCTCAAGCGGCAGCTTGCCGTGATCCAGGGGATCCCCACCCGGATGCCGCGCTTCCTGGCACAGCACCTGACGCCGACCGCGTGTGTGGCCCTCGTGGAGGACCTCCGCCATGAAGGCCTCTTGACCCGCCAGCAGGCGAGCGCTGCCGAAGAGTATATCCTCGCGGTCACCAGCAAGGAGGGCACTTGGATCGGCAACGATGACCCCGGCCCACAGGCCGCATGATAAGGAGAAGACACGCATGGCACCATTGCACACATCCACGCGCCCCAAGGTCTACAGCGCCGCCGAGTATGACGCCGTCTGTGAATTGTTGGTGCGGGCGAGTGCCCGGTATGCCGCCCTCAAGGGCCAGTATGACGCCCTGGACGCCCGGGTGCGGGCGATGCAGGCGCGGTCCCCCCTGCGGCGCATGCAGGCCCACGCCGAGGCGCACAGTGCGCCCACGGCCCCGAACGTGCTGGAAGAGGTGGTGAAGCTCCACAAGGCCCGAGGCATGCGGTAGCCACGTATAGACCCAGGGGGGACCTGTGGCCAATCCCAATCCGCATGCCGCCCGACTGGCCAAGAAGCGCGCCCGCAAACACGGCGACTTGCCGCAGCTCTTGCGCATGCTGTGGCGTGCCTTGCTGGAAGCCCAGGCTGTGCTAGAGCGGGCCACTGAGGACGAGGCCGAATTAAAACTACGCGCCGTGCATGCGCTTAGTCAGGCCAGCGGCCAGTATGTAAAACTGCTGGAAATAGGTGAATTAGAATCAAGGCTTGCTGCCCTAGAGCAGGCCATGAAAGGTAATCATGGTGCGCACCCTTAATACCCGACTGGCCAAACTGGAAGCGTAGGTGTAACGACTTGATTACATCGGAGCGTCTGCTTGATTACATCACCGGTTTCAGCTTGAATTAACTGAGAATAGAGATGCATCCCTGCTAACAATAACTGAGAATATACTAGGATTAGTTGATAAGAACTTGATTACATCCGTCTCTGCTAGGATTAAATGATAATGATGTAACGCACATTACAACAAGCGGATACGAGAAGAGCGGTGTATTGTTGCTCTCACAGTTGCTGCTCCTGTATCATGCAACTCATCGTACCTCTGACTCTTTACAGAACATGTCTTTTGTTGAAAGTCTGCGAGAGGTTATTTTTGCATTTCAGATATTTACGAAGTAGCTCGAATGCCCTTATGGCAGCGTAATGTACAAAGTGCCTTGTTAGGGGCGGGCTCATTCTCGCATAGTGCGAGCACCGAGCGATGTAATCAAGCTGTGATCATTTAATTCGAGCACGTAATCATTTAATCCAAGCAGAGCGGTCATTTCATTATCACTTATTGTCAGCTGAAAATGTCGATGTAATCAAGCAGAGCGCCGGATGTAATCAATTCACTACACGTAGGTACGGCCTGCGCCAGTGGTGCCCTGGACGCCACCCGTGTTTCCTGAGGGCTATTGGGAAGAGGTGGTATCTCTGTTACAGGAGTACGGCTATTGGGAATCGGTGCTGTGCTCACTCCCGTGCACTGCTGAGGGGGAGACTGTCGCATGCTGAAGCAGGTGCAACGGCTTGCCGCCCTGGAATCACGCCACCAGCTCACGCGGGTGCAGCAGGCCATCCTGGCGAGTTTCCAGGAGACGGCGGACGAGGTAGCTCTGCCCGACTGCATCCGCAAGGCTATTCTTGCTGCCCTGCAGAAGTGGCACGCCCACTATCCGCTGCCACCTGCCGGCTGGCATCTGGACTATGAGCAGGCGTATGCTGTGGCCGATGCGCATACCCTCGCGGTGCGTCGTATCCTGGAACAGTATATTCCTGAAAGTATCATACTACGGGCTGTCTGCCACGGCATGCGCGACCGACTCATGGCCCTCGTAGGAGCGAACAACAATGACGCCTCATGACCGGCGCCGCTGAGCCGACAGGGTTACTCCGGTGTCTCCTGGAAGCCCGGCAGTGGCAGAGGCAGCCCTCCTAGAGTCCACCCAGAGCCATCCTATACACGTCTCGTGCGCTACCGCTAAGATTGGTACCAGTGGCGGCGGTGCTGACACTGCGCGCCGTACCCCTGTGCCAGCCACGGCACACTCATACGAAAAGTTACGCACCTTCCCAGAGACGCCGCACTGATCGTTTCACGGCCATGTCCCAGCGCGGTCCTGACGAGCAGGCCAGGGGCTGATGCCCTGGGTTTACGAGCATCCGAGCGACTGTTGGATGGCGTGTACCTCACCGAGTACCGGTGCGGCGTCCTCGGTGCTAAGCCGTCTATTCTTTACCAATGCATCGAGTTGACTCACCACATCATTCAGCTGGTCGCAGGCCCCCGTGATGTCGCCTTGGCTCAGGAGGTCCTGAGCATCATCCAGTTTGCGGGTCAGGTTGTTTTGCTGTCCCCTGTTCAACGGCAGCTCTTGCACCAGCGTATTCGCCGTGGTAATCGCTTGCGTGGGCGATTGCACGGTCACCGTCAGCAATGCTGATGCCTCTCCGCCATCAGCATTGCTGACGGTGACCATCACCGTGAAACTCCCGTCCGTGGGATAGGAAAACTCTGTGGTGAGCGTCGTAGTGGTCTGATCCCCCGTGCCATTGCCATCGAAGTCCCACTCCACGGAGTCGACCAGGCTCGGATCTGCTACCGTGACCGTAAAGGCGACCGGAACGCCGATGATGGGAGCAGTTCCCATGGTCGGCGTGGCGGTGAAGCTGACGATCGTCGGCTCTTGGGGCTCTTGGAGCGGTTGCATCAAGAAGGCCCGTGTGCCGTTATGGCTTCCGGTCCCGACAATCGCACCAGCATTATTAATGGCACGTGCTTCGAACAGGACCCAACCCGACCCCACTGGCAGCAAGGAGTTGAGGTCGTGCATGGTGCCGTTACTATAGAGAAAGGCATGAAAGGCGGTATTCGGGAGGTCGGCCCGCCCGACCACCTGGCCCGCCTCGTTGATACCGTAGGCCAAGCTATATGCCCCGCCTAGAGTGCCCAGGTCGTGCATGGTGCCGTTACTGTAGAGAAAGGCATGCTGGCCGACATTACCCAGGGGGTCGGAATACCCGACCACCTGGCCCGCCTCGTTGATACCCGTGGCAAAGCTGTCTATCCCGCCCAGGGTGCCCAGGTCGTGCATGGTACCGTTACTATAGAGAAAGGCATGTTCGACAGCATTATCCGGAAGGTAAGCATACCCAACCACCTGACCCGCCTCGTTGATACCCGTGGCAATGCTATGTGCCCCGCCCAGAGTGCCGAGGTCGTGCATGGTACCGTTACTGTAGAGAAAGGCACGAAAGGTGGTATTATCTGGGAGGTAGGAATACCCGACTACCTGGCCCGCCTCATTAAGACCCAGCGCAACACTATCCGTCCCGCCAAGGGTGCCTAGGTCAGTAATGGTATAGGTCACCGCAAAGGCGGAGCTGCTGATCGCGACCTCAATCGCCAGCACAATCAAAAGGAGTCTGTAGAATAAAATGGAGAGAGACAGGTGCCTGCGCCTACGGAGCGCGGGCATAGTAGGCTGCCTCTGAGGTGAAGACAGGGAGACCTCGCCTGGAACCAACTCATAGGGGTTGTCCCCTGCCCTGTGATTGCCCCGATCGAGAACGTCTGGTAAATTTCTAGCGTCCATGAGGATTCTTCCTTATGGTCCGTGGGGCTGGTGAGAGCCCGTCTAAAGTTCACTCACCAGCCCTGTGTGTTTTATGACTCTCCTCGCTGGAGAGCCCTCGTCTGCCTGTTGTCCCACCTACTTGGCTATTTATGCCCAACCCCCGAAAATGTAAAATCAGCCTCGGATGTGCCGCGGGGCAGTGTCCGGGTGAGGTCTACCCCAGCCAGACGTCAGGAGCAGAGCCAAAAATCTGTCAGAATAGAGTTGCTTATCACTTTT
>JBMDXC010000531.1:0-3894 GCA_048594805.1 Candidatus Entotheonellaceae bacterium | reverse complement strand
ACGCCAGCCATCGTCGGATTCCACGGCGGCAACGGCCCACCATACCAATGATCTGCCGCGCCAGGAAACGCCCCAGGGTATGTGCCGTTGTTCGGTAGCTGCAGCGAAAAGATCTGCTGCATCACGAAATCTGTATCTTTGATACCGGCCGACGCTACCTGCGCGGTAAACTCAATCGCCGGTGTGTACGGCCCTGCGATATCGCCGTATCCGCAAACCGAACCATCAAACGAACACACTTGCATTACGGAGGCAGCATACGCTTGCGAGTCCAACGCTTCCTGGCTCCGTCCGAGCGACCGAAGAAACGTCACTCCCCAGCTTCCAGTAACGTCTATCGCCGTCGCGGCGTCGGCTGGACCGCCGCCTGGCTTCAGGCGGCGCTGCATAGGGTCCCATGCCAATTGAAAAATCGCCTGTCCCAACAGCGCAGCTTCGCGTCCCTTCCCGGCAGCTAATAAACCGAAGTAAGCCGATATACTCCCCTCAATGCCAACGTTGCGGTTGAACTGACCGGCCACCCATGCTGCTCCTCGGTCCAGAGCGTCTTGCAGCGCAGTGGGATTATTGTAGAAACCGCTACGCTGCAACTTGCCCAGAGCAATCAGTAGCCAACCGACATTACCGACGTATTCGCAGGTGTCGATATCTTGAACCAGTGTTTCGTTCCCGTCGCACGGAAGAGGTTGGGAGGCTCGCCTCGGAGGTCCCAGCGCCTCGCCTTGTATGACGTAGGACGAGTACCAGGCGCCTGCCTGAGTTTTCCCGGAAGGTATCTGCAGGCTGAGCAGCTTGGTAGCTATCTTTTGGGCTGCGTCGCGGAATGCAACATTGCCAGTCCGCTCATATTCATATACCAACACCAACAGTTCCTCGGCCTGTGCATAGCTATTGAAGTTAGGGTTCGGCTCCGGAAACCAAGCGGGGATTAAATCCATGCCAGGACCGGATGAAGCGATTTGAGCGAGCAAGGCATTGGCTGCCTTAGCGCGAACCGTCGGGTTTGGGCTCACCGTTTCGAACCCCGTTTCTACCAACCGATTGACTGCGCCAGGCTTCAGATTGACCGCCGCAAATTCGTCGAGATACAATGTGCTGACGTGCTGTTTTGGTGGCCCCCCAACCGAGGGATTGTCGAAGGCTTCGCAGACCTTGCCAGGCATGGTAGTGCACCGAACGATCCCAATCTCCAGGCGATCAATGTGCGCGAGGTCGATCGGACCATTCCCTGTGAATTCTCGAAGATCAATGTAAATCACTCTCCATACCGGCTGACCATCAGCAGTATTTGCTGACAGATCGGTCATGCTTTGCAAAGAAGTAGCAAAGAGGTTGTGCCCATCATGGAGCTTCACGTCTATACTCTCGTGGCTATTGATGTTCGAACCATGCCACGCGAGTCGGATGTGTGTGTAATTGGTTAGGTCCCTGGGAGAGGAGAAAAATCGTTGCAGCACGATATAGCTCTGCCCAGCGTTTGGGCTGTCTGGGGGAGCTACGTTTCTCAGATCGTAGTCCACTGCCATGGCGTTGCCATGGCAGCCCGGAACCGTGCGAGGAGTCGGCTTGGGAATCGACGGATCTGCTGTGCAGCAGACTACCCACGGGGAGTCGAAGTCGTCCAGAATTGTGTCCACACGCCCATCACCGCAAGCAATTCCCCATAGAGGGGCAGACAGGGCCACGTTTACACCGAGCATCAGCACTAGGAAGCAAGTCAGGGCTAGGATGCGGCGAGGATTGATCGCGGCGCGGCGCTGGAAAGACTCGATTTTGGTTTGAGCCCAAAGAAGAAGTATCAAAAAACTCAGAACGGCCACGGCGATACTCGCGCGAACCATTGAACGCATTTGAGTCCCCTATTGTCCGCAAGTGCTCTGCTTGGCTTTCATCGTTCCAGTACGGAAAAAAACCACATTCCATCGGATTTAGTGATGGACGAATGGGCCTCAGATGGTGAAAGCAGCTCCTACCGTGATTTCCTGTTGCTCCATGACGTTCGACTAACGTCGGATCGTCTGAGTAGCTATGAATAGCTTCAACAATATCAAAGGCTTGAGTTTCTACCACTAAATCGTCCATGCAGGCACGGCCTGCACCCTCCCCCGCATGCAAACAGCCTGGAACGGCATTTGCGTAGGAATCCGGGGGAATCTGGAAAAAACGTCTAGTGCCTCTTCAAGACTAAAAAGTGGGGTTGCTGATTTGGGGGGGTGTTGGGAAGCTTCTGATGACAAGGAGGTTTCCCATGCACAAGAAGTTCATTGTACGGCTCTCGGATGACTAGCGTGGTAGGTGTCAGGAGATCATCAAGCATCTCAAAGGCTCCTCGCAGAAATTTCGTCGTGCGCAGATGCTGCTCAAAGCAGACGCCGATGGGCCAGCATGGCCAGATATCCGGATTGCTGAGGCGTTTAACTGCCGCGTGCAAACGATCGAGAATCTCCGCAAACGCTTGGTGACGGCAGGGTTTGCCTTGGCACTGGCGGGCAAGAAACGCCAGGCACCGCCCACTCCTTGCAAGCTGGACGGGGAGGCGGAAGCGCAATTGATTGCTCTGCGGCTGGGGAAGCCGCCAGCAGGCTATGGCCACTGGACCTTGCCCCTGCTGGCTGACGAAATGGTGCGCTTGGTAATTGTCACTACGATCAGGCATGAGACGGTCCGTAAGGTGCTCAAAAAAACGTCATGACAAAGCGGAAGATCGAGTACTGGGTGATTCCGCCGGAACAAGATGCTGAGTTCGTCGCCTGCATGGAAGAAGTCCTCGACACCTACGCGGCAGCCTACGATCCGACGCATCCTGTGTTGTGCATGGACGAACAGCCGGTCCAATTGCTCAAGGAGACGCGGGTGCCCATCGCCGCGACGCGGACGCATGGCCAGCGTGTCGACTACGAATACGAGCGCAACGGCACCGCTAGTATGTTCATGTTCGCCGAACCGCTCTCAGGCTTCCGGCAAGCGACCGCCCGCGTCCAACGGATCAAAGCCTACTGGGCAAGCGAAGTCGCGCATTGGTTGGACACGCGCTATGCCCACTGCAAGCAAGTGACCCTGGTGTGTGAGAATCTTAACACGCATACCAAAGGCGCCTTCTATGAAGCCTTCGAGCCGACCAAGGCACGAGCATATATCAAACGCATCACCTTTTGCTACACCCCAAAGCCTGGGAGTTGGCTCAATGTCGCTGAATGTGAACTGAGTTGCTTAACCAGCCCGTGTTTGCGCAACCGTCGTCTCGGCACCTTGACGGAGCTGCAAAGCGAAATTGCCGCTTGGTCTGACAAAACGAATGCGAAACCACATGGCGTGGACTGGCAATTCCGCATCGAGAACGCCCGCGTGAAACTGAAGCGGCTCTAACCCAAAATGAAGACTTGAAGAGGCACTAGTGGGAAACGTTGTCCATTAGCTTATCGAGCCTTACACCTACAAGGCCCAAATATAAAGAAGGTGTCATACGGTGCCACATGCGGTGATCACCAGCCCTGACAGGCGTTTCCGGAGCCTCGCTGGGGCAAACTTTGCCGCAAAAAGTATCCTCACCTGGCACCGTATGATACCCTCTCTAGTTTAAGGCCATCAAGCTGATTTTGGCTAAAAGTAGCCCCTTCAGCGATACTCACTGCAATCTCTATTTGGTCGAGGTGGAAATTACTCCCGAGCGGAGTGAAACGTTCTCCCGCCTGGCTGCTAAACGGAATATCGGGATCAGCAGAAGTCACCCCCTAACCTCCTGGAAAGAGATAACCTGATAATCATATAGAAGGCTCCTCAAGCGAGCGCTACAGTTGAGTTGTTAACGCAGTGTAACAACTGACGGCATAGCCCGATGAGGAGACCCCAATGTCACTATACGGTGGGATCGATCTGCACGCAAATAACAGTGTC
>JBMDXC010000530.1:0-27615 GCA_048594805.1 Candidatus Entotheonellaceae bacterium | reverse complement strand
CTGGGCCCATCAGCGTGCGCGGATGGGTGGCTTATGGTGAGGTCTCGGTATGCTGTCCGGTGATAGCAATGGCCTCTTGAGCCAGTAAAAGAGTCGCCAGTTCTGAAGGGGTATACTGCGGAGGTTGTAATCGAAAGCCATCAATAAAGCGATACATGACCTGACGGCCTACACGTTCTTCCGTAATCGGATGATGCCCAGAGAGTGCATCGATGTCTTTACGTATCGTTTTACGGTTGACCTGGAAGTGTTGCACTAATTCTTGCTGTGACCGCGGGCGCTCTGCCAGCATAAGTTGCAGTTCGACTAAGCGGTAAGTGAGATTTCCACGGTATGGCATAAGCACGTTTCTCTTCAGTTATCGGGATACATTGCTTTGCAGCTTCTGGAAGCTGTTGCATAACCATCTCAATGACAATCGACAGGAATTGCATGGGCGAAGGCGCGGCACCTCGTGACATGGCATACCAAGCACAAGAATCTCTGCACAACAGAGGAGGTCAGGAATGGGTCTGAGGCCACCCTATGGCGTAGTTTGGGGCTCAACGAGCAAGGGCGCGATATTTTCTCACGGTTCGTCAGTTTGTTCTGATATCTCTCCCGCCATCTTCTGCGTCCTTAGTATAGCCTATGACAACCTAAAAGGTCTGCAACGCAAGATAATTGTGGGACCCTTCTGAATAGAGCACCTGGATGCTACTAAGATCAATCCACGGGCTAGCGCCGCGTGGTGCCATGCCCTGGCGGCCATGCTTCTAGAGCGCGGCTAGCATCGGACAGCCTCCCTATGAAGGAATAGAGAGGAGTCACATGGATACAAGGGTACAGAAGTGCACGCGTGAACGTGGGCAGACGCAACGGTGCTCACCCTGCTATGAGGGCAGCTCTATTTATCAAGGACACGCTATAGCGACTCGATGCGTAGACCATCAATCCGCTCGAAGTGGCGGCGATTATTGGTCAGGAGAGTAAGATTGTGGTGGAGTGCTGTTGCACCAATAAGGAGATCAAAGTCTCCTATCAGCGTGCCGGCGGCACGGAGTCGCCCTCGTTCTCTTCCAAAGATCCGACAAGTGCTATCATCGATCCCCAGCACCGTTACGCCACGAAGAAAATCCTGCAAATCGCGTTCGTCCCCTTCAGGGTCACGTGAATAGAAAACGCCTTCATAGAGCTCAGCAAGGGAGATAAGGGAGAGGGCAAGTCCGTCATCTTGCAACACATGCAAGCGTTGGACGATGTCCGGACGAGCATTGAGGTAGTAAATCGCCCAGTCAGTGTCAATGAGGTAGCGCATGGTTATAACCGAGGTGCGGGTCGCGTCGAGATGAGCCGATCTGCGTAGATGTTTTGAATCAGCGCCTCTACATCCACGGTGTCCTTCCAGCCGCCAGCCGCACGGCGGAACGCCTCTCGATCTTCGCTTGATGGCGTATGGAGAATCGTCACTAGGACTTCCGTCCCCTCAGGGAGATCAACTTTTTCTAACAACTCTAACATGCCACCCTTTACCCGAGCGCGAAGCGTATTACTCATGATTGCTTTCCTTCTTCGATTAGTCCGTACAAACGCATACATCTTCCCTAGAGCATAGGATGCGGGCCGCAGTTGTCAACGCAGAGAAGGCGTATTCTTTTGCATCGCAGACTTGGTACCCCCTTCCGGGCTGCGTGGCATTGTACACGCCTTTACGGTGCCGAGCCAACCTGGGACGCGGCTGGAGCTGGACAGACCTCGCATGCCAGGGTATGGTTAGCTCTCCAGGCTTACTCAAACATGACTGCAAGGTTAGGGCTGCCATGCGGAACCCTGTTGCGCTGAGGCTGCTGTCCTGGGGTGCGTTTCTATGTATCCATGTAGGTGGATTAACGGCAGCGCCAAGCTCGCCACGTCTACTGCAATCTTTGCGGCCATCACATTCGCACTTGCTTGTGACTGCGAGCGAGCTGGAGCGCGTGTGCCAGATGATCCAAAGCGGACTGGACGCCCACGCATGGTATGCGAATCTGTGCGCAAAAGCGGAAAAGATGCTCAACGAACCGACGGTCGCGTATAAACTGATCGGCCTGCGACTGCTGGCGCTAAGCCGCCCATACCTTATCGCATCTACACGCTCCGCTTGCTTCCCGACTCAACGGTGACAGGCGCTTCGCGGAGCGCGCCTCGCTGCGCACTGCCATCGTCCTGGGTTGCGCCAGCCCAGAAGATAGAAGTAAAAAGTAAGCCAACGCTCTTGTGCCCCAGTAGCTATGGGAGCACCCCCTGGAGTAGCCCGACGTGCGCCGCCCGCTGCACGTCAGTATTGATCTGCGTCGCAGCCTCAAAGGCACCGCTCAGGATGCCCCAGCTCGACATCCACTCCCAGTCCCAGCGCGCATCAGCCTCGGGGATAGGTTCGGACGCCTTGACCTGGATACGGCCCAGGTTAAAATCATCCGGCGTGAGCGCCTCCACTTCGGGATAGCCCTGATATTCACGCGTGAAGTAGGGCAGATAGCGCCGCTTGTCCGCGTTGATGCGCCGCACTGCTGCCGTGCTGGCCCGGACGAAGGCGGCGTAGGTTTCAGCATCAACTGCAGTGTCGGCAACCCAGGTACCGTAGAAGAAGGTCGTTGAGACCAACCGACAGCCGGCCTTCTCTGCCACCGTGATCCACGGTTCCTGTAAAACAGTCGCCTCGAACTCGCCCGCCAGGAGTGCGGCGTAGCGCCTGGCGGGACTCGTGTCAAAGCTGCGCGTCTTGATGGCTTCGCGTGGTACAGCACCCTCGAGCATTTGCAGGCCGGCGTACGCTGTGCCATTGCCGAAATCCAGGGCCACCAGTCTGTTGGCGAGATCCTGCGGCGTGTACACCGACGACCAGGGAGGCACCACGAGAGCACCGCACACTACCATGGCCCGTCGTCCAACTTGCCGCGCCCCAACGCTGCTTGCCGCCACCCGGCGGTTATTGCCGCAGGCTCACCCCTGGAACATGCGGGCTTCGCCGCGTTCGAGGAGACGGCCTTGATTCGTCACAGGATTGGTCAGCGTGCCTTCGGCAGTGGAGCGCAGGGCCTTGGGCTGAGGGCGTGCGAACTGCAAATCGAGGCCTTCTGCAGCAAAGAGTCCTGCGTCGCGTGCGACAAGCACGTCTAACCCGTTGAATGCCCTCACCGGCTCGATGACCATGGTCTTCATCATAGATACAGCCTCCATACTCGCAGTTGGGTCCATGCTCAGGCGCCTGGAAGTTTGTAACGTATTTTTCCCACGGCGTCTACCCATAACCCACAGAGTTCTATGGTTGGCGATGTCCCCTCCGCATTGGCGATGCTATGGCGATTATGCTAGTCTATAGCATCTTGTCTGACTATGACAGTGCGGGTCTGAGGACCGGCACGGGTAACGAAGAGGGAGAGCAGTGACCATCGCGCACCCCGAGAGGAGGAATGCCATGGCGTCCGCCATACGCGACAAAGCGCTTGTCGTTATACAGCTCAGCGGAGGCAACGACTGCCTCAATACCGTTGTGCCATACACCAATGACCTCTACTACGATTTCCGCCCCACTATCCACATTGCCGCCGAGGAGGTCCTACCCATCAATGATGCCTTCGGCTTTAACCCCAGCATGGAGCCCATCAAACGCCTGTGGGATGAAGGGAAAGTCGCCGTTATTAACGGCATCGGCTACCCGCACCCCGATCGCTCGCACTTCCGCTCGATGGATATCTGGCACACGGCCGAGCCGGAGAAAATCGGCAAAGAGGGCTGGCTGGGCCGCGCCATACGCGCACTGGAGCCCAAAGGCGACAACGTGCTCACGGGCGTCAACTTTGGTCGAGGGCTGCCGCGCGCCCTCGGCTGCCGCGGCGTGCCGGTGGCCTCAGTGGGGAACCTCGAGACCTATGGTCTCTTCCCTGACCTCCAGGATGAGCAGTCGCGACAGTTTGCTCTGGAGACCTTCGCCAAGATGTACGGTGGAGCAGCCGGCAGCGATATCGTCAAGAGCTTTTTGGGTCAGACAGCCACTGACGCGCTCAAGGGCGCCGACGTTCTCAGGACAGCGCCGGCGCAGTACACGTCCACTGTGATATACCCAAACAGTCCCGTTGCCCAGAACCTCAAGAGCATGGCCCAGGTGCTGTGCGCCGACCTTGGGACACGCATTTACTACACGCAGCACGGCAGCTTTGATACGCATTCCGGCGAGCTGGCCACGCACGCCAAGCTGTGGCAGGAGGTCTCTGGTGCGGTCGGGGCCTTTATGGATGACCTGAAGGAACATGACCGTGAGGACGACGTCGTGCTCTTCATCTTCTCCGAGTTTGGGCGTCGCATCCGCGACAACGGTTCGGGCACTGACCACGGCTCTGGCGGCGTGGCCTTTGTCATCGGCGATGTGGTGCAGGGTGGGATGTACGGCGAGTACCCCTCCCTGAAGGTGGAGCATCAGTTGGAGGGCGATCTGCACTTTAACAACGACTTCCGTTGCACCTATGCGACACTCCTGGAGCAGTGGCTGGGCCTGGAGTCCGCGCCCATTGTCAACGGCCAGTTCGAGCAGTTCGCCTGTCTCAAGACGTCAGCAGCATAGTACAGCGTGGCAGAAATTATCTCCCCCGCCAAACTGGCGGGTACTGCGTACCGCAATTGGCCCTGCCATACTGGCAGGGCAACTAGCCGTGCGCAGCACGCGGAAGGAGACGGTAGCATGCATCAGCAAGACATGACGCTCATGGCGCATTTGCTGCGCCGTGCCGGTTTTGGTGCGACGCGTGATGAACTCGAGGCCGCTGTCGCCAAGGGCTACGAGGCGGTGGTCGAAGAACTCCTCTACCCCGGTGATCCACGGACCATGCCCGAGGACATCATTCGTCGCTACCATGTCGATCAGTCTGAACTCCGCCAGCTTGACGCCGCAGGCGCCACCTGGCTGTATCGCATGATCACGACGAAGTGCCCGTTGGAAGAGAAAATCGCCCTCTTCTGGCACGGCCTTTTTGCCACGGGCTATGCGAAGCTCAATCAGGCCCGGGCCCTCCTCAACCAGATCGACATGTTCCGGCGTTACGGTCTCGGGCGATTCGATACGCTGCTGGTCGAGCTCTCCAAGGACCCGGCCATGATTATCTGGCTCGACAATAACAACAATCATAAGGGTGCCATTAACGAAAACTACGGTCGTGAATTGCTCGAGCTGTTCTCTATGGGCATTGGGAACTACACCGAACAGGATATTAAGGAGTGTTCCCGTGCCTTTACCGGATGGACGCTGGGGAACGCCGAGTATATGGCCATGCGTGCCAGCAAGGACTCCATCTGGCCCTATGGCCGTATCGCCTGGCACTTTGCGTACCGCGAGCAGGATCACGATGACAGTGACAAGACCTTCCTGGGCGAAACCGGCCGGTTCAATGGCGAGGAGATTATCGCCATTATCGTGCGCCAGGAGGCCACTGCGCGCTTCATCAGCCGACGGCTGTTTCAGTTCTTCGCGGCAGACGACATCGATGCCGCGGGCGAACAGGTGATCCAGGCAATGATGCGATCCTACTTCGACTCTGGCTGTGAGATTCGTGCAGTACTGCGTACGTTATTCCACTCCGACTATTTCAAGTCAAAGGCACTCCACGCCCGTGTGAAGGGCCCCGTCGAGCTGCTCGTCGGCGCCCTACGCCTGGCCGGGAGCTACCACAAGCCCACACTCGGGGCGCATCAGCTCGCGTATCAGACCTTCTACATGGGCCAGGGCTTGCTCCAGCCACCCTCGGTCGAGGGCTGGCATGAGGGCCTGGAGTGGATTGACAGCGGCTCACTCCTCGAGCGTATTAATTTTATTGCGAAGGAACTCAGCAATGTGTCCAACCCGGGTGTGCGGGCCATCATCGATCGGCTTGCCGCTGAGGATGGTGGCACGCTGACCCCGGCGCAGCTGGTTGATCAGTGTTTAGACCTGATGGGTCCCCTTGCAGTGGACGACGAGACTCGTGCTGCCCTGGTGGCATTTGCTGCCACGGAAGGGGACCTGCATCTCAAGGAGCATCAGCCAGGCGATGCCTCTGAACAGCGGGTCGGCAATTTGCTGCGCATGATCGCCTCGACCAGAGAATTTCAACTGGCTTAAAAATAGTACACAGTGATTAGTGATTAGTGGTTAGTACAAAACAGCTTTTCACTAAACACCAACCACTAGTCACTAGTCACTGGTCACTAGTCACTAACCAGGGGGAGCAAAGTGAGCACGTCGATCGCTACGCCAGCCATAACGCTACAATACGTCAAAACCATCGGTATTGTGAATAATGGGTACAACGGACGCGGCTTTGCCAATCCCTACGATGTGGCCGTGAGCCGGGATGGGCGCATCTTCGTGCTGAATCGGTGCGACCCGGCGCGTGCTGCCGCCATCCGTGTGGGCATCTGCACTCTGGATGAAGCATATCTGGGAGAATTCGGCAAGGGCTTTGGCTCCGGTGATGGGCAGTTCGCCTGGCCCGTGGCCATGGCCTTTGATAGCCAGGAGGGCTTGTACATCACAGACGAGTACCATCATCGCATTTCGATTTTCGATACCTCAGGCACCTTCCTGGGCAAATGGGGCGTCTTCGGCGGCGGTGCCGGCGAACTCAACGGTCCCGCTGGTATCGCCATCGACGCTGACGATCATGTGTACATCGTGGACCAGAACAACCATCGTGTCCAGAAATTTACAACCGATGGTACGTACATCCTGCAGTGGGGCGAGGCCGGAACGCAGGACGGTCAGTTTAACCTCCCCTGGGGCATAGCTGTGGACGCCCAGGGTGATGTGTATGTCGCTGACTGGCGCAACGACCGCATCCAGAAATTCACTCCCGATGGGCAATTCGTGGCCAGCTTTGGCGAGTCAGGACATGGGGAGGGCCAGTTCCACCGGCCCTCGAGCGTGGCCGTAGACTCCGAGGGTTACATCTATGTGGCTGACTGGGGGAATGAGCGCGTGCAGGTGCTGGGGCCAGACGGCAGCTTTCAGTTGCTACTGCGCGGGCAGGCCACCTTATCAAAATGGGCAGAGGAATACTTCGCCGTCAACCCTGAAGAGTGGCAGACACGGGTCAGTTCGAACCTCATGCCGCCCTTGCCCCCGCACCTCAACACGCCCTATCACGTCTCATCCCAGACCGAGCCATATTTCTGGGGGCCGGTGTCGGTGACGCTCGATCGGGAGAACCGCCTCTATGTGCCGGAAACCAACCGACACCGTGTGCAGATTTACCAGAAGACCTAAGCTGCTCCTCTGTGTATAGAGGGCCGGCAAACACTGGCCCTCGTGCTGCCGAGAGCGCCGCTTGCTATGTCGGTACAAGAGTTACAGTGTAAAATGAAAATCGTCGACCAGGACGCCTGGGACACGACTGCTCCCAGTGGAGCGCTGATGGTACGTACTGGTACTCAGGATAAACTCGCGCTCGCTCGTGAGGCCGAGGAGGTGCTCACCGAGCATACGGTACAGCGATTCATCGAAGCGCATGACATTGAGCGGGGCCTGAATAACGCCATGTTCGACCCAGAAGGTGGCAAAACGGGTCATGCCAGTCATGCGACAGGCAGAGCGATCAGAGTAGTTGAGGTACCAGACGTTATTGATGTAGACCCCGGTATCGAGGCGTTGTAACACGTCCTGGCGTGGAATATCCCCGGCGGCCATGTCGAGTGACTGCGGGCTCTCCCCATTGGCGGCGCCGTTGGTGGGCACACCGTACTCCTTTGCCGAGCGCGGTGACACCAGGCAATTACGGAAGGTTCCCGCCTCGATGAGTGTCACCTGGTCTGGCTTGATAAAACCTGCCCGTTGAAAGTTTGGTGCCACCCCATCGCGGGTGTTCTCACGAAGCGTAACCGCTGGATGCAGGCGCGCATCTTCTTCAACCATCTTGAGCAGCGTGGTCTGCTTGGTGCGGTGATCTTTGAGGCCAAAACCGCCCCAGGCGAGGGTGTGGAGGACATCATCAAGGGCAGTGGGGGCAAGATAGACGCGGTAGTGTCCAGGAGGAATGGTTCTCGGCGCTTGCCGCAACTGCTCGAGCTGCTCAACAGCGGTTGCGACCTTGCGGGCAAACTCATTGGGCTCCCATACAAAACCGGCGTAGGCTGTTTTTACGGCTTTATCCGCCTGATAGTAAAAACTCCAGTCGCAGTTAAAACTGTAGCTGGCGAACCAATTCCGTTGCCCCAAGGCATTGGCGAATCCGGCATAGATGCACCCCGCAGCATAAAAACCCACCAGATCTCGGCCACGGCCAGCGTCGAGCACTGCAGCCACTGCCGAGGCGCTGTCCGGGAGAGTGTTCTCCCCCTCGTGTACGCTGGACTGCACGTCCGTAGCGTACAACAAGTAGGGATCTTCGGGGAGGTACGGCAACTGTTCCCGCAGCTCTGCTACCGCTTGCGTCAGGCGCGCGCGGTCCTCTTCCAGGTCACCCGAGAGCGCCACGTCAGCGGCAGCGTGCCGCTGCCCACGGATGAGATCGAGATTTAAAAAACGCTGTGCCACGGTGCCAGCCTGGCGCAGCGCGCTCCGGTTGAAGCGCACGAAGTCAGAGTCCTCACCCCGAAAGGTGCAGGTGTAGATTTCATCGCCCTTCAGGAGCGCCGTGATAGTATCGGCTAGGGTGTAAAAATACTCGCGCATGCCCCTACTCCCCCCCAAAGACCTCGACGTCAGCGAATAGGCAGGCGGGCGAGGCATGGCCCACCCGGATCACCTGATTGGGCTCGCCCTTGCCACAGTTCGGGGTACCCATGACCTCGATCGTATCCTGGTTTCCGACCATCTTGAGGCTGCGCCAGAAGGTCGCAGAGATACCACGATAATTGGGGGTCTTCACCACCGTGGTGAGCTTGCCGTGCTCGATCAACTGGCCCCACTCACAGCCAAACTGGAATTTATTGCGCGAGTCGTCAATCGACCACGAGCAGTTGGTCTTCATATAGATGCCACGCTCCACCGCGGCAATCATCTCTTCCAGGCTGGCATTCCCGGGTTCCAGGTTGAGATTGGCCATGCGATCAATAGGAGGCCGGTTCCAGCTACAGGCACGCGCATTGGCGACCCCGGGGAGGTCGGCCCGTATCTGGGAGGTCAGGCCGCCTAGGGCGCGCTGCAGGATACCCTGGCGGATCAGGTACTCGCGCCGGGCTGGCTGGCCATCATCGTCAAAGCCATAACTCACATACTGCTCGGGCCGGGTAGGATCGAAGGTAATGTTGAGGAGATCTGAGCCATAGCGATAGGTCCCGAACATGTCAGGGGTCACGAAACTGGTGCCAGCATAGTTGCGCTCATCGCCCAGAATACGGTCCAGCTCCAGAGGATGCCCAACGGACTCGTGGATCTGCAGAATCATCTGGTCTGGCGCCAGCAGAACATTCATAACCTCCGCCGGACAATTCGGGGCGGTGAGTAATTGCAGCGCTTCTGCCGCGAGTTGTGGGGCGGTGCTGCAAAAGCCGACGGCGTCGAGTACTTCCATCCCCCCTTGACGGCAGTAGCCGCGACCGCCAAAGGTGCGTGTCTGCGTCTCGGACCCGGCATTTGCCGTGGCGCTGAGCATCGGCACCAGATACACAAAATGTTGGTACACACGGCCACCATCGGTGGTGAGGTAGAGCGTATCGGTTTCGGTGTACCACAAGGATGCATCCCAATCGACAATACGGTCATCGGTCTTCAGGCGGGCGCACTCGGTGCGTAACAGATCGATCTTGTCTGAGAGTGGCGTCTGCCGCCACGGGACAAGTTCGTGTGTGGCATAGGTCCCGATAGGCGGGGCGGTGCGCATCTTGGAGAAGTCCATGACACTCCGCCCCGCGCTCTGCAGGGCCCAGCCATGGGCCTGCTCGGCAGCGCCTTGGAGGCCACTGAGCGAGATATCGCCGGTGGCAGCATAGCCTATGCCATCGCCAGCGTAGACGGTCAGCATGGCACCGCTGTCCTCAGAGGTCTCCATGGGCTGCACAATATCTTGCCGCACCGCTAAGACTTCAGAACGCTCGTGCACAAAGCGCAACGAGCAAAAGTCGCCTTGGGGAGTCAGGTGACGAAATCTCTCCTCGACACGTTCGAGCATACGCTACCTCCGGGACAACAGAGGCGTATCTGATGGCTCGCCATCAGCGCTTCGACGCCGTCTGCTGCTTGCTTGGGCGTGAAAATCTATGCTAGGCTACAAGCACGTCTTACTTTTCACCAGCGGAGACTATTGTAGCATGAGAATCTCATCCCGGGCAGCGGCCTCTAGCCCAGTCTCTAGTGCTGACGCAGGCTCGTCAACTTCCTCGGCGTACCTCTGGTGGGCCATGACGTCGCTTGTGCTGGGAGGGTATATTAGCGTCTTGACCAACCACGTCATGAATATGGTCCTCCCCAAAATGATGAGCGATCTGGGGACCGACGTCGTCACGATTCGCTGGGTCGTCACGGCCTATATGATTGCCAATGCGGTCGTCATGCCTCTGTCGGCATGGCTCGCCCGCACGCTCGGGGCACGCGACCTGTATATTGGTTGTCTGTTTGTCTTTATCGGGAGTACTGTGGCGTGCGGCATGGCCACGAATGTCCCCATGATCGTGACTTTTCGGGTCATTCAAGGGGCCAGTGGTGGCTTGATTATGCCCGTCACCATGCTCCTCATGCTTGATCTCTATCCGGCGGAAAAGCGTGGGCTGGGGACATCCATCTGGGGCATGGGGGCCTCCTGCGGCTCCCTCACCGGGATTCCTCTGGGCGGCTTTGTGGCAGAACATCTGAGCTGGCGCGCCGCCTTTTACCTGATCCTACCGGCAGGCTTAGTCGCTCTGTTCATTGCCTGTTTCATCATGCGCAAATCCCCCCGCGAGCGTGGCATCCCCTTTGACTGGTGGGGGGCACTGATATTCTCGACAGCGATGGTGGCGCTCATGCTGGCACTGAGCAATGGGCAGCGTGAGGGGTGGGATTCGACTCCTATTGTGTCGTTACTGCTGATCTTTGCTCTGACGCTCGGCGCCTTCTTGCTCATCGAGCCCCACACCAGAAGCCCTATGGTGGATCTGCGCGCCTTCCGCAGTCCCCAGTATGCTATTGGCATTGGCCTGTGCTTCATTGCCGGCGCCATGTTTAACGGCGGCCCCTTCCTGCTCTCGCTCTTCCTGCAGCGCATGTACGACTTCTCGGTGCAGGATGCGGCCATGATTATGTTTCCCAGCTCCGCCTTCCTGGTGTTGTTGACGCCAGTTTCTGGCTGGGCGAGCGACCGTATTGATGCGCGCTATTTGATGACGCTGGGCTATCTCTTCTACGCTGCGTTTGGCCTGTATATGACGTTCGCTGATCTGCGCCTGTCAGCCCTGGCTCTCCTGATCATTTATTTTGGCCGTGGCCTGGGCCTGGGCTTGTCGTATGTGGTCATCTATCCCATTGCTATCAGTGGTCTCGCACCAGCCCGGGGCAAAGCGGCGACAACGCTGCTCAACCTCTGTATCACCCTGGGTGGGGCGTTAAATGTCTCTATGCTTGCTGCCCTCCTGGAACAACGTCAGCAGGTGCGCTACGCGCTCCTGGCAGAGACGCAGCTCCTGTCCTCTGAGGGCACGCAGCAGGCACTGCGTGCTCTCGAGGCCACTGCCGCGCAGATCGGGGGGGCTCTCGCACCGGCGGCGCATGCCAGGGTGCTGCTGAGCCGCGTGATTGATCAGGAAGCTCTCCTGCTCGCCTTCAACGATGCTTTCAGTACCTTCGTGCTCATCTCTCTCTGTGGCCTGGCTCTGGGGTTCTTTTTCCGTCGTGCCCGGCCGCCGCAGCGCTAAGTACTGCGTACGGCTACTGCGTAGGGCTGATTAACCCCCGCCATACTAGCGGGGTGTTTCCTGACTTACTGGGGAGGCCGCTCTTACACCATGGGCCAGCGCGGAGCGAAGTGGATACCAGTGCGGGCCAGGAGACGCTCCCCCAGGGTCTGCACCTGGCGCATCAGCTCCCATTCGTCCACATAGCAGGGGGTGTGATCCTCGACGACCACACGGCCATCCACAATGACCGTATGCACGCTGCGGCCATCGGCGTTGTACACCAGAGAGTTAATCGGATTGAAGAGGGTTCTCCACTCGGGGCGGCGGGTATCGAACAGGACCAGATCAGCCTTCTTGCCAACGGCAATCGAGCCGATGTCGTGCTCCAGCCCCACGGCCCGGGCTCCGTGCAGCGTCGCCAGCTCTACGGCAAGTTCGGCGGGCACGACATCGGTGGTGCCGCGCGCGTCCTTATAGAGCACGGCGACCAGATACATCGAGCGCATGGTCTCCAACAGATTCGAGTTGTTGCCGGCGTCGGTTCCGAGGCTCACGCAGATACCCCGTGCGACCATCTCAGGGAGCTGTGCCGTTGTGGTCATGCGCGAGCCAAGTTTGAGCGCGGCGGCTGGGCACATGACGGTCTTGGTATCGGTGCGGGCAATGGCGTCCATCTCACGGGTGTCAAGGTCAATGACGTGCGAGAGGAGCATGTTGGGGCCGAGGACCCCCAGATCTTCCAGGTACTCCACAGGGCGCTTGCCATAGCTGTCGAGGTACATCTGCACGGTGGCGGGCCGGTTGGACTGGTGCAGGGTTATACCCGTGTTGTAGTGGTCTGCGAGACCCTTCGCTGCCTTGAGCAGTTCGTCCGAACAGAAGGCGGCGTCGAACGGCATGGCCCAGGCCCGCACACGGTCGTCGAGACGGTGATCATAGCGCTGGATCGTCGTCTCCATGCGTCGCACGGCTTCGTCGAGAGGATAGACTGGCAGGCGCATCGGGTTCAGCTTATCCGTGACGTGTTCGCCCACCACAATGCGGCAGCCCGATTCCTCGTATGCCTGCATACAGGCATCGAGATACTTCGTACTCCCTGGATCCACGAAGCATGTTGTGCCGTACTTGAGGAGTTCAGTAATCCCTAGCAGGGTGGTGTAGTATTCGTCCTCCTCGGTCATGGCGCCTTGCAGTGTGAACACGTTGGCGAGGTAGACCATCGGATCGAGATTATCGGGAAAGATACCGCGGGTCGCATGCGCATAGCTGATGTGCATATGGTTGTTGCAAAAGCCCGGCGTCACCACCATCTCACGCGCATCGATCACACGATCAGCGGTGGCATGCTGTAAGGCCGTTGCCTTGCCCACCTGGATGATGCGCTGACCCTCAATGAGGATCGAGCCATCCTGGATAATGCGACGCTCCGGGTCAACCGTCACGATGAAGCGTGCCCCATCGATTTTGAGGGTAGCCATAGGTCCTACCTCTGAACGACTCACGGTTTAGAGAATCATCTCATTGAACGATTGCCCGGGCGGCATGAGTGGCAGACACTCCTCATACGGCGTCACCAGTTCGATGAAGTGAGGATGCCGATGCGAGAGCGCACGCCGTAGCACGGGGGCTAAGTCAGCCGGCTCGGTGACGCGGTCCACACAGTCGGCGTCAAAACCGTTACCACGGGCCAGGAGAGTCCAGTCTTTGTGGCGTTTGATGACCCCCGTTTCGCGCCCCTCATAAAAGCGATGATTCCACATGCGCACAATACCATAGCCATCGTTATTGAACACCAGCGTTTTGACGGGAAGGTCGTACTCCCAGATGGTTTCCAACTCGGCTTCGGAAAAGCGCAGGCTGCCATCGCCAGCCAGACAAATGACCAGGGAGGCGGGATGCGCCAGTTGCGCGCCAATGGCCATCGGCAGCCCAGAGCCCATCGCGCCCTGACCACTGGAAGTGATGAACTGCCAGCCATCCTGCAGCGCCACATACTGACCGGCCCACATCTGGTGATCCCCCACCTCTGTAGTGTACGTCACCTGTTGCCCTGTGTGTGTCACCTGCTGCTGTACCACATCGTTCAGCACTGCTACGGCATATTGCGCTTGCAGCCACTCCGGACGGCGTACGTAGGTCGAAGGATACTGCTGCACGATTTGCGTGATGGCATGACGCCAGTGCGAAAAGGCAAGCGGGGCGCTGTCAAGCCGACGCTGCAGCGCCGCGAGCGTCGCTTTGAGATCACCAACGACCCCCAGCTTGCGTCCAGGCAGGACTTTGGCGATTTGCGCGGGATCAATATCGAAGTGCACGAGACGTCTGGCTGCCGGGGCAAAGCGCTGCGGATCGCCCGTAATCCGATCATCGTAGCGTGAGCCCAACGAGATAACCAGGTCGGCATGGTGCACGATCCAGTTGCTGACGTAAAAACCGTGCATGCCGAGCATGCCGTAGTTACAGGGGTGGGCCGTGGGCAGGGCGGCTTTGCCTGGCAAGGTATACACCACAGGGCAGGGCATCACCTGGAGGAGCTGCTGCAATTCGCGCTGGGCACGTGCCAGCAAGACTCCATATCCAGCAATGAGCACCGGGCGTTCAGCCTGACGCAGGAGGGCAACGACATCATCCAGCGCCGTGTCCATGGATGCATGGGCCGGCGCAGACGGCACGGTCAGCTCGGGTACATCCACGGTCGGGAAAGCTCTCGCGTGCACGGGGGCCTGCTGGGCGTCTTTGGTCAGATCGATAAGGACAGGTCCCGGTCGCCCCTGTAGGACGCTACGAAACGCTTCACTGACCACCGCTGGCATATCCTCAACGCGGTTTAAGTAAAACACCTTCTTGGCCGTTGGTGCCGCAATCTCGACGATGTTCGTTTCCTGAAACGCATCCGTGTTGCGTGCCGCGGTGGGGACCTGTCCCGTAATAATGATCAAGGGAACGTTGTCGCGCTGGGCATCGGCAATGGCCGTAATGGTATTCGTCGCACCAGGCCCTGAGGTTACGACACAGACGCCGACCCGGCCCGTCGTCCGGGCATAGCCCATGGCAGCCCAGGCAGCCCCTGGTTCGGTCTGGAAAATGGTCATATCCAGATGCTCAGCAGCCTGTAAGGCATCCATCCCTTCCATAATCGCCCCACCAGTGAGTGCCATCACCTGCTGCACGCCCTGGGCTCGGAGTAAAGCCACGAACAGATCGGCACCACGATCTTTCGTGCGTGGCGTTGCCGTCTCCACGTACACGCTGCTCTGCATAATATTTCTACATCTCCACACGCTGAGGTGCCAGGACGCTCTTTCCCTGGCAACTGAGACAGGTATTGAGGGAATGCCCCTGGGTAGAAGGGGCAGCCAGTGCAATGAAGAGTGGATACCATAATGGACATCCGCGAAAATAGCAATAGCAATATCAGTATCTACTCTGACTACGTAGCTCTATGCTATGCTATCATATTCTGGAGGCGAGAGTTTTTGCTGCCTCCCGTAGGGTGGCAGGTAGGACTCGCGAGAGGAGAATTGCATGTTTCGCAATATTCTGGTGGCAACAGGTCCCTCCCCGTGGTCGAGCAACGCCGTGGATACCGCTATCCGTCTCGCTGCCCACTTGCGGGGCGAGCTGGTGATTGGGCACATTCTGGAAGATGATCTCCAATTCCAACTCCAAGGCTCCGTCGCCTCTGACCCGCAATGGCGCGCTGAGATGGAAGCCACCGGGCAGTATATAGTGACGCAGGCTGCCGAGCGTGCCACGCAGGCCCAAGTCAGGCATCGTACTGTGACCCGCTGGGGTGGCATTCCCGAGCAGATTGTCGAGCTGGCGGCGACCAATCACTGCGACCTCATTGTCATGGGGACCCGCCACCTGACAGGCGATAAGCGCTTGATGACCGGCCGCATCTGTAATGCTGTCATCGCAACGGCCCCCTGTCCAGTCCTGGTGGTGCCTCTTGGACAGTAGTCATCCGCACCAGATGGACGAACATTCCGTACTCTGTTGTTTGTACTACAAAGCCAGCCTGAAGTGCACATGCCTTGAGTGCTCGGGAATGTATGCCGATAAGACTGATCATACATGGACCGTCTAAAGTCAACGGCCACGTAACTTATGAGGTATAGCACGATCAATGCAAACTCCCGCACATGATCACAATCCCGTTTTGCATGATAGCGTCGAGGCGCTCGAGGAGTCGATCTGTCACCACGTGCGCTACTCTTTAGCGAAAGCCTGGCAGAGTCTCACCAAACGCGATTTGTTTGTCGCGGTCGCACTGGCAGTGCGCGACCGCATGATCGATAAAATGTTCGAGACCGCCGCGCGGTACCGTAAGGCTGACGCGAAACGCCTCTATTATCTCTCTATGGAGTTCCTCATTGGTCGTCTATTAGGGACGAACCTGCAGAACCTGGGTCTCCTGGAGGTGTGTCAAGAAACCCTGCTGCGCATGGGAGTCGATCTCGAAGAGCTGCGCGAGAGCGAGAGTGATCCCGCCCTGGGCAATGGCGGGCTTGGTCGCCTGGCAGCGTGTTTTCTCGACTCACTTGCGACCCTCGGGATGCCAGGCTATGGCTATGGCATCAACTACGATTACGGCCTGTTCCGGCAGGAAATTGACAACGGCTTTCAGAAAGAATGTCCGGACGTTTGGCGTACGTACGGGACAGCATGGGAGATTGAGCGCCCGGATGAGGCGTGCATCGTCCCAGTCTACGGCCGTATCGATCACAGCCAGGGGCCGCGCTGGGTCGATTGGCGCGTGGTGATCGGTGTCCCCGCTGACATTCCCATTGTTGGCTATGGTGGGAAGACCGTGAATTACCTGCGGCTGTTTTCAGCCCGCTCGTCGGACGAATTCGACATGCAGATTTTCCACCAGGGTGATTACCTGCGGGCTGTGGAGCAGAAGATTGCCTCAGAGATCATTTCCAAAGTGCTGTATCCTTCGGATGCAGTCGAGGCTGGTCGTGAACTCCGCTTGGTGCAGGAATATTTCCTGGTAGCCTGCGCCATCCGCGATATCTTTCGGCGCTATCTCAAGTCGCATAGTACGTTTGACGCTTTTCCGGCGCAGGTGGCCATCCATCTCAATGACACTCACCCGGCCCTGGCCGTCGCGGAATGTATGCGTATACTCCTTGATGAACATGGGGTGCCCTGGGATACAGCGTGGGAACTCACCCAGGCGGTGACGGCCTACACCAATCACACCTTGCTCCCTGAGGCGCTGGAGAAATGGCCCGTCTCCCTGCTGGAATACGTCTTGCCACGCCATCTGTCTATTATCTATGACATCAATGCACGTTTTTTGAAGCAGGTGGTCACGACATGGCCGGGAGACCTCGATCGCATGCGGCGCATGTCCCTCATCGAAGAGGGCCCGCAGAAGCAGGTACGCATGGCGCATCTTGCCGTGGTGGGGAGCCATGCGGTGAACGGCGTGGCGGCCTTGCACTCTGAGTTGCTCAAAACCTCGCTCATGCCGGATTTCTATCAGCTCTGGCCCGAACGCTTTACGAACAAGACGAACGGGGTTACGCAGCGCCGATGGCTCTTGAAGGCGAACCCATTGCTGGCCGATCTCCTCTGCCAGGTCATTGGGGACGGCTGGATTACCAACCTGGATACACTCATAGCCCTGGAACCCTATGCGTATGACCGTGGTTTCCAGCGCACCTTCATGGACATCAAATACGCCAATAAAGAACGCCTCGCGCGCGTGATTCAGGAGACAACTCAGATTCTCGTGGATCCGCACGCCCTCTTCGACATCCATGTGAAACGGATTCACGAATACAAGCGTCAGCTGCTCAACGTCATGCGCATCATCTATGAATATCTGTGCCTCGTCGAGGACCAGTTCGAACCCACTGTGCCGCGCACGTATGTGTTTGCCGGCAAAGCCGCCCCCGGGTATTGGGCCGCTAAGCAGGTCATTAAATTGATTAACAACGTCAGCCAGGTGATCAATAATGACCCGCGCGTGCGCGGCCAGATCAAGGTAGTGTTTCTGCCCGATTACCGGGTGCTCCTGGCGGAAAAGATCATCCCCGCCGCCGATCTCAGCGAACATATTTCGACTGCCGGGACCGAAGCTTCTGGGACGAGCAACATGAAGTTCGCGATGAATGGTGCCCTGACCATCGGCACGCTCGATGGCGCCAATATCGAGATCATGGAGGAGGTCGGCAAGGAAAACATTTTTATCTTTGGCTTGAAGGCCCAGGAAATTCAAGAGCTGCGTACCCATGGCAGCTATGACCCACAGGCCTATTACGCGCGCTATGCAGCCGTCAGGCGCGTCATCGACACCTTCACCTCGAACCTCTTCTGCCCGCATGAGCCAGATCTGTTCACCTGGATTGCGCGCACGCTCCTCGAGGGTGATCACTATTTTCATCTAGCCGACTTGCCTGCCTATATTGAGACACAGCACACCGTAGGCGAGGCGTATACGCATCCGGTAACCTGGGCCCAGAAGGCGATCTTGAACGTGGCGCGGATTGGCAAGTTCTCCAGCGATCGCACGGTGCTGGAATATGCCCGGGACATCTGGCATCTGCAGCGGTTTGATGGCTGATGCAATACCGCAATATCAGAGTTGCCAGCCGTGGGAAAAACATGCGACACTAGAGCCCTCGCTGGATGCACTACGTGTCACGAAGGAGACAACGGCATGCAATTCGACCCTCAGCTCGTGGAACGCCAATCCATCTACAAACTGCTCATTGGCTGTGTTGTGCCGCGGCCTATTGCCTGGGTATCGAGCATCAGTGAAGACGCGATTGCCAATGTGGCACCGTTTAGTTTTTTCATGGCGGTATGCAATGATCCTCCAACCTTGGCGTTTGCCTCTGGCCGACGCCAGGGGAGTAAAAAAGATACGGTGCGGAATATTGAATATACCCAGGATTTTGTGGTCAATATCGTGGACGATGCGCTCGCTGAGCAGATGAATCTCACCGCAGGCGAGTATCCTCCAGACGTCGATGAATTTGCGTTGACCGGTCTCACCGCGGCTCCGGGTGTGAAGGTGCAAGCGCCGCGTGTCGCGGAGGCGCCCATTAGCATGGAATGCCGGGTCGTGCAGATTCTCCCTGTTGGACATGGCCCCCACAGCCTGGTGCTCGGCGAGATTGTCTATTTTCATATCCGCGACGATCTCTATAACCCCAACACTGGTCGCATTGATATGCACAAGCTCCACCCCGTCGGACGCCTTGCCGGCAACCTCTACACACATGTGCATGACATCTTTGAGATGAAGCGCCCGGTGGAGAATTACGCCGGCTGAGCGAGGCATCACGGCAGCAGCGTGAGAGGAGAGAAGACGTGTCATCGATCACGTCGATTCACAGTTTGCTCCCTGTTATTGCCGAAGCGGGCCAACTCGCACGGCAGTATTACCGCAGTGGTGAGCGCCTGGGAACGCGTCTCAAAGCGGACCGCAGTGTGGTCACTGAGGCTGATACTAGCGTGGAGGCACTCTTGCGCCGAGCCATTGCCGCGTGTTACCCCGGGGTCAATATTCTCGGGGAAGAAGGCGGCGTGACCTACGATCCCAGCCAGCCGTATACCTTTGTGATCGATCCAATCGATGGCACCCTGTCGTTTGCCTGCGGTACGCCTGGCTGGGCGATCTGTGTCGGTGTGCTGGATAGCGCCCTGCGGCCGGTAGCTGGTATTATCAGCGCTCCAAGTTGGGACAGTCTGTTTGTCGCGGATCTCGACCCACAGAGCCCGGCGACTTACAACGGCGTACCACTGCCTCGCGCTACGACTCCCGAACCCATCGACAATAACACGACGATCCTCATTGACTCGCGTTTCCTGCAGACGCATCAGGTGCGCGGCTTTCCGGGCAAATGCCGCAGCTTTGGTAGCACGGCTTTACACATGTGTCTGGTGGCCCAACAGAGCGGTTTTGCGCTGGCGCACTGCTGTCCGGTGCACATTTGGGACATTGTGGCAGCGCACGCGATTGCCGCGCGTGTTGGGCTCACCGTGCAGTATCTCAATGGGCAGGCCGTAACCTACCGTCCATTACTCACTGGCCAACCAACCCCAGCTCCTCTGGTCACAGGGCATGCAGCGACGCTCGCCGCGTTATCTCCCACCCTCGTGCCGCTGGAGCGCTGACGGCAGCATAGCGGCAAGTGACGTGTGCAGCAATGCTGCCAGGAATCCCCTCTCCTAAGGGAGAGGGAGCTATGAGCCCGGTATGGCCGGGCTCAAGTTTACTCACCAGCATACCGATGAGACATGGTGGACCCCATGCGAGCGCTTCGTACTACACCGAGCGCACCTTCGGCAACTTGAGTGAGTGAGACGGTGATTGTGGCGACACAACGCACGAAACAGATCTCGATAGATGACTTCGTCGTTGGCATGTATATCGTCGGGTTGGATCAGCCCTGGCTGCAGTCTCCCTTTCTACTGCACCGGCGCCGCATTGGACACGATAGGGAGATTGCCCGCTTAAAAACCTATGGGGTCCAGCGGGTCACGATTGACCCAGCACGTGGCCGGGATCTCGTCGAGACGCTGCCACAGCCGGAAGAGGTCAAGGCTGGCGGGGAGAGGGAGCAGCACAACTTCCATCCACCCGCCGGTGGTCGACCGCTTGTCTCTCCTCTGCCTGATCTGGCTCTGGCGCGTGCGGTCCACACCGAAGCCACGACGGCAGTCCAAAGCCTTTTTGAGGGGACAAAGACCGGTGCTCCGCTCCATAGCGCTACGGCACAGGAGGTCGTCCGACACCTCATGGAGACGGTGCTGAGCCAGCCCGAAGCGCTCGCGGGATTGGTGCACATGCGCCAGTTTGAAGCCCATCTCCATACGCATGTCATCAATGTGTGCATCTTTGCCCTCATGCTCGGGGCGATGCAGGACCTTGATAAGACGGTGCTGGTCTGTCTCGGGATGGGGGCGCTCCTGCACGATATAGGGCAAGTCTACCTGCCACGGAACCTGATCCGCAAACCTGGCCTCTATACAGCCCAAGAACAGCGGCTCATGCAGGAGCACCCACACCTGGGTGCCATGCTGCTCTCCCAGACGCCACGTATGCCGGAGGAGGCCTGTCGCGTTGTGGCTGAACACCATGAACGGTGGGATGGCTCAGGCTATCCCCAGGGCTTGCATGGGGCTGCGCTCTCTCCCTTGAGTCAAATAGTGGCGATTGCCGATGTGTATGAAACCATGTTGGGTACTCGTACAGGACGGCCACCACTGTTGCCTACTCAAGCGCTAAAGGAACTGTATCAGCAAGGCCGGGCGCAGCAACTTGACTTGGGCCTGGTCGAAAAAATGGTACGTTGTCTGGGCATCTATCCCGTCGGTAGTCTGATAGAGCTCAACACGGGTGAACGCGGCATTGTTATTGCGGTCAACCCTGGGAAAGCGTTACAACCAGTGGTGCACATCCTCTGGGACCAGGCACATCAGCGCTATGCTACGCCTGTGACGGTCGACCTCGCTGCTCCAGACGCTGACGCGCCCCTCCGCACGATTTGTGAGGCGCTGGCTCCCACGGCCGAAGGGGACGACATCGCCACCTATTTTACGGAAAGTAACGGCACCTGATGCACACCCATGGCTCTCCCTCTACTCCAGATACGCTGACAGAGATCGCCGCCGCACGGGCCCTACTCCAGGCGATTCCTCTTGGCATATGTACGGTGGATCCTGCGGGCCACATTCTGTCCTTGAACGCCGAGGCAGAACGCCTCCTGGGATGGAGTGAAACCGCTTGTGGTGGGATGCCACTCCACGACCTGTTGGCATGTTGGCTCGTCATTCCCGATGCGACCCAGGCAACCTGCCCGGTCACGCAGGTGCTCTCCACCGGGAGGCCAGTATGGGCTGCCTGTACGACTATTCGGTGCCGTGACGGCTCTTGTCTTCCCGTCGAATACACGTGTATGCCGCTTCCGGCTATAGGCAGTGCCGGGGCTGTCGTCAGCTTCCGCGACCTCCGGAATCAGCTCCAGACGGAGCAAGATCTCGTGCGGCTAGCATCGGTATCGCAGGAAAGCCCATTCCCTATCGTCGAACTGGACGCGGCAGCACACCTGACCTACGCCAACCCAGCCATGATGGTACTCATGGAGCAGTACGGTTTCGACCAGGCTGCCTTACCAGCAGTGTTGCCACCGGAGACGGCCAGCCTCACCCGTGAGTGCATCCTGGCTGGTGAGAGCCGTCAAGGCTTAGAGGGCGGCGCGGCAGGGAAATATTTTACATGGACGTTTTGTCCAATCCCTCACACCGGAATGGTGCGTGGGTACGGCGTCGATCTCACTGAGCGCAAACAGGCCGAGCAGACCCTGCGAGAAGCTCGCGACGCGGTGCTCGAAGCCTGGCGTCTTAAGTCAGAGTTTGTCGCGAACATCAGCCACGAACTCCGCACGCCCTTGAATGGTATTATCGGATTGACCGAACTGGTGCTCGACACTCCTCTGACGCCTGAGCAGTATGCTGACCTGGTAGCTGTGCGTGAGGCATCCGATACACTTCTCGCACTGGTCGATAACGTGCTCAGCTTTGCTGATCTTGAGACCGACAAGCTGGTGCTCAAGCAGGAGGCGTTTGCGCTCCGCACAGTCTTGAGGGTCGCGCTGCAGCCGCTTACCCAACGGGCGCAGCACAAGGGGCTCACCTTGATTACCCAAATAGCACCTGAGGTGGTTGATACCCTCCTGGGAGATGCAGATCGTTTGCGTCAAATCCTGGTGAGTCTTATCGACAATGCTGTGAAGTTCACCGCCCATGGCAGCATCACTGTCCGAGCTGCCCTGGCTTCCGGGTCGGCCGATGAGGTCGTCCTGCACTGGACAGTGACTGATACCGGCATTGGTATTCCTGAGGCACACCAACGCCTGATTTTTGAAGCTTTCCGACAAGGCGATGGCTCATCGAGCCGGGTGTATGGTGGTGTTGGTCTGGGTTTGACTATTGCAGCCCACCTGGTGGCGATGATGGGCGGTGACATCTGGGTTGAGAGCGCCGGGCCTGGCACCGGGAGCACGTTTCATTTCACCACACGCTTTGGGGTCCAACCTCCGTCAGTGCTACAATCTCTCCCAGTACCTGTGGCGACATCAGACCTGGCAGACTGCACTCACGCTTCTGCCAGCCCTCCACAGTGAAGTAAGCAACGCCTGCTGCCGTTGACCTGGTAGGACGATGACCGCGGAAGTAGGCTGCGAAGGTGTGCATATGGTCAGACGGGTCCTCAGAGCTGAGTGGCTCTTTCGGCGTGGGCAAAGGCTCGCAGCTCAGGAGCATTTTGACGAGGCTATCGAGGCTTTTACCCAAGCGCAGGAACTACGCCCAGGCGCCGCTGGCATCTACCTACACAGTGCGCTGGCCCTCGCGGAGATGTCCCGGTGGCCTGAGGCAGTGCTGGCTCTCCAGCAGGCGATGGCTTTACAGCCTGCAAATGCTGTGCTGCCCTTGTTTTTGGGTCGTATGTACTTGGACCAGAACGACTACGCCAATGCGGCGCTCTGGTGTGCCCGTGCCCTAGCCTTGTGTCCTACTAATTGTCACGCTCTAGCGTTACAGGCCCTCATCGAAGTCGCTAGTGGGCAGATCCAGCAGGGACTCCAGCGTATGCAGCAGCCCTTGCCTCTGCCTGTCTCCATGCTCGAACGTGGCTTCTTGTGGTGTAGTAGGAGTCGCGTCCCCACCCTCCTGCAGCAAGCCAATGCGGCCCTGCAGGGTCGAGTGCTGCTGCACGTTGAAAGATTTCTGCTACAGCACGGCGCGCCGACACGCACGCTGGCCCAGCAGTTACTCGCGACCTCGACAACGCATAATGATACGACGTTTGCCGACCGCCTGCTGACCACGCTCGATTGGTGCCTCACCCGAGGAATTATGAGCCTACGGCGACTAGGCAGTACACTGCGGTATGCTTTCCAGCCTGCCGACCGAGCCTTGCACCTGTGCTTTTTGCAGGCTGAAGACGCAGCCTATCGTAGCCAGGCAGCCACGGCGCAGGCGCTCTATACGAAAGTGGCGCAGCAGGACCCAGATATGCCGTACATCCAGGAGCGGTTATGTGAGGTGTGCTATATGCAAGGGAAGTTTCGCGAAGCTCTCCACCACTTGCGGCGCCTCCTCAAACAGCTCCCTGATCCTGACCAACCGGGTGCCGAACTCTCTGTGCTCCTCGGCGAGTTGTTATGCCAAGTAGGACAGTACCAGGAAGCGAGCGCTGCCCTCACCAAGGTCAGCATCAGTACCACCCGCGACTATCGAGTAGGGTACTATCTAGGCCTGTGCCAGCTCCAGGCCGGGACACCCCAGATGACACAGCGCTCTTTCGTCCAAGCCGTGCAGCAACTGAACCCCGATATTGCGGCCCTACGTCTCGCTGAGATGTCCCGCGTCTCTCTGGGACGCTGCTGACCTACCTGAGCCCGGTGCCTGTACACGCTTACCTTGTAGCTCCACATCCTAGTCCCTTATGGTGGATACCTCACGTGCGGCCGGCGTTGTAGATGGAAATGGACGACGCCTCCATACCGCCCACATGCCATCACCGTTAGCGGCAATATAGAGAAAAAGAAAGCAGTACAGCACGGCTAGCTCCCCGTCATTTTGAATAGGCCAGAAACCGCGCGGGAAATGCTGCATGAAGTAGGCAAAGGCCATCTCGCCACTGGCGACAAAGGCAGCCCAGCTCGTCAAGACGCCGAGCGCGATCAAAAGCCCACCGACGAGTTCAATACACCCGGCTAATCCCATCACTGAGAAGAGCGGCACACTGGCACCGAGTTGCCCTCCAGGGCCCCCAAAGACGCCGAAGAGTTTCTGCGCACCATGGCAGGCAAACAGCAGTCCTGCAACAATGCGCAGGAGGACATAGAGATGCGGAGCATATATACTCACAGCCCATTCCCTTCCGAAAACATCCTATCGGACTATTGTATGGTTTTACTCCACCACCAGGTACACTTCGCGTTTGGGTGACTGCGCCAGGAGCTCAGACATACGACTGGACCATTGCTGGAAGTCCTGCCGCTTCGTTACCTGGGCAATCTGAGTTTCGAGTGCTTCCAAATTTGGCGCTTCTTGTTCGAAAACGATATCGGGTGCACCCAGCGAGGCAAAGTGGTTGCGCAATATATGTGGTCGTCCACCACCCGCCTGCCTGACCATGGCAACGAGTGTCTGCAGTTCCTGCTCGACCTCGTGCGTCTTCCCAGGATGGGTATGAAACGTGAGTCGTGACACATACATAGTTTCTCTCCTTGCCGAAGAACTTTCTATGCTTCATCCATATGTCTTCTGAAAAAGAGCAAAAGACATGCCAGAGCGTCCTCAGCCTCGATGTGCACGGGCTCAGACCCCTTACGAGGCCCGCGAACTTTACATACACCAGCATCTTATCCACACCCTCTTTGAGGGGGTTGCTCAGCCCAGACGAAGGGTGGTACAACCGAGTGACTGGCAAGCGTGAAGATCATCAACCTGGAAGATAAGGGCATCTCACAGTGAGAGGTTGGGGTCTCATCTTGAGAACACACTGGGTGTTCTAAGGACCGAAGTCTACTATAAGGAGCAACGTATGCTTGATCTATTCATTAAGAACGGTCTAGTCATTGATGGGAGTGGGAGTCCCGGCTTTTATGCCGCAGTGCTCGTCAAAGACGAGCGCGTGACGGTGCACCGGGGCGACACATCGTCCCTGGAGGCGGCTCGTGTTATTGATGCCACCGACCATGTGGTCTGCCCCGGCTTCATCGATCTGCATTCGCATGCCGGGCTCACCATCCTGGGGGCCCCGCACCACGATCCCAAAGTGCGCCAGGGCGTTACCACGGAACTCGTAGGTATTGACGGCATCTCGCACGCCCCTTTCAAAACACGCGAAGAGCTGCATCGGTATATCTGGCTCGATTCTGGTCTCAACGGCTACCCCCCCATGCCAGCCGATTGGTTAACTGTGGCCGAACTGCTCAGCAAGTACGACCACCAGGTGGCTATCAACATGGCCTATATCCTGGGCAACTCGCCCGTGCGTATCTGGGGTGTCGGCTGGCATGATCGCCCAGCGACCACGGCTGAGTTGCAGGATATGAAGTCGGTCGTGCGCGAGGCTATGGAGGAAGGTGCCTGGGGGTTATCCACCGGTCTTGACTATCCCCCTGGCGCCTACGCCGACACGGACGAGCTCATAGCCCTCTCCGAGGTTTCGGCACGGCTTGGTGGCTTCTACCATACGCATACACGCGCCAGTCTCCGTGCCAAGGGCTTGCTGGTACCCTGGGAAGAAGCACTGGACATCGGCTGGCGTAGTGGTAGTCCCGTCCACCTGACACACTACCGGCAGAGCGCCCAGGGCGTTGGTAGCCATCTGGACTACCTGGGGCTGGTCGATAACGCCCGCGACCAGGGCTTGGATGTGACGTTCGATTGTTATACGTATCCCTATTCCGGGACTATGGTAGCCATAGTCTTGCCATTCTGGGCGAAGGACGGTGGCCCTGAGAGAACCATGACAGCGCTGCAAAATCCTGACGACCGCGCCCGGATGAAGCGAGAGCTACCGCGCCACAGGCTCGAACACAACTGGCTGACCAATTTCACCAAGCCGCACAACAAGCAATATGATGGCAAACTGCTCACCGCTATCGCCGAGATGCGTCATCAAGATCCTGCGGATGCCCTGTTTGATTTACTCGTCGACGAGAATCTGGGCATTTCGACGGTGGGCTTAGGCACGAACCCCCAGACGCTTCCCGCCTTTGTCTCCCACCCCTGCGGCATGATCGCCAGTGACGCCATCGTGTTCGGAGAATATCCGAATCCACGCACCTATGGCTGCTTCCCCATCGTGCTGGCGGAGTTCGTACGGGCGGAGAAGCACCTGCGACTCCCAGAAGCTATCCGCAAGATGACCTCCTTCCCCGCCCAGCGTCTCGGTCTCCCTGACCGTGGCCTCCTGCGGGACGGTTTTAAGGCTGATATTGTCGTGTTCAATCCCAAGACGGTGAAGACCCATGCCACCAGAGAGGACCCCAAACACTACCCTGTCGGCATCGAGTACGTCATTGTCAATGGTGTCGTAGTCATTGACCGTGGCACTCACACCGGGGCGCTCCCAGGACGCGCGCTGCGACGTGGCCACGCCGCAACGTAGCACCTGTTACGTGCCAGCACTGCTTCCCGGAGGCCTTAGACACCCACCCGATTATCGATGAGGCTCTCGTAAGTCGCTCCCTCCGGGACGCATCGCCAACTCTGCGTCCAGGCATAGGTGGCCTCGATTTCGGCGGCTGGATATGGCCGGATCAACGTAGCATTAGAGGTGGGCATGAACGGTGTCCCAGCCATAACGGATGGCGTCTTTGAAGCGCTCCCAGGTGCCTGGGTGCCACATTTCCCAGCCCTGGCGTATCCCCGCTTCCAGGGACCTCCAGTCCTTATCTGGGTAACGCTGGCCCACGTCATAGCCATAGCGGTATGCTGGCTCGTATTCCATGTAAGTCAGGCCACTCTCCGTTGCCGTTGTCCTATGATGCTCGCGGAAGTCGGCAGCGAAGCACGCAACGCCGGCTGTGTCCGCCGTCCCAGGTGCTGTGTGCAGCGCAGGATCGCTGTGAGAGACCACCCCCACATTGTCCACGTACCGCCATTGGATATGATCTGCATGGGTATTACCAGGCTGCCGCCTGTGCAGAATGTCCAGGGCCGTCTCGACCTGCTCAGCGCTCGCTTGGACCGCGACGAGGGCCTCACCCCGCCGTACCGCTTCGACATAGGCGCTGGCCTCGCTTTCTGGAACCCCCAAGTCGAGGAGCATGTTCT
>JBMDXC010000053.1:0-7728 GCA_048594805.1 Candidatus Entotheonellaceae bacterium | reverse complement strand
ACAGTTATTGGTACGCTCTTCAGCACTTGGCAGCCGGATGAAGACGCGATTGCCGCTCTCTTCGAGCTCCACAGCAAAGGCTTCCCCGACCACCGTGATATCCACCACTCGGCCCGGCCCTTCTTCCGTGACATAGAGATCACCAAGGCGCGGCAATTCGTCTTTGATTGCCTTATACACGGCCATTTCATAAGCCAGACAACATTTGAGACGCCCACACACACCGGAGATGCGGGACGGATTAAGCGCCATCCCTTGCTCTTTGGCCATGCGCACGGAAATCGGCGCAAATTCCGTCAGGAACGTAGAGCAGCAGAGTGGGCGTCCGCACACGCCATACCCTCCGAGCTTTTTGGTCTCATCACGGGGACCAATCTGGCGCATCTCAATGCGTACCCGTAACGCCCCAGCCAGGTATCGGACAAGGCTACGGAAGTCGACCCTATCCGCGGCGGTAAAGTAAAAAATGGCTTTGTGACCATCGAGGGTGAAATCGACACTGACCAGCTTCATGGGCAGGTCAACTGCCTGAATACGGCTGCGGCACAGGGCGAACGCTTCCTTGGCACGCTGACTGAGCGCCTCCGCCTGCTCGAAGTCCTGGATAGTCGCTTTACGCAGGACCGCCTTGAGGTCATGCTGTTCAGCCTGGAGATCGACAGGGCGGGGTGCGAGCACGACGGTGGCAATTTCCAAGCCGTTCTCGGACTCAGCCACACACTTTTCTCCCCGGTGCAGTGCCAACCCATTGGCACTGTATTGCAAGATCTTGCCAGCAGGTTTGAAGCGGAGTCCCACGACTTCTAGGTTCATGACCGTACTCCTGGATGACGTCCTTGACGGGCTGATCCTGACAGCGGCACCATTCCGTCCTGCAGGACAGGTCTTATTGTGACATACAGCGCTTCCAGGAGCAATATGTCAGTCGAGGATGGCGGCTTTCATCACGCACGCTCCACTAATAACAGGCCAAAACGATTTTCGAAGGCAGCCTCAACCATGTGATACAGCTCCGCGTCTGCCGTGAGGTGCAGCGCATCCTGCGTGGCAATGCGGAACAGCGGGGTACCGGTTTTCACTCCCTGACCATTCTCGACGAGAATGTCAACGAGGACGCCATCCACAGGGCTAGGTAGCTCAGAAAACATCTTCATGGCTTCGAGCAGAGCCAGGGGCTGTCCGACTTTGATCTCCGCCCCAATCTCCACAAAAGGTGGAGCTCCCGGCTCTGGCTGATGGTATATGGTGGCCTCCATAGGCGATAGCAGTTCTCCATGTCGGAGCAGCGTGGGACGGAGGCTGCTGCTGAGTAGACGATGAAGATTGGCCACCGTAGTGGCATCGTCAAGATAGGCTGGCCGCGTCAGGGAGAGATCGTCATTGGCGGTGAGGCAGACATGGATGTAGGTGTGCTCGAGCGCTTTAACGAGGGCTGTGATCGCCGGGATATCGACACGCAGCCAGTCCAAGAGATAGCGCAGCAGCGCGGCTGCCTCAGCGGTGTTTAACCCGGGCGAAGTGGCCGAGAGGTGTGCACAGACCGCGTGATACTCGGGGAATGTTTCCAGCGACTGGGTGGTAGCCGCTTGCACCAGAGCGTGCAAGCGCTGGCTGTCGGCCGCCAACTGTCGCCACAGTGCCTCAATAGCCTCCTGCAAGGCCACACCTAGGGCGCGCTCTTCCTCATACAGCGTCACTGCCAGCTCGGCCGCGAGCTGCCAGAGCACTTCCAGGGGCGCGAGAGGACGCGGGTCTGGACAGGTCAGACGTTTGAGATAATAGGTGAGCAGGCGGCTGGGATGCGCGAAACCTGCCTCCAGGGTGGCACGCAGTAGCCGCGCCAACACGGCCGGGTCATGTGCGCCTGGACGGCGTGGGAAGTCAGGCACCTGCGACAGCACTGTCTGTTTCTGCGCTGCCACTATCGCAGTCAGCGCCGTCCAGATCAGGCTCGTATCCGTGCGGAACTCCGTTTCTGGTGGCAAGGCGCGCATCAAGGTCAGCAAGCCCAGGATGGGTTGCACATTGGTCTTGAGATCCGTGTTTCCCCTGATCTCCAGGCCCCCCTCCAGAACGGCGATGAGACGCGTCAAGGTCTCATCGCGCTCGCTACCCGTGACAATAAGGAGCGCAAAGTTGGCGTCGTAGCTAGGCACAATCCACGGCTGACGGCGTTGCAGCAAACCACCGGCATCGAGACGCACGTGGGGTACGAGGGCAGCGGCAGGCGTGAGGCGGAGTTGGTGTACCACACCGCCCAGCACTGGGCTGAGATCCTCGTGCCAGGCATTCAGACGCACCTCAATAGCATCGTCAACAAAGGTAATGTCGTCCTGGTGAAAGGTGAGTTTTTCACCCGCGGCCACCCGTTGCTGCAGTTCCACCAGACTGATGGCATGGCCCCGTACTCGGAGGATACCCTCAGTGACCCCGTGCTCGACCTGGATACGTGGATTGACTTCGAGAAAGTAGGGCTCTCCCTGCTCATCAACCAAAAATTCGACTGTAGCCGCGCCGCGCAGATGGACAGCCATGCCCAGGCGGAGTGCATCAGCGCAAATGCGCTCCAGGGTCGCCTGGCGCCGCTGCAGGCTGGCAATACGTGTGGCAGCAGCCGACGTATCGAGCTTGGCGATCTCCTGGGCAATCGCCTGTGGATGCAAGGCCACCTCAATAAATTTTTGATACCCATGATTTTGCAGCGAGCAATCGCGCGCGGCAAAGTGCACGACACGCTCACCATCGCCAAAGATTTGTACTTCCCAGTGCAGCGGTCGCGGCAGGTTCACCTCCAGCAGGACACCTTTGCGCACATCGGCTGCGCCAGGGGAAACTCCCATCTCAGACCACACCTTGGTGAGGGCATCGCGAATGCTCTCTGCGGCCTCTGGACCCTGGAGCACGTCAGCAGCGAGCACCCGCTGGCCTTTGCCACCGCCTCCTGTGGGGTGTTTGAGGCGTATGGGATAGCCAGGGGAACGCTGTGCCAGGGCGAGTATGCAACCTACCGCTTCGGCAGCGATTTCGTCCTGACGGTGTGTCTGGGCAAAAGCAATTAATGTATCGTCTCCGGGGATGGTCGGGATACCGAGTTGCCTGGCTAGCGCAATGGCCGTATCCTTGTCGCCCACTGCACGCAGGGTCTGCGGCGTCGGTCCAATAAAGCGCGCTCCCGCCTCCTCAACACACTCGGCAAAGTCAGCACTTTCGGCTAAAAAGCCATAGCCCGGATAGACGGCGTCGATGTGATAGTCCCTGATCAGGGTGAGAATGGCCTCGACATCGTTGTATTCCTGGACATAGTGGACATGGTCAGACGGCAGGTCGACGATCCAGGGTGCAGTGCGCTGCAGCTCAGCAATCCATTCTCGCGACGAGACCACCACATGCGGTAATTGCCAGCCACGCTGGCGGTAGATTTCCAGCGTCTCGAACGCAATGGGACCGCGGCACACGAGGAGTGTTCGCATCATTTCTACGGCAATGGGGGCACGAGCACGCGCGTGCGAGGCTGGAGTAGACGGGGACATAGAATGTATCTTCACCATTTTACTCCCTCACCCCTGCTCTCTCTTAGAGGATGAGGGAGGTAAAAAAAGGCGTCACAACATGGTTGATTGACCGCTACAGTGGCTGGATCAGGCCCCGGATGGCACCGTAACGCAGTTCGTGCCAGAGAGTTGGGCAGTGCTCTTGCACCAGATCCAGTTCATGCACCAGCGTGTGCCAGTACTCCTGATACGCGGCATACAATTGTGGCACGTCTTCCACCAGGCGCTGACGCAGGGCTTCCGGTTCGAGTGGCGTCACAAAGCCGCCCTCAAAGGCCAGATGCATATTTAAATATTCCGTCTCATAGCGCTCCTGGTTACGCTCGCGTATGGTAGGGTCACCGCCATCACTGCCGTAGGTGAAGAACGGCCCGGCCTCCTTGCCCATCACGGCAATTTGCCCTGTGGTAAACCCGTAGTGACGGCACAAGCGTGTACGGACAGAGGTGGTCAGGCTATCCATGGCGCAATACGCCCCACCAAAGGCTTTATCAATGACCACCGAGACACGTGGCACCATGACATTGGGGTACATCATCAAGAGGGCGGCTCCCTTCGACAGGATCTGCCCTGCCGACTCCGCTTGCGTGGCGATAAAGCCTGGGACATCAACGAAGGTAATGACGGGCAGATGATAGGCATTGGCCAGCTTCAAAAACCGTGTTACCTTCGATGACGAAGCAGCCGTCATCGAGGCCCCTAAAACCTGCCGCTGATTGGCAATCATGGCCACGGCAATACCGGCAATGCGGGCGAAGCCAACCACCGCCGACGTACCAAATGTCTCGTGGTATTCCAACCAGGTTTCGTCGTCAACTGCCGCCTCAATAAAGGTACGTATATCCCAACTGGCATTCTTCTTGAGGCGAGCGTTGTGCCGGGCTTGCGTAACAATGGCTCGCAGATTGGTCGGTACTCCAGACTTGTCGCGGGGCTCGAGACGTGGTGGAAAGGACCACATGCTCTCCGGCAGGTACGTGACATAACGTCGTGCCAGACGCGCCGCTTCTGCATAGGTAGGCACACGATAGTGCGCCTCCCCCGACTTTTCGCTGTGCAGTCGCGCCCCGCCCATCTCATCCGGCGTGACGTCTTCCCCTGTGGCGACTTTAATGACTGTAGGCCCGGTCACCGCCATCATGCTGCCGTCAATCATGATGACCGTATCAGTCATGACCGGCGCATACGCTCCACCACCGGCATTCAACCCGGAGATAATCGACAATGTCGGAATGCGTCCAGAGATTTCGTTAATCTGGGTAAAGATCTGGCGAAAAATATCCAACGACGCGACCCCGTCGTTAATATCAGCCCCGCCGGAGTCCCAATCGATCAGCAAAGGACAACCCTGTGTCTCGGCCCATTGCATCTGTTTGATGAGTTTCACACCCGTGGAAATCGTCACCGAACCAGCGGCAATGGCTGAATCAAAAATCGCCGCAGCGACCGCACGCCTATGCATCATGCCGTGCCCAGTCAAGAGGCGTCGTTCACCATGTCGGGGATCCAGATCCGGATGCGGCGCCAGGTCTTCCCCAAACGTCCCAAGGTCAAACAGGCAGGCGATCTTCTCCTGGACTGTCAGCTTGCCCCTGGCGTGTTGGCGCGCCATCGCCTGGTAATCTGGTCGAGTGCAGACCTCGCGTAGATGCCTGAGGCTGTGTGCCAGGTCATTGCCTGTGTGGAGGAGAGGCATGTGGTGCTGTATCGCCATGCTGGGTCACGAAGGTTATGCTCTCCCGGTAGCAGGCGTATCCTGCCAATAGGACGAGAAAGCAGAAACATGCGATGTTTTGCCATCAGCGGGTTTATTGTAGCGGAATTCCCTTAGAATACAACGCTGAATGATACGAGATCATAGAGGCTTTTGCCTCGGCCACCAGCCTGAGGGCAGACCACAGGCACGCTTCGCGTAGGCTACAGCGTCGTCTTACTGCGCTCAACGAACTTTTTGACTTTCTTCTGTCCTTGCCAGACCTGGACATTGCTCGCGATGTCAATCAGCTCCAGGTCAACCTGGTAAGAGACGGCTCTGGCACTGTCGAGTTCATCCATCAGGCTGATGATCGTGCCCTGGAGCCTGAAATCAGCTCCGGATGCCTCGCCAGTCGGTTTGACAGTGTTAGTGCGGGCGTGTGGCGCCTGATCGAGATGTTCCTGGCGACTCCCCTGGCGTTGTCCGGCATCAGCGACAAACTGCACTTGTCCAGACTGCGCGAGGGCGCGTTCGAGGTCTTTCACGAAAGTCTGGGTATCGAGCTGCTCATGAGTGCGATTCAGTACTGTACCCACAACGACGGCGGGTGTACGCCCTGTAAGCTGGGTAAAACGTTGGGACCAGGGACGATTGAGCGCATCCTTGATCAGGGCTTCGGCAGTTAAACGCGAGTCGGTATCGTTCCAGCGTCCGCCGAGGTCAGCGGGTGCCTCCAGGGGCGCACGTGTCACTGTGGTCGAGCATGCGGTCAGTGTCAACATGAGGATGCCGAGTATGAGCCAGTTCTGCTGGCCCTTGGGATAAGCTTGCATGCGTATGTCTCCTGGCATCTGTAATGCGCATGAACCTGAGTACCATTCTACTCATGAAGGTGCGCGTGCCCAGTGGTCACGCGCCGCGGAAGTGGGCAATGAGGCGCTGCACGTCGCGCGCAATCTCCTCCAGCGGATTGTAAGCTGGCGTCGGCACACAGTCGCGGATGTGCCAGTAGTCTACTTGATGGATCCAGGCAGGATAGTGTTCCTGGAGATAGGGTTTATGCTCGGCTTCTTGCAGAGCAATGATGTGATGAGCCGCTTGCAAATCGCGCTTCTCGACCTGGAGAGGAAAGCGCTCAGTCCCAGCGCTGGTAATCCCCAAGGCGCGCAGGGCGTCGAGGGCGAATGGACTGATGGGGCCAATATTGTTGACGCCTTTGTCGAGCGCCAAGCCACGTGAAAACGCCTGCCACGGCAAGGCATGTGTAGCAGCCATGGTGTTGAAGAGCAGTTCGGCGAAACGACTGCGATAGTAATTGCCAGTACAGAGAAATAAGAGTTTATACACGGGAGATACCTTCGACGTCGTCACCAATAACACCGGTGAACAGGTCATCTTCCGGCATTGTCGTTGGCACAGTGCTGTGTGCGAGGATGTAGTCGTCGTAAGGGTAAGTAGTCCGAGCGATGTCAGGAGGCAGACCGAACCAGTACGGTGAATCCGGGTCGATCTGGGTTGCGTGGGCGCGCAGGGCAGCCTGCACCTGCTCCCAGTGGTCGCCGATGAAGATCCTGGTGGTGAGGCGATAATCCATCGACGGGCGTCGCTGCCAGCGCTCGACCTTGAAGGGCGACGGGAGGCCAAGCTGCAGGAGTGCCTCGTGCTGAGCCATGAGCCGAGCCCGGGACCACACCGTATAGTAGAGCTTCTGTGGGGACCACGCCGCGCCCAGTTCAGGATGAAAGGCAGGGTCGCCGGCAGCCTTGTAGGCTGGCACGGACGCCTCGTGCACCCGGAGATGATCGGGATGGGGATAGCCGCGCTGGTTATCGGAGTAGGTCACGACGACATGCGGCCGCTCTTGCCGAATGAGGCGGACGAGCGCCCAGATGGTCTCCTCGAGCGGGGCTACAGCGAAGGTGCCAGGCGCCCCACTCGCCGGCATATTCGAGTCTCGATAGCCGAGCATCCAGATCCGCTGATAGCCGAGATGCGCCGTTGCCGCGGCCAGTTCCTGGCGGCGGACCTCCGAGAGACACGCCTGGACCTCCGGACGATTGAGCGCCGGGTTCAGCACAGTGCCGGCCTCCCCACCAGTACAACAGACGAGCACTGTGCCCACGCCGGCTGCGGCATAGCGCGACACACTACCCCCGCCCTTGGTCGTCTCGTCGTCAGGATGGGCATGAATCGTGAGCAGGCGACGTACGCACGTGTGCGGATTACCATCAATGCGAAGCACCTGGGGCTCCGGAGCATTGGGAAAGTAGATGCGGGTCACAGACGCTTGGTCCTCCTCGGAATCAGATCATGACAGCCCGGCTCGGTAGACAGGTCTGCTTTTCGCAGGTGACACACTACCTCGCTATGCGCTACGATTGCTGGGTAAGTATAGCGTACTTAGGCAATTCCTGCGGCACGACAATGGAGGCATTATGAAACGGCGCATGCTGCTCATAGGGATGGCGGTCGCGCCTTTGA
>JBMDXC010000529.1:0-4405 GCA_048594805.1 Candidatus Entotheonellaceae bacterium | reverse complement strand
TTGCCGTCCACCTCTTCCTCGGGTCCTGAACACGATGTCCATGTGTCCGAGGTCAGACCTCCACATGGCGACGAGGAAACACCCATGGAGGGGTGGAGTTGCAAACGTGGACGCTCCATGTATCAGACGGTGTCGTTGACTGTATTATCACCGGCCAGAATGTGAGCCAATATCATCGGTGAAAAGTACACTCCCCTCATCGGTCTAAAGTGAGCCACTTGGTCCTTCTTCTGCACGCTTCTGGTACAAAGTGGGCGTTTTCTTGTGCATTTTCCTTGACTCTGGTGCTGTTTCTTGTAACAAAGTGCCAGCGCACGTGGAGCCTTCGAGGCTCTCCGTTGTCTTGAGAAAGGGTTGCCTCTCTGCAGGTGTGATCCACGTGTTCCGATTTCTCGAGACGCCACCACCCAAGACTCACCGATATGACTCGCATGACAGAAGGTGTATGAACATCCCCCCGACTCAACCCCAACTTGGTCTGCATGAACCTAAGCCTCATTGCTCTGCCGGGGCTGCACACATTTCAGCAACCCTGCAGAAGCTTTTTGCCCAAAACGTGCCTTGGCCTATGTCTCAACCGATGATTTTGGCCAATTTTGTGACCGGTGGTAATAGACTGACGCGTCGGACGCTGTTCAAATGACTCAATCGTCGTAGCCAACGAAAGTCGTATACGTGGAACGGCTTCCTCCAAGCCCTTCGGCATGTAGGCTGGCCCCAGGTACGAGTTCGAGTCAACCTGAACCCTTTTGCGACGCTGAATGGTTGAACGAAGAGCCGGATAGGGAAAAGCCCTTCGTCCGGTTCTGTGAGGGTTTGAGGCACAACCGGTGTATGGCTGAGATTGTGTGGCACCGCCGGGAAACCAGGCGGCAAACGGAGAACACAAACGTCATGCCTATAGCACTGGGAGGCCTCTTTCTACTCGACAAAAACTCATCTGACATGACGGGCCTACCAACGACATCCTGCAGTTCACTCAAGCGGAAGAAAACACAAGTAATTTTCCCACTCTTCAGCCTCGCTCGCAGACCAGATCAGGACAAGGCTGGCGATGACTGGCCCCACCGGATCGCTCTGTTTCACCATGAATAAGCCCGACATCTTCCGGCCTGCTCGCATGCGGGTATACGCCGCACTCGGCATGGTGTTGATGTCATGTGACACCACCAGCAACCCATGGTCAGCTGCATACGCTAACACCTCAGCATCTGCCTGCTCACTCATCCCAACCTCACGCGCTCGCACCCATTCCAGCGTGGGTGCACGACGCACGACGCCTGACACGATATGCTCATTGAGATCATGATCCGCGAGAAACTGAGGCCGGCTCATGTGGGCTCGGGCGCCTCTGGGGTCCGCAGTGCGCGCAGCCGCTCGACGACGGGCTGCGACTGGACGGCACTCTTGGCGCGCCATGCCTCCCACAGCGCGTCTTGCTGTTTGAGGTAGGTGTGCACCTCGTCCCTATGGGCGAGGTAATAGGTAATCGCCCCATACACTTCTTCCAGGCTCAGCGCAGGATACTGCTGTTGAAGCGTTTCGGGAGAATGCCCTTGCGCGAATCCTGCCACGATCGCATCGAGCATCACACGACTGTGTCCAATGCGCATCACGCCATGCTCATCGACTCGCACGTACTGTCGCTCTTTGTTCATGGCACACTCTCCACGCGTGAGGTTACCAACTCATGCAGCCTTGCGGTCGCCGTCGTCCAGTAATCTCCCGTCATGTCGTTGACATTGCAGAGGTCCATCCCGTATCTGCACAGGACGGATAGCAGACAAACACACCACCTTACCCAGAGCTTGAGCTGGGGATTGTCGCTCATCAGGGCGTGCGAACGCAGAGCCCGTGTCGCCCAGAACGCCCTCGCTCCATCGGCTTGCCTGTGATCGCTTCGTGCTCATGTCTCCTCATCTTTGCCCGTGAGCGCTCAAAGCGAAAGCGTGCCGAAGGAGCGCACGCATCCACTGCGTAGGCTGATGGAGCCTCACCCCCACTGCATGGACTGGGTGATGACCGTAGTAGAGGAAACAGAGGAAGGCAGAGATGAGCAGCCTCAACCAGCTCCACACCACACTGGTGAAAAAGTCCGTGGCCATCAGCATATCCATATGGGGACGGATGAACTCTCGCCAAGTCGTGGTCTTCTTGCGCTCGGGGGCGGGAGGAAGCCCATGGCGTTTCAAGATGTTTCCTACCGTCTGGTCACTGATACGATAGCCCAGATTGACTACGGCGCCCACAATGCGGTCATATCCCCACGAGCGATTCTCTCGTGCCATGCGGACCACGAGGTCTTCCAGCTCCTTATCAATGCGGGGACGTCCGACCGACTGACGCGGTTGAGCATGGGCATCTTGTTGGTCCATGAGCTTGCGGTGCCAGGCCAGAATAGTGTCGGGCTTGGCAATCGTGGCGATCTCTGCCAGTGCTTGTCGGCCCAGTGTATGACCCAGCTCGGCCAGCATCTGACGCTCAGCGTCGGTCAGCAGCACCCGCCGCGTCTTGATCTGGTTACGCAAGATACGATTTTCCGCTGCCAAATAGGCATTGCGCAGCCGGAGTTCCTCATCGACGGGGCCCGTGATGGAGGCCAGCAGTTGCTTCCAGTCCATGTGCCATTCCGCCCCAGTTGTTGGCTCTCACTCGTGGTGAGTATGGGCTATAGCGCGCTGGATTGCAAGACAAGGAGCGGGCGATAGTTGGCCCGTAAACTCTGTGAAAATGGTGCATCTGAGTTTTTTGACCAAACGGGCGTCAGAAAGATACACAGCACGCCGAGACAGCGGAGAGGATGGGATGCGCAGGAGCCCTGCATGTTGTGCTTGTGCACCTCAGAGTCAGAAAACGCAGGGTTAGTCATGATTACGACTGAAAGTAATAAACAGGGCAGGATTGAGGGCTCGGGCAATGCGTTCGGCATTGGCAAGCAAATGCTCCCCTTCCTGCCAGCAGTGGGTGTGGTACAACCCATCTGCCCGATACACGAACGGGAATGTGAGGGGCTGATAGCAACGTGCGCAATGGTTGTCTTCGATGCGGATCGCAAATTGCATTGCAGTGCCTTCTTCTGAAGAGTAGCAAACTCAATGCCGATTTTATCCCGGTGCAGGACCCCTTGGCGAATCTCTGCCTCCGCGTGCGAAGGCAGGCAGGGGAGGCATTGGAGGCCTGCAGGCTGCATGGCTCGCCCCCCCCCACACGTGGTCGTAACCGCATTTGTCCCGCCGGCGCGGGGGTCCCCCATGTGGCCGCTCTCGTGTCGCAGGGTGGCCACGGGACGGGGATGAAGGCCCTGGCGCACGGGATCCCCCTGGTCTGCCTGCCGTTGTGCGGCGACCAGCCCGCGGTGGCGGCACAGGTAGTGAGACACAAGTCATGCTCGCTGGCCATGGCAGCTCCGCAACCCATTGCACATCAACAACGCTTGTATGAGGTTTGCGAAAAACAGCCTGACCTGGCGTGCACGACCGGGTGAAGACGGTGCGTCGAGCCGCGGCTCAAGCCACGTCGCTGGCCTCCTGCGGACCACGCACGATGCTCATGGAGCGCAGGTCGGCTTTGGCTACAGCCCCATACGCGTCGAGCACAATGGTGGTTGAGGTGTAGGCCTGAAATTTGTCCACGAGGCGGGTGCCATCACGTAGCAACACGAGGACTTTCTTGCCTTTGTGCACCCGGGTATGGGGGGCGCGTCTGTGCACGGGCTCTCTCCCTCATGACGGACGATAGGTGTGCCCAGAGAACCACGCTGAGAGGGATCACGGGTCCATACGAGGCGTAGCAACACATAGACCGTTCGACATGCGCCAGGTGTGACACATCCCCTGCGCCCGTGCAGCCCTGTCCCGGAGAGAAGAGGCGTGCACGGGGCTTCTGCGGCACTCGCCCATGGCGCTACTGCCATGCGTTAGCAAGAGTATAAAGGATACAAATAAATACTTCAATGAAATGTTTTGTATGGGCAAATGATGAGAGTTAATGTAACTTTTATAGTATTAGCCAGACAAGTGGTTTCCTTGGAACTCGTAGTGTTGAAAAAGTTGGCTGACGCTACTCCATTGAAATCTCTTGGGTTTGCGGTATACTCGCTCACGTGAGCACGTCGATATTCGCAACCCCAGGAGTCACCATGATTCTGCAAGTTCTCAGCGCCATGATGGCCGGTTGGATCAATCGACACCAACAACACGTCATCACCTACCTCAAAGCAGAAAATCAGGTGCTCAAAGCCAAGCTACCAAAACAGCGACTACGCCTCACCGATACCGAGCGCCGCCGACTCGCGGCCTTGGCTCATCCCCTAGGCCGTCAACAACTCAAAGACACCGCCACTATCGCCACCCCCGATACCCTCATACGTTGGTATCAACGGCTGATTGCCAACAAGTTTGACGGC
>JBMDXC010000528.1:0-1695 GCA_048594805.1 Candidatus Entotheonellaceae bacterium | reverse complement strand
AGGATCAGCACCCACTTCGGGACCTCTCCCACGAGTCACCCGGTGTTCGGGGCCCTGATCGCACGCCAATTGGAACAAATGTGGCACCTCCTCGGCGACCCTCCCGTGTTCCATGTGCTTGAGGTGGGGTCCGGCGACGGCGCCTTGGCTCAAGCCATCGTGCATGCCTGTGGGCGGATGGCCCCTCGGTTGGCTCAGGTGCTGTATTACGTCGCTGCAGACTACGAGCCTCGCTGGCTCCCATCACCTACCCACACCTTTGCCTGGGACAACGGGATTGGAGATGGGATGTCCCCCGCGACTGTGTCGGCGGAGGGGCGCCAGCTTAACGGCGCCCCTTCCCCAAGCAGGCGAGACGCGATCGTGGGAGTCCAACGAGTGAAAACCGAAGGACTGCGGGCGTTCCGCAATGTTGTTGGCTGTATCCTGTGTAACGAGTTGATCGATAACTTCCCTGTCCATCGGTTCGCTATCCAGGGGGGAAGAGTCAAGGAAATCTTCGTCACCTCGGCGGGGGGGCATCTCACCGAAGTCCTGGACGAGCCATCCTCACCTCGCATCGAAGAGAGGCTCACCAGCTTAGGCTTGTCCCTGCCCGAAGGGTATCGAGGCGAGGTGAACTTGGCCATGGAGGACTGGACTTGCCAGCTTTCCAGCGCCCTCGACCGCGGGTTTATTCTCACTATCGACTACGGTCAACTGGCCACTGACCTCTACTCACGCCAGAATAACCAGGGTACGCTGGTTTGCTACCATCGACACGTCGTCAGTAGTGACCCGTACCAGCACATCGGGCAACAGGACATTACCTGCCAGGTGGACTTCACGTCCCTCATGCGGCTGGGCGACCGGCACGGTCTCGCCACCGTGGGCTACGCCCTACAGAGCCAGTTCCTGACGAACCTTGGCTTCTCCTCGTTCCTCGATGCACTCCAGACGCAAGGCCTATCCGCCGCCCGGACGGCACTGAGCCGTATGGCCATGATGGCCCTGGTAGACCCGGACGAGTATGGCGACTTCAAAGTGCTTGCCCAAGCGAAAGGGCATGGGTTGGGCATTGCTCTCCTGGGGTTTGAGCGCCAGGGAACGTAGCGGGCACATCGTGCACCTCAGCTGCACCTCTGACGCCGTGTACCCCTTCGAGAACACGGCCTCAAAGTCAGAGGGCAAGGGCCTAAGAAACGCCTGGTGGCTTGTCCCGTCCTTTGAGAGCGCCAGCGCCTGAGCGCAACAGCGCCGAGGGTAATACGTCTGCTCCGCTCGGCTGGCTCCTAGCTCGGGTACTTGCTCAACATGATGAAGCCACAACTATCGGGCGTATTGCAGCCCGCGAGGGCCGTTTCAGCCCGCACCGTCACTTGCCGTGCACCCGCTGTCCCTCGAAGTTGCTCAATGCTATCTGAGAAGAGAACAGCGCGGTTGCGCCCCGTTCCGTTATTGCCACCACTGGAAAGGAAGGGATGCGGACCTTCAACCCTGAGGTCGTCGGCATAAAAATCGTGGGCCTCTCCCCCCTTGACGCCGTGCCACTGGAAGCCCTCGAGGAACTGCTGTGTGAACGTGAGGTAGCCGTCGTACGGGTTGAAGATGTCAACATCCGCAGGACCGAGCCCAGATCCCTCCCACATCTTCCGTGCCAGGCTCGCGACCGCTTCCTGATGCTCCTCCAGCGTTGCCATGGTGCTCCGGCCTCTG
>JBMDXC010000527.1:0-6389 GCA_048594805.1 Candidatus Entotheonellaceae bacterium | reverse complement strand
TTCTGCTCGACCACGCCAGCCGGTCGCGCCTGCCAGCCGGGGGCCGTACACACTGCCAGCGTGACGACGAGACACAGAAAGGCCTGTGCCAGGCACGCATGGGTCACCGACACCGCCAGGGGTAACCGCAACAAGACCGTCGCTCCCCCGAGCGCCCCCTGGAGCAACACGGTCAGGACTGCCCCCCGTGCCAACCAGCGCACCCATAGGCGTGGCTCCCACTGCGTGAGCAGCACCATCAGCGTGACGGTCAACAGACCCACAAAAGCGGCCACGAGACGGTGCCCATGCTCGAACAGGACCCCACCGACCAGAGGGGGAAACACCTGCCCGAAGGACAACGGCCAATCGGGTACGGCTAAACCCGAGCCCGTGCTGGTCACCAGCGCACCTACGAAGATCAAGACTAGCGTCGCCCCTGCCGTTGCTACAGCAAAGCGATGCACCCATACAGGACACACAAGCATACCCCTTTCAACTCTCGCTAATGTCCCCCACCCCCGGCGGTAATTTCGAGACGACGGCTCTGCGGCAGCCAGTCCTCCTCGACCTCCGGAGAACTGAATTCGTACGGGCCACGATAGACCACCGGCGGGGTGAGGAAATTGCCGTGCGGCGGTGGCGACGGCGCATCCCACTCCAGGGTATTGGCTCGCCAGGGATTTTCTGTAGCCCGTGGGCCAGCAAACAGCGACCAGATAAAGTTGATCACAAAGAAAATCTGCGATGCCCCCAGACACAGCGCCGCCACAGTGATAAACGTGTTCATGCCATAAAATGGCTCTAGAAACTTATAATCCATAGGATTGTAGATGCGCCGCATATGACCACCCACCCCCAGGAAGTGCATGGGGAAGAAGGTCAGGTTGAAGAACACGAAGGTGAGCCAGAAGTGAATCTTCCCCAGCCTTTCGTTCATCATGCGGCCAAACATCTTGGGAAACCAGAAGTAGAGGCCGGCGAACACTCCAAAGATGATCCCGGCCACGACGTAGTGAATGTGCGCCACGATGTAATACGTATCGTGGATAAAAATGTCCACCGGCGTCGAAGCCATAAAAATGCCGCTCAGGCCACCAATGGTGAACAGGGAGACAAAGCCCAGGGCAAACAGCATGGGCGACTGGAAGGTAATCTTGCCACCCCACAGTGTCCCGAGCCAGTTAAAGGTTTTAATGGCCGACGGCACGGCAATAACCATGGTGGTCAGCATGAATGCTGTACCCAGGGTGGGATTCATGCCACTTTGGAACATATGATGGCCCCACACCACCCAGGAGAGGAAAGCAATGGCAATCATCGAAAAAACCATGGCGCGATAACCAAAGATCGGCTTGCGCACGAACACCGGCAGGATTTCCGAGGTAATACCCATGGCCGGGAGCACCAGGATGTAGACCTCAGGATGACCAAAGAACCAGAACAAGTGTTGCCACAAGAGGGGTTCACCTCCCCCCTCCGGGATGAAAAAGTGTGTACCGAACATGCGATCAAACAGCATCATAGCGAGGGCTGAAGTGAGCACTGGCAGCGCCAGCAGGAGCAGGACGGCAACGATGAACAGCGACCAGATCACCAGGGGCAAGCGGAACCAGGTCATCCCCGGCGCCCGCATATTGATGAGCGTCGTGATATAGATGATTGATCCCATCAACGACGAGAACCCCAGGATCAACAGACTTATACACCAGAGGTTCGGCCCCCACTCTCCACCGGTCTGGGCATACGCGGGCACTGCCATCAGGGGTGCATAGTTTGTCCAGCCTCCACCGGCGGCCCCACCGGGCACGAAGAAAGAGATGATCATCAGAATGAACGCCGGCACTGCCGTCCAGAACGACAACATGTTCAGGACTGGAAAGGCCATGTCATTGGCGCCAATCGAGATCGGGATCAAAAAATTCCCGAACCCCCCGACCATGATGGGCATCACGACAAAGAAGATCATGATGGTGGCGTGCATGGTAAACAGCATGTTATAAACTTCTGAGCTGATTACCCCGACGCGCATGGAAGGCAGCCAGTTCTGGTTCTCCCAGAACTCATCGGGCACAAGTCCGGTGAGCGGTAATGGTGTGCCAGGGAAGCCAAGCTGCCAGCGCACCATCATAGCTAGCAGACCGCCGATGATCAGCATGAACAGGCCACCAAAGAGAAACTGCCGCCCGATCATTTTGTGATCGAGCGAGAAAATATAGTGACGGATGAAACCTTCGCGGTGGTGCTCCACATGCGCCACGCCTCGCGACTCACTCATGACTCTTTCCCCTCTTCTCAGTCCTCATGGCACAGTCCGTGGCCCTGCGTTACGAGGGCTGCCACAGCTTTTGTATCCACTTCTGGTAATCGGCTTCAGAGTGGACATTGACCCACCCGACCATACCGGAATGCCCTGGCCCGCACAATTCAGCGCAGGGCAGCTCATAGCGCCCAGGCTTCGTGGCTTTAAACCACACCTGGATCTCGCGCCCTGGGACGGCGTCTTGCTTTAGACGAAACGACGGCACAAAGAAGCTGTGGATGACATCATCACTGCGCAGGTGCACACGTACGATCTTATTCACCGGCACGTTGAGATCTTTGTCGGTTTTATCGTCGGCTGTGTCAAACAGGTTATCCAGCCCGGGATAGGCGAAACTCCAGCCAAATTGCTTGGCGGTGACGCGGACCTCAACATCAGGTGGAGGACTCTGACCCTTCACTTCCGCCCAGGTCGTTCTGCTCACAAACCAGATGGCCACAAACACAATCGCTGGAATGATCGTCCAGATCAGCTCTAATGCCGTGTTGCCATGCGTGTAGGTCGCTCGGCGTGTATCCCCTTCTCGGTAGCGGTACCTGTAGAGGAACACCACCATCAAGATGGTCACCAGCCAGAAAATGGCAAAGGTGAGCCAGTAAATCAAGCGGAACACCGCATCGATGTCCCCGGCATACGATGATGCCCCCCCATACCCATCCGGCAGCCAGCCTAGCATTCGCTCCTCCCCGTCTCAGTCACGGTGTTGCTCTGATTCTGGCTCTTGCGCGTCATGTAATACGCCGAGCACTCCAGAATGACTCCAACCACAATGCCTATCCCCAAGAGATACATCGGGGCCTTCGATGGCTCTGGCTCCAAATACAGGTTATACCAGGCCATGACCGTGCGCTTGCCACCGCCCACTTCACCGTTCGACCCATCCCAGGTCGTGATACTGAAGGGTAGAAATTGTCCCACGGTAAACTGGACTTCCTGACCAGCGTTCTTCGTGCGCAAGGTCCGTTGCAGCACCACGCGATACTGGCCATTGTCGGCGACACCCTGAGCCCGCAGACCACCAGGATTGTCACCGGGCTGAAAGCTTTTCGAGCCCGTTGTTTGCACCAGCGCGGCCTTGTCAGGGCTGTCATTACGCCAGTACCACAGGTCCGTTGGACGCTTGCCATCCCCCATCAGGAAATACGGCCGCTCTGAGCCTTCCGGCGGTTTCGCGGGAAATTGCAACGCCATCGCATCGGCAAAAGTCTCGGTGCTGCCACTGCCCTCGGGCTTACTCTCCGTGCGGTCATCCCAGACCACGCGGAAGGCAATCTCTTTGCCGTTGTGCAAGGCCTGGATTTCGACTCCCACGATCATCGGGGTAAATAGCCGCGGCTCTTCAATGACCTGTCCCACCAGGGGGTAATAGTTTATGGGGGCCTTTTTCCACACCGGAGCATCAGGGCTGGATGGCAGGGGTTCATCCACTAATGTGGCCGTCAGGGTTGATTTCGCTTCTGGCTCTACAGGGTACGTCCACAAGGACTGCACATAGTTCACCGTATGCCAGATATTCTCCCGTACTTCACGCGCCAACGCCTCAGAGTCCTTTTTACGCTGCGGGTCGGTCTCCGCGCGCGCGGCCGCCATAGGATCTGGATCGGCAAAGGCCGGCATCGGTGTGCCGGTAATGCCTAAAGCAATATTGCGAAAGATGTCTCGCCGGCTGGCCCCCCCACGATAGGTCCATGGCTTGGTCAAATTTGCCGGCCAGATACGCTCCCCCCAGTCGTCCTTCAGACCATCTAACGCTTGCTGGCCGTTGCCGCGTCCTGCCATGCCATGGCAGGTATAGCACTCAAAAGTCTTTTCAAAGTGCTCTTTGCCCTTCGCAATGCTGGCTGGTGAGGAAGGTATCTCGCCGCTGAAATCCAGGGGCGCCCCGGGTTTGTCTTCCTGAAAAACCGAGGCAAACGTTTTAATGTAAGCCACGAGTTGCCCAATTTGCTGTTTGTTATAAAACCCAGCCCACCCCGGCATGGAGGTCGCGTGCAACCCGTCATTGATGCTCCGGAAAATATCCCCATCTCCAGCTATCTTGTTGCCATCAGCGGTTTCATGGTGCGTGCGGAACTTATAAATTCCTGACGTGAAATCCCGTGGTTTGGGGTACACAACCTCGGCGGCAGCGCCCTTGCCGTCACCATTTTCCCCATGACAGTGCTGACAGCGGTCCATATAGAGCTGCTTCCCAGCCTCAGCCTCGGGTGCTAAGGGCGTTGCACCAGTTTGCGCCAGAACCGGCGCACTCAGCCAGGCCCCTACGACGAGGATGCCAGCACCAAGCATCATCGCCAGCGTTGTTGGTCTCCTCGGTGTGCGTCGCATGCCCTGCGTGTACTCCCTGTCCTTAGTGCCCACTGCCGCCACCTTCCTCCATCACACGCGGCCTGTGCCCGGTCGTCTGATATAAGTACAGGACCACCTGCCAGATCTCATTTTCCGTCAGCATGTTCTCCCACACCGGCATGGCCGAATCCCACGGGGTGGACGCATCTGGCAACCCTGGTCCACCTTTGGCAATACGCCAGAACAAGAAGGATTCCGAGAGCTGGGCAATCGTGCCAGGATCCTGAAAATTCGCCGGTGGGGGGTTAAAACCCTTCGCATAATGACCATTCCCATCCAGGGCGTCGCCGTGACAGAAAAAACAATTTTTGTAGTAGATCTGCCGCCCCTGTTCGGTATGCTCTGCCAGGCGTGCGGCATCGGCGCGCAGCGGATTGACCGTCACCTCTTTCAAATTGAGCCGCCTCCCCTTGACGTCTATCGAGGCCGGCGGGGTGGGATGGATCACCCGCAAGCCCCCTGGTGGCTCCGCTGAGCCAGAGGCCCAGGTCGAGAAATACCAGCCAATGAGTAGCGGTAAGCCAATGAAGATGACCACACGGAGCGGTTTCGTGATGGCTGTACGCGCTAATAAGAGACGGCGTATCGGCGTAGCAAATTCTTCCCAGAAGGCCTCTGTCGAGGAGACATAAAGCAGAATCGCCACCACGGTGGTCACGATATACCAGCCAAAGAGCTGCCCCGGTATTGGCGCCGAGGCCAGTGGCACCACGACCACATACACGAACAGGGCAACGAGAAACACCAGCACTGCTTTGCCATAAATGGGTATGCGACGCTTCATCGTTCTCCATCCCGGTCGGACCGTCTCCGACAACTCTACTTGCCGCCTTTCAGTGAAGCCAAATAGTCCACGATGGCATTCAGATCCTGCAGCGGCACCTTCTGGTAAAAGCCACTGCCATCCAGCGTACCCTTCATCAAACCTGCTGGAAAGCCTTCCACCACCACGGTGTCTGGCTGCAAGATAGCCTCACGAATGTAATTGGCATCCTGGCGCGCCCCAATATCCCACAGGCTGGGCCCCAGTAGCTTCTCAGGGCCATCGAGTTTATGACACGCGACACAGCCCCACTGCTGTACCAACTCCTGCCCAGACGCCCCACTCGGGGTGACAGCGACAGTTGCCGGTGCTGGCGCCGCAGCGGCTGGTGCGGCCCCGCCGCCCTCACCACGCCATTGCGGAAAGCGCGATTGGCCATTCACCGTTACCTCGCCCCCCTGTGACTGCAGGAACGCCACCGCAGCGACGAGCTCTAAATCACTCAATTGGCGACCGACGGGTGGCATGCTGGGCTGGTAGCCCTCGACGACATACGTCGTTGGGTCCATGAGGGATTCCACAAGGTATTCCGCACCATTCGTGGCTTTGCCCTTATAGCCCGCTTCCTTGATACGCATCTCAGCCTGCTCCCCCACGCCGGCCAGGTCTGGGCAGCGCTCACCTTTTTTGCCAATTTCATGACACAGGGCGCAGGTCCCCTTGCCATAAAAAATGTCCTGCCCTGCCGCCACAAAATCTCCGACGGGTGCATCAGCCGCTAACACCAGTTCCTGTGGAGGGTCCTGGCGCAGCTGCGGGATACTGTTGCCAACATACAAAAAGAAAGCAATGACTATGATATTAAACGCAAAAACCTTCAGGAATGTCCTCATGCCTGCGCTTTCCTAGTCACCAGGAGCCGGTTCTGGCTCCAATGCCGGCAGCGTTGCGGCATGCAGCATCGCCTCTTCCTGC
>JBMDXC010000526.1:0-6558 GCA_048594805.1 Candidatus Entotheonellaceae bacterium | reverse complement strand
CCGTCGTCCAGACTAGCGTCAATGCATACCTCGTAGGCTTCATCCTCGCGCAGTGCCGTCAGTTGTGTGTGGCGCAGACAAAATCCCCACGCCGGGGCGTAGTAGGAGGTGCGATACGGAATCCAGTCAGGGAAATCGGGCAGACTAAAGAGGTGCGGACGGAGTTGGTCCAGCGTCATGGTGGCATGCACTGGTACGCTGTAGTTGACTACGTGCAGGTTGGATTGATGGAAATCGACGAGGCGCTCACCGCGAGCATTTTTGATAAAGGCATCGCGGATATGCCATTCCTGCGGGACAGTCCAGTCCAACACCGGTGTGCCACTCGGCACCTCGTGGAGGGTGAGCGGAATCCGCTGGGCGATGGCCTGCAATGTCGCGCGCACGCCGCTGCCTGTGATGCTACGGCAGAGCGGAAACAGCTCACCGATGAAGCGGTACATCGCCTCGCCGCTTTCCGGTGGTAGGGCCAGCAAGCTGTCCGTTCCACTCGTCATGACACGCACATCTCCTCCCCTACTCCCTACTCCCTATAAAATCAGGATACTGCTGGTCGCGGTCTGCAATGACTCTCACTGGCAGCGGCCAATGGATGTCAAAGGTTGGATCATTCCACCGTACGCCACGCACGCATGCTGGCGCATAGAACGCCGACATATGGTAGAAAACCTCTGTATTGTCCGCCAGCGTTTGGAAGCCATGCGCACACCCCTCCGGCACATAGAGCATGAGACGGTTATCGGCCGTTAATTCCACTGCCACCCAGCGCATGTAGGTAGGTGACGTTGGACGCAAGTCAATCACCACGTCGTACAGCGCTCCTCTGGTGCAGTGCACCAGCTTGCTCTCCGCTGCCGGGGCTGTCTGGTAGTGCATACCGCGCAAGGTGCCGCACGTCCGATTGAAGGAGATATTGCACTGCACCCAGGTAGGGTGCAGGCCCTGTGCTGCGGCCTCCTGCTGGCACCAGGTACGCGCAAAAAAACCGCGCGTATCGCCCAGCAACTCCGGTTCTATAACGAAGGTGTCCGGGAGGATGGTGGGGAGGAATTTCATCCCGACACCGCCACGTCAGGTATGAAAGTCACGAACTGACCGCCCCATGCTCGGATGTGGGCCATCTGCTGCCGAATCTCGGCCTCGATATTCCACGGGAGTATGACCAGGTAGTCTGGCTTCGTGGTGGTGATGACGTCCGGATGCAGGATGGGGATATGTGTGCCAGGGAGAAAATGTCGCTGTTTGTGGGGGCTACGGTCGACCGTATAGTCCAGTAAATCCGTCCGCACACCTAGATAATTGAGCAGGGTATTACCCTTCGCCGGGGCCCCATAGCCCGCGATACTTTTCCCCTGCTGTTTCGCCTCGAGGAAAAATGCCAGGCAGCGGCGTTTGGTCGCTTTGACTTCCTCGGCAAAGGCCAGATATGTGTCCACACATTGCAGCCCCGCTGCCTCTTCACGCACTAGAAGATCAGCGACCCGCGGCGTAACCGGATGCGACGTGTCCTCCCTATGCCGGGCATAGATGCGCAAGGAACCACCGTGGGTAGGCAATGCATCGACGTCAAAGAGGGTGAGGCCATGCGCCGCAAAGACAGCACACACCGTGCGTAAGGAAAAGTAGGAAAAATGCTCATGATAGATGGTATCGAATTGCTTCTCCGCCATGAGCCGTAGCAGGTGTGGAAACTCCATCGTGATCACACCGTGCGGTTTCAACACGATCTTCAGACCACGGACAAAGTCGTTCAGCTGCGGCACATGCGCCAGCACATTGTTGCCGACCACCAGATCAGCTTGCGTGCCGTGCGCCACGAGTTGCTTGGCCAGGCCCTCACCGAAGAATCGGACAAGCGTCTGGATACCGCGCTGTTGCGCTGCCGCCGCCACGTTTTCTGCTGGTTCAATGCCGAGCACCGGGATACCACAGTCAACGAAGTATTGCAACAGATAGCCATCATTGCTGGCAATCTCAACGACTTGACTGGTGGCGTTGAGGCTGAAACGTTCTATCGCCATCTCCACATACGCCCTGGCGTGTTGCAGCCACGAGTCGGAATACGATGAGAAATAGGCGTAGTCGGAGAAAATCGACTCTGGAGCCGTAAAGGCTTCCAGTTGTGCGAGCCAGCAGTGCTCGCATACGTAGACGCGGAGCGGATAAAACGGCTCCATCTGGTGCAATTGCTCCGCCGTGAGATACGCATTCGCGAGCGGCGACATACCAAGATCGACCATGGTGACGCGGAGCGATGCGCCACAAAAGCGACAGCAACACACATGCATAACATGATCCTACTCATGTTGAAGGGCTTGGGACAGTCTAGCGTGTTCGCTAGGGCACACCTGCCACCATCTCCTCATAGCCATTGAATGCGTCCATCCATCGCTGCATACATTTCACATCAAGCCCACGGACCTCCACTACTGAGCAGATGCGCTCGATATAGTAAAGCAACCTATAGACCCGCGCTAAAGGGCGCAAGGACTCGGCGACATCTGGGGCTCTCCGGGCTAAGCGTGCCTGCAGGGACGAAAGGGCACTATCGATCTCTGAGACCAAGCCCGGTACAGTATCCTTCCAAAATAATTGGACCATAAAGTAATTATAAAGATCGAATAGTGTGCTTCTATAGGCCATATATTCCCAATCGATAACTTTTATGCCCTGCTTTGTTCGCAGGACCGGGCAGTGATCAAAATCTCCATGAGACAGGGCTAAATGAATCTGAAGATCCCCAGCATGGCACAAATCGTCAGCTATGAGATGCATGAAATCCTGAATCGGACGAACTCTGCTTATATCCAATCCATCTCCCAGCAATCGGCCGAAAAACACATCCATCATGTTGTTGACATACTCTGCTACATTTGTGACCTGCGGAGCCTCACAGAATATCATACGCTCAATACATGGAGCAGCATACTGATAGTAGTTCTTTGCATAAGTCTTCATATCTGATGAAGTGATTAGACTTCCATTCACATAATCTTCTTCATACCATCGTGCCTCAATATCCCACCGTCGAACAGAAGGAGCAAAATCATATTGCCCGACATTTCTCACTCGTTCTATTTCGCTTCTAATAGAAGCCATATCAACATCATCTTTAAAGATTTTAACCACTCTTTCTCTCTGAAGGTCAAAAATTTTGTATCCTCTATTCACCAGTAGACAGAGATTTCCATAAAAAGGCAGTTCCAGTCTAGAGTCGCTATTCTGTATGTTGAATTGGTATTGGAGAAGATTTTTCAGCCAGCTTGCCAATAACCATGGGTTCTCAAAGGTCGTCATGAGGCTCTCTCGACCAAATCCAAGCGCCCTCCCCTTGATAGCCAGTAACCAAGCTAAGACTGCAAGATTTTGTTGCAAGCACAAATAGACCTTTCCCCTGATCTGCACATATGTATACTGCGGCATTATATGGATTCCTAATTTCATAATAGCGATTCTTCATAAGGAAGAATGGCCTTCACTACATGGAGCGCCAGGAATTATTGCCAGAAGAAGTGTTCATCAACCTGACTGGTATCACGGAGGTACTGGATTTGCTTGAGACGAGTATAGGCACGGGATTCGAAGATGTCTCGTGACATCCCAATGCGTTCAAAGACGGCATGCAGTTCACGCGCTCCAAGGGCCACATGGCGTCGACACTGAAAGCCGGGCAAATGGGTGGCAATTTTGTCAAATGACACACGGTAACTCCGGTTATCGCCATCGCTCGTGCCGAAGACAAGATCACAGCCGGGGAACACCTCAGCCACGACCGCAGCGACCTCCCGCACCTGATAATTTTCGCTGGTGTTGCCTACATTGAAGATCTCGTTATGGATCGCCTCACGCGGGGCTTCTAGGGTACAGGCGATGGCCTCACAAATATCCAGCACGTGGACCAGCGGGCGCCACGGCGTGCCGTCACTAGTCATATGGATCTTTTTCGTTGTCCACGCCAATCCGGCCAGGTTATTCAGCACCAGATCAAAGCGCATGCGCGGTGAGGGGCCATAGGCCGTCGCATTACGCAGAAAGGTTGGGGAAAAGGTCGCATCGGCCATGGCCGAGACATCGCGTTCCACCAGCACCTTGCACTCAGCATAGGCCGTCTGCGGCTGTGGCGTAGAGGTTTCGGTTTTGTATTCGCTCCCCCCACCGATGCCATAGACGCTACATGACGAGGTGTAGACAAAGCGCGGTACGCCCGCCGCCTGGCACAGCCGCGCCAGGGCCACACTGCCCTGATGGTTGATGATGTAGGTAATGTGCGGACTGAGCTGTCCCAACGGATCGTTGGAAAGTTCGGCCAAATGCACCACTGCATCCATCCCAGCCACATCGTCAGTAGTCATGCGCCGCAGGTCTTTGTTCTTCACAGCCGGCAGAGTGCTCACCCCGTTGTTGTAGAGCCAGGCATCACGGTAAAATCCCGTATCCAATCCCACGACATCGTAGCCACGTTGGAGCAAGAAGGACGCCAGTACGACCCCGATATAGCCGTCTGTGCCAGTCACAAGTACACGCATGTTAGGCAACCTCATGCTTCCTTATTGCACCCTCGGCTACCAGATCTTCCAGGGCGCTTTGCCGCTGTTCCAGAGTTCTTCCAGCATATTTTTCTCTTTGAGCGTGTCCATGCATGACCAGAAGCCATAGTGCTGATAACCCATCAATTCCCCATCCTGGGCTATATGTTCGACCGGATCACGCTCCCAGACGGTGCCATCGCCGTCGATGTAGTCGAGGACACGGCGGTCGAGGACGAAATATCCACCGTTGATCCAACCCTCGCCAGCCTGCGGCTTTTCGTAGAAGGTAGCGATGCGGTCGCTATCAAACGTGATGCGACCAAAACGCGCTGGCGAGCGTACAGTTGTCACCGTCGCCAGCTTGCCGTGGGCGTGATGGAATGCCGCCAGAGCTGTGAGATCGATGTCAGCGACGCCATCCCCATAGGTGAACATGAAGGTCTCGTCGTCCTCGAGCCATCTCTCCACACGTTTCAAACGTCCCCCTGTTTGGGTGTGTAGTCCCGTGTCAACCAGGTGCACGGTCCATGGGAGTTGATTGTTCCCATGCACGATGGCTTCCCCCGTAGCGAGGTCGACGGTGATGTCATTGTTGATGGCATAAAAGTTCAAAAAATACTCTTTGATGACTTCTGCTTTATACCCCAGCGTAATGATGAACTCAGTCACACCTTGCACAGCATAGATATTCATGATGTGCCACAGAATCGGCTTGCCGCCGATTTCTACCATCGGCTTGGGACGGAAGCCCGTTTCTTCTGACAAGCGCGTCCCAAATCCTCCTGCCAAGATGACTGCTTTCATAGCCTCACTTCTCCCTGGCCACAGTGGCCGCATGCCCTTTAGGCGCGCAGATCTTATCATCCGTAACTGTTATGTTCGCCACAATCCGTGGCTCGTCCAGGTTCGCGCTCACCGTGGCCGTTCCTACCCCCACGGCTCGCACTGCACATACAGCCGTCACTGCACCTGTTGGCACAATGACAGCCGGCGGCACAACAACAACGCCCTCATCACTGCTTGCAAACGCAATGGCACGTGGCGCGTGAGCAGGTTTGACCAGTGTAATAGCGAGTACAGCGGCTCTTCCAGGCTTGCTATGGAGCTGCACAGGAGGAAAAGCAAGTAATTCACTTGCGGGCGGGGACTCCGTCCAGAAGATTTCGTCCTGCTTGCAGTACGGTACAAGACAGTGCAGCGGCTGCGAAGCGTAGCTCGTCAACACCTGATACTTGAGATTTTGCGCCGCAGTGGTGACGCGCATTGACGGTGGTACGGGCAGGCTTTCAACTGCTGACCAGGGCAGACCAGTACGCCAGAAATTCGGCGGTTGGCTGAAGTATGCCGAGGCATCAAAGCGACTCAGTGCAGAGTTTTCTGCCGAATGTGCCGGCAGTGGCCAGCGGAAATCCCCGCTAAAATCAACCGCACGGAAGGGTGGTAGCTCATTGTGCCCCCAGAAATCGTCATACGGCTCGGTCGTGATGTCGTGAATAGTTGTCGTATGCAGTATGGGTGCATAAAACGGCTCTTCAAGCCGCACGCATTGCACGGCGCGCGCGACGAAATAGTACACGGCGCGGTGATCCGGGTGCTCATCGAAACGCGATGTCGTGTAGATATGCGCTGGTCGCCAGGCTCGTATGAGCGTTTCAAGATCACCTTGCAGATTCGGTGCGTTGTAGGCTGCGGCCTTGCCCGTCAGCCATGCATGAAAATCACGCTTACCTAGCCCGCTTGTGCCATAAGTTGCGTCAGCTCCAACAACGGATGTGTAGGCCACGTCGGCGGTCAGGTAATTGTTCATCAGGCGCAGGAGACCTGTAACATCGCCAGGGTAGCCCAGAAAGACGATATCCGTCTCCTGCAGACCGAGCTGGCGCATGGCTGTAATAGATTCCTTTTGTCTCTTAAGACCGTATGCCATGCCTTCTCTATGGTCACCGTTTGTAACGAGCACGACTTTAGCGGGTTGCCCGTTTGCAAGCGCATTGACGATAACACCACTGGCCATCAACGCCTCGTCATC
>JBMDXC010000525.1:0-2018 GCA_048594805.1 Candidatus Entotheonellaceae bacterium | reverse complement strand
TCGGTGCCGGTGGGCCTGGAACCGGTGGCTGTGGCGGCGCGCACGAACCAGGAAGCCTGGGTCGTCAACCACCTCTCCGATAGCGTCAGCATCGTCAAGCTCGACGGCAAGAAGTCCTACGTCACCCGTACTTTGCTCGTCGGCGATGAGCCACGCGACATCGTCTTTGCGGGCCCCGACCAGAGCAAAGCCTTCATCACGACCGCGCATCGTGGCCAGAACGCCCCCATGGACCCGCAACTCTCCACCCCCGGTGTTGGGCGCGCCGATGTCTGGGTCTTCGACGCTGCCAGCGGGGGCGACAGCACGAGCATGGGCGGGACGCCCCTCACGATCTTGACCTTTTTTGCGGACACCCCGCGGGCACTCGCCGTCACCCCGGACGGCTCGAAGGTCTACGTCGCGGCCTTTCACAGCGGCAACGCTACCGCTTCCACCTTCGGGGCCACCCTCCCCGGCTTGGCGAATCCGCTCCCACCCTTGGCGCCCTCGAGCCAGTTGCCGTTTAACGTCAACGTCAACGCCTTCGGTGAAGAGCAGCCACCGACGTCCGTGATCGTCACGTACGACGGCACACACTGGCGGGACGAGAACGGCGGCCTCCGCGATGCCGAGATGATGTTCACCCTACCTGATTACGACGTCTTCACCATTAACGCTAACGCGAACCCGCCGGTGGCGCTCACCGGCTCGACGGATATCTACGCCCACGTCGGCACGATCTTGTTGAACATGCTCGTCAACCCCCTCACCGGCAAAGTCTACATCACCAACCTGGAGTCCAATAACCAGCAGCGCTTTGAGGGGGCCAATAGCTTCGCCGGTGCAGTCACCAACCCGGCGGATTCCGTGCGCGGGCGGATCGCCTTCAGCCGCATCACCGTCTTGGATCCTACCGGGACCGTGACCCCACGCCACCTCAATAAGCACATTGATTACGACACCTGCTGCGCGCCGCTCCCCAACCCGGAGAACGCCACGAGCGTGGCCTTCCCCATGGGCATGGCGATCACGCCAAACGGTCAAACCCTCTACGTCGCGGCGCTGGGCTCCAGCAAGGTAGCGGTCTACAACACCACCGCACTTGAACAGGACACCTTCACCCCCAACACCACCCACCAGATCCGGCTCAGCGGCGGTGGCCCTACAGGCGTGCTGCTGGAGGAGAGCAAGGCGCGTCTGTATGTGCTGACGCGCTTCGACAACGCGATCAAGATGATCAACACGCAGACCAAGACCGAGATTGGCGGGGTGGCGATGTACAACCCCGAGCCGGCGCATGTCGTGCGTGGCCGCCGGTTCTTGTATGACGCCTCGTTCAGCTCCAGCCATGGCGACTCCGCCTGCGCGAGCTGCCATATCTTCGGCGATATGGATCACCTGGGCTGGAATCTGGGCAACCCGGACCAGCCCAACGTCCCCGATCCCAACGTCTATGTCAACACCCCCTCGACCCGGGTCTTCGCCTCTATGAAAGGCGTTATGACCACCCAGAGCTTACGCGGCATGGACAACCAGGGACCCATGCACTGGCGCGGCGATCGCACAGGCGCCGCCGTGGAGCCCTCGGCACCGCCCAACGCCGGCCACTTCAACGAGCGCTTAGCGTTCAAGGCGTTTAACGTCGCCTTCCCCGGACTCCTCGGGCGCGACAGCCCGATCCCCGATACCGATATGGAGGCGTTCACCCGCTTCATCCTGGAGGTGATGTACCCCCCGAACCCGATTCGCCACCTGGACAACTCCTTGACCCCGCAACAACAACTGGGCTTTGATATCTTCTTTGGCCCCAAGACCTTCTTCGATCCGCTGGCGCCGGGCCACCCCAACGGGGCCGGACGCTTTGCCTGTGGCGACTGTCATGCGCTCGACCCCACGGCCAACGCCGGGGTGACCACCAAGCCGGGGTTCTTTGGCTCTAACACCCTGTCCGCGGAGGTCGGGACCCCGATCAACGTCAAGACCCCACACCTGCGGAATCTGTACCAAAAGGTCGGCAAGTTCGGCTTCCCGCTCTC
>JBMDXC010000524.1:0-2946 GCA_048594805.1 Candidatus Entotheonellaceae bacterium | reverse complement strand
GTAGTTGTTGAGTAACTGTTGTACCTCGTACCGCACACGTGGAAACAAATGCTCCTGATGCAAGATCCCACCTCCTATGATGATACGTTGTGGCATCAGTATACAGATAAAGGTGACCAGACCCAGGGCCAAATAGCGGGCTTCCAGCGACCAGGCAGGATGGTCTACGGGGAGGGTGTCAGCCGGCTTGCCCCAGCGTGCTTCGAGGGCTGGACCGGAGGCCAGCCCCTCCAGACAATCGCCATGATAGGGGCATAAACCGGGAAACGGATCCCCCTGCCAGTCGTGGGGAATGCGGATGTGCCCCATCTCCGGGTGCAAGAGGCCGTGGAGCAGGCGCCCATGCACCATGGCACCACCCCCGATACCAGTGCCGACTGTGACGTAGAGCAAGGTCTCAAGGCCCCGGGCTGCTCCCCAGCGTTGCTCAGCAAGCACTGCGGCGTTCACATCGGTGTCAAAAGCGACTGGCAGCCTCAGAGTCCGGCTGAGGGTCCCTGCCAGGTCAGTGTGGGCCCAGCCTGGTTTCGGTGTGGAGGTGATGAAGCCAAACGATGCGGAGTTGGGACGAGGGTCAAGTGGTCCAAAGGAGGCAATCCCCAGGGCCATGAGCCCGGAGCGATAGGCCTCAAAAAAGGCTACAGTGCGTGCCATGGTCTCAGATGGTGTCGTCGTCGCAAACTGTGTGCACGCGCGCAGGTCGTCAGGCCCTGTGCCGACAGCGCAGACACACTTGGTGCCACCAGCCTCCAGGCCAGCGTAGAGCGGCCTACTGCTGGTCTCATGGGGCATACGCGTCATAAGTCCTCCGCGTAGAAGTTAAGCTGATCGTGTCCGATGGCTAATCCTTTAATATCAAAGTATGGCCTTTTGTCTGTCAGTGCTCTTATTTGCGGTTCCACGGCCTGGTTACTTAGCGGGCGGCTGCTTTTAGGGGACGGCCGTCTTAACGTCGCGCCAGTGTCACGGATGTCATGACGTGGTTTGGCCAGTGAGGGGTCATTGTCCGTGGTTACCTCCGAGCGCAGTCAGAAGAGAAAGGCTGTGGGCATAATATGTTCGAATATGTTTACCATACGGGGCATAGGAACGCGAGCATCCAGCAGGGGAGCATGGCTATACCTCGGCGGCACCTGTGCAGCCGCATTCAGGGTTGGCCTAGGGAACCTAGGATGGCTAGCACAATAGACAATTTACTTGCGAAGATGATATTCTCTCACTGAGGTAGAGCATCGGAAATCGACCTTCTTTCACACCCCTGTGAGGAGAGACTGCTATGCCGTTTTATACAAAGGGCGACGTCCGCATCCGCTACGAGGAGGCCGGCTCCGGCTTCCCGCTGCTGGTCACACCCGGCGGGGGCTTGAACTCCCGTGTCAGCAATTGGCCGACCGCGGTGTTCAACGCCATGGAGGAATTCAAGAACGACTTCCGCTGCATCACGATGGACCAGCGCAACGCGAATGGCGGCGAGTCCACCGGGCCGATCCCAGTCAACGACCCGTGGGGAGCCTTCGCTGACGACCAACTGGGGCTGATGGATCATCTCGGCATACGGGAGTTCTTCTTCATAGGCTACTGCATCGGTGGCCCATTTGCACTCAAGCTTATGGAACGGGCACCCGACCGCGTCGTGGCCGCCGTGCTCTGCCAGCCGGTCGGGCACCGGCCAGAGAACCCGGACGTCATGTACAACTCCGGCCGCGACAACTGGGCACCCGAATTGCGTGCCCGGCGGCCCGACGTGACCATGGAGACCATTGAGGCGTACCTGCACAACCTGTACCGCGTCCAGCCCGACTTCGTGTACAGCGTATCACGCGACTTCGCGCGTGCATGCCAGACACCGATGCTCGTTATGCCCGATGACACACCAGCGCACCCGTACCAGGTCTCCATGGATATCGCGGCCCTGGCGCCAAAGGCCGAGGTGACGGTCTATCCCTGGAGAGAGCCAAAGGACCTGCTCGCTAGGACGATCAACCAGGTGCGCGACTTCCTCCGGGCGCATCAACCCGTGACAGTCGCCCACTGAGACGGATAGCAGGGCGTCTGCGCCACCATCCCCACCGTGCTGAAGGGTGGAGCACATTGCCCCGCCTGACATCCCCTTCTTCACGGCGATGGAGAGGGGGATATCATGGCCAGCTTAGCGGGATAGGTGCTTATCCATCCTGACGTGCATGAAGTGATTTCCTTGATGCCCGAACCGATGGTGCAACACGATGGCACGGACAAACATGATTGCGCATGGAAGGCCGCCAAGCGCTTTATTGCCAAGCTATGTCAGGACCACCCACACCTCAAGTTCATTGCCACCGAAGACAGCCTGAGTTCAATTGCCCCCCACATTGAGACCTTGCGCTTTCACGGCGTCCAGAGAGCACTCATAAGCCGAAGTTAAAAACGCGATAATAGTTGAGTTTACACTTCGGGCCACGCTTAGGTATCGATAGGTGCAGTAAGAGAAACGCGTTGAACTCCGTTGTAGAGAGTTGGACGAGAATGAGCGTTGTTACAGCGTGGTTTGCACATGCGCTTATGGTGCAGTAGCCTCCTTTGACGATAGTTGATTCAATCCTACTGAATCAGTTTTCTCCCAAAGCTCCAAGAGTTGAGGCCAATCTGCAAAACCCGCCACCAGTTCGTAAATATCATCTATTGATTCAACTCCCAGCAGATTTTGCAAGAGTTCAGCAATGTCGTGCTCAAACTTACTCCTCGGGTCAATGAAAGCATTGGCCAATTCAGGGTGCGTCCAATCGGGGACAGGCAGCGCCTGGCGATCTATTTTGCCATTCGGCGTTAGCGGAAGGGCGGCGAGCACAATGATGGCGGAGGGTACCGTATAATACGGGAGCTTCTGGTGCAGAAAACTGTGCAGAGCACTACTCGTAGGCGTCGACCCCTGCTGCGGGACGATGTAGGCGACCAGGCGTACGTCAC
>JBMDXC010000523.1:0-13046 GCA_048594805.1 Candidatus Entotheonellaceae bacterium | reverse complement strand
ACCCGTGACGATCTGGTGCGCTATTACCAGCGTATGTATACCCCCAACAATATGCTGGTGGTAGTGGTGGGCGATGTGCAAACGCCTGAGGTGTTGGCGCACATGCGCCAGACGTTTGGGCAGGGGGAGCGTCGGCCGCTCCCGGCGATCGGCCTTCCCGAGGAGCCCCCGCAGCTTGGTAAGCGTACGGTGGTGAAAGAGATGGCAGTCTCGCAGGCAACCGTGAGCCTATCGTTTCGCACCGTCGCCTTAACCCATCCGCATCTCTATCCCCTGGACGTCCTGGCCTATATTCTCGCCAATGGCGACAGTGCACGCCTGGTACGCCATATTCAGGAAGAACAGCAGCTCGTCTACGCGATTCAGGCAGCATCGTACACCCCCGCCTACGCCGTGGGCACCCTGGCAGTATCAGCAGCGCTCGCTCCTGAGCAGTTGCCAGCCGCCGAGGCGGCCATTCTCCAGGAGTTGTATCGCCTGCGTGAGGAACTGGTGAGCCCAGAGGAGTTGGCCAGAGCCAAAAAGCAAAAGCTTGCCGATTATGTCTTCGAGCGCCAGACCGTTGAGCAACAAGCCCATGCACTCGGGCTCAATATGCTCAGCACCTATGATCCGAATTTTAGCGAAGCCTATGCCCGGAATATCCAGCAGGTGACGGCCGAGGATATCCGCGAGGTGGCGCGTCTTTATTTGCGTGAGGAGACCCTAGCACAGGCGGTCGTACGCCCTCAAAGTGACACCCCGTCTGCCCTCGCCCCGACCCCAGTGGCGCAGAGAGAGCCAGTGGTCAAAAAAGTACTGGCAAATGGCATGACGCTCTTGCTGAAGCGCAACCCTGCCCTGCCGACCGTAGCCATGCAAGCGTACTTCAAAGGGGGGGTACGTGTCGAAACGCCCGACACCAACGGGTTATCACAACTCACTGCCAGCCTGCTGCTGAAGGGCACGACCAGTCACAGTGCCGAGGAGATTGCGGCTATTTTTGACGCCAGAGGCGCCACGGTGGCCGCGGAGTCTGGGAACAACAGCTTTTTCGTCAACGCCACCTGCCTACACGAGGATTTTAACGAGATCTTCCAGGTCTATGCAGACATCATTCTCCATCCCAACTTTCCTGACGACGAACTCACGAAAATGCGGCGGCTGTTGCTCGCCGCCCTGGAACGACAAAACGACGATTGGCGGACGGAGATCGAGAGGCTGTGGCGCCAACTGTTTTTCACCGTCAGCCCGTATCGCCTATCACCGGAAGGCACGGCTGAGACCTTGCGGCATCTCCAACGTCAGGATGTGGTCGCCTTTTATCAGCGCTATGTGGTGCCCGACAATATGGTGCTGGCCATTGTTGGTGACATTGATCCAGCCCAGACCGTGACCACTGTAGAAAAAACGTTTCGCACGTTCCTGTCTCGCCCTGTGACCTTGCCGGAGGTGCCAGCGGAGCCTCCCCCGACCCAGGTGCGTCGACAGGTCAAACAGACCCAGAAACAGGTCGCCGCTATCTACATCGGTTTCCCGGGGACAACCCTGTCGAACCTGGCTGATCGCTATCCCTTATATATTCTCGATGGCATTGTCTCGGGTCTGAATATCCCCGGCGGCTGGCTCCACAATGCACTCCGTGGTCAGCAACTGGTCTATGTGGTGCATGCCTTTAGTTGGCTCGGCTTGGAGTCCGGATACTTTGGCATCTACGCCGCCACGCAACCCGACCAAGTCCATACGGTGGTCGACGCGATCTTGCAGACCATGGAGAAAGCCAAAGCCGGGCAGATCAGTGATGAGGAACTGGCCAATACCAAACCAATGGCGCTCGTGACTGCCCGCTTGCATCGGCAAGCCAACGACCAGATGGCCAGCGATATGGCGCTCAACGAGCTGTATGGCCTGGGGTATGACTTCAGCGAGCATGAAGCAGAGCGGATCGCCAAAGTCACCAAAGTCGATGTGCAGCGTGTCGCACTGACGTACTTACACCACCCCACCATTGTGATTACAACTCCCAGTCCCTAGAACCAAGTCTGGTGGGTGCACCACTGTAGGGCGTCGAGGCACCCCCAGCCTTGACGACCACTGGCCATATTCGCTACATTTAGCACTTCATAAGGCATAGTGTACTTGATGTGCCACGCTTCATATCTCTTCGCCTCTTGCATGTTCCTGCCCATCTTGCCTTCAGGGGTGTAGACGCCTTGAGAGGAAACAGCAAACCTGACAGCAGAGGGGTGTTAAACGCTACTCACAGTAAGGAAGCATCATGACTAAAGAGCGGGTCCTCAGCGGTATGCGATCATCGGGTAAACCGCACTTGGGTAACCTCCTCGGAGCCCTCAAGAACTGGGTGCACATGCAAGAGACGTACGATTGTTTCTTTTTTATCGCAGATTGGCATGCCCTGACGACTGGGTACACGGATACAACGCAAATACGGGAGTCGGTACGGGAAATTGCTATTGACTACCTCAGTGCCGGCCTCGACCCCAAGCAAAGCGTGCTGTTTATCCAGTCTCTCGTACCGGAGCACGCTGAGTTGCATCTGTTGTTATCTATGATCACACCACTGGCCTGGCTGGAGCGTGTCCCCACATTCAAGGAACAGCAACAGGAACTGAAAGACCGTGATCTGGCAACCTATGGCTTTCTGGGGTATCCCTTACTGCAGACGGCTGACATCATCATGTATAAAGCCCACTGGGTCCCGGTGGGCCTTGATCAAGTCGCGCACATTGAGTTGAGCCGTGAGGTCGTACGGCGTTTTCATAGTCTTTACAATGTTGAAATCTTCCCAGAGCCGCAGCCGAAACTGACGGAAGTCCCCAAATTACCGGGGCTCGATGGCCGCAAAATGAGCAAGAGCTATGATAACACTATCTACCTCTCAGACAGCCCGGCAACGCTCACGCAAAAAGTGAAGACGATGATGACCGACCCGGCCCGGCAGCGTCGTCGCGATCCGGGCAACCCTGAGATATGCCCGGTGTTCGACTTTCATCGCATCTACAGTACCGAAGCAGAACGCCAGGAGGTAGCGCAGGGCTGTCGCACTGCTGGTATTGGCTGCATCGATTGTAAGGGTGTGCTCATTCGGAACATGCTCACGGACTTGCAGCCCCTGCACGAGAAGAGAGCCTATTATACAGCGCACCCGCAGGAAGCTATGGATGTGTTTGTGGCCGGGAGTGCTCAGGCGCGTACAGTGGCCAAGGAGACCATGGCGGAGGTGCGTGAGGCCATGCACATCTGAAACACGAGGGAGGCCTGGTGTCGCATGTTGGCAGGAGCCGTAATGTCTACCAGTAAGAAATGGCAGCTGTTTGGTTGCCTGGTGCCCGTTGTTCTGGGTCTTGACCAGGTGACTAAACTTTACGTCCATACGACCTTTGCCCTGCATGAGTCGCGCCCAGTTATTGCCAATCTCTTCGCCTTCACCTATGTGCGCAATTCAGGGGCGGCATTTGGCATGTTGGCGCAGCAGGGCGAGACATTTCTGCGCCTCTTCTTTCCTGCCGTGACCGTCCTGGCACTGGTGGGGCTGATGATCTACTTCGTGCGGGTACCGTCGCACTATACCCTGCGGCTGTGGGGACTCTGTCTCATCATCAGTGGGGCCCTCGGTAATGGTCTCGATCGTGTCTGGCTCGGTCAGGTCATTGATTTCATTGACGTGCACTGGTACGCCTATCATTGGCCGGCATTCAATGTGGCGGATAGCAGCATTTGTATCGGAGTAGGACTGTTATTGCTCGATTCGTTCCGCGCTGCCAGGGAATGCGGGTGACAGCGCATGACGCCGCAGCACTTTCTGTTTAAGGTGGCGGCTGAGGACAGCGGCACTCGCCTCGATAAATACCTCGCAGCGCATGTGCCTGAACTCTCACGGAGTCAGCTGCAACGGCTCGTCCAGGAGGGACAGGTTGGTCTCGCCCAGGGCGTGGTGACGGCCAGTTATCGCGTCCGGGAGGGGGACATCATCACGTTACATGTCCCCCCTCCCCGTCCCGCCCATCCTGTCGCCGAAGCCTTAGCGCTACAGATTGTCTACGAGGACAACGCTCTCCTGGTGATCGACAAACCGCCAGGCCTGGTGGTGCATCCTAGCCCTGGTCATGCCAGTGGCACCTTAGTCAATGCCCTGCTCTTTCACTGCCGGACGCTGTCGGGCATTGGCGGGGAGGAACGCCCAGGTATCGTGCATCGGCTCGATAAAGACACGTCGGGACTCTTGCTGGTAGCCAAGCACGACCGCAGTCATTGGCATCTGTCAGCACAGTTGAAAACCCGCCAGTTACAGCGGCGCTATGTGGCGCTGGTGCGTGGACGTCTGCCAGCATTGCAGGGCACGATTGATGCACCGATCGGACGCCATCCCCAGCAGCGGCGGAAGATGGCCGTCGTCGAGCGCTACGGTCGTGCTGCCCGCACCCACTACCAGGTATTAGAAGCCTGGGGGCCTGTCAGTCTCGTGCGTCTCGCGCTTGAAACCGGCCGCACGCACCAGATCCGCGTGCACCTGGCACATATCGGGCACCCTGTGATTGGCGATCCTATGTATGGTCCTGGACTGCTACGGTTCCCAGGCCACCCTGCCCTGGAGCAGGCTGTCAACGCCTTCCCGCGCCAGGCCCTGCATGCCGAGCATATACGCTTTCAGCATCCAGACAGCGAGCAGTGGTTAGATTTTACCTCTCCACTCCCGGCAGATATGGCCACCCTCTTAGCCTATCTGCCCGGAGACCGTGTTCATACCGGCGGTCGGCTTTCACCCTGACGGCGGTATGCCGTGGCAGATACGCGGCATCTGGTCAGTAGCGCACCCGCAATTTCTGCCGACGTGTTCGGGCAAGGAATTTCAGGGTAAGCACGGCAAGAGCGACGATGACGATACCTAGCAAGGCATAGGTCAAAATGCGCACGCCTCCGAGGAAGAAGATCATGCTATGCCAGGTAAGCTTCAGGAAGCCCGCTTTCGGGACGTCTGTCTCCGCGACAAGGGGTATAGAGCGGATAACGCTGGTGCCGATTTTCACGACATATTGACCCATCTGTTGATTTTTCTCGATGGGAGCAACGACGTACGCCGGTAGAATTTCCTCGTACTCGAGCTTATTTTTCGCTTCGGCAGGTACTACAATCATGCCCTCTTCGCTAGGCACGATGTGTAGATCGTTCTTCTGCCCCTTCCAGACCGGCATATCGAACAGGACTTGCCCTTTGGTGAACAAGGACACAAAGGCAAAATTGCGATACCCGTAATTCAACAGCTTGAGGGCTTCTTCAGCCCGTATCGCCTGATTTTTGGTGCCCATCACGACAGCTATCAAACGCCGCTCATCGCGTTTGGCCGTTGCCAGAAGATGATAACCAGCTTCAGCAATGAAGCCTGTTTTTAAACCATCGACAGATGGATCTTTGCGCAGCAATGTATTCCGGTTGTCTTGTCGTATCCCGGAATAGGTATATTCGAGGGTAGAATGGATTTTTAATGCATCTGGAAATTCGTTGATATAACTGCGTGCGAGTATGGCCATATCGTGGGCTGTGGTATACTGCTGGGGACTCGGCAAACCATGCACGTTATCAAAATGGCTATTGGTCATGCCAAGCTTGTGTGCAGTGTCATTCATCATTTTGACAAATACTTCAGCGCTGCCAGAAATATGCTCAGCAATGGCAACACACGCGTCATTCCCTGAAACAATGGCAATGCCTTTAATGATATCCTCAAGAGGCACTTTCGTACCCACCTCTACATACATTTTTGACCCGCCTGTTTCCCAGGCTTTTTTGCTGATATAGACTTCATCAGTGAGTTGGATTTTTCCACGTCTGATCGTGTCATACACAATGTACAGGGTTAAAACCTTCGCGAAAGAGGCTGGGGCAATTTTTTCATCTTTGTTTTGCGCTGCCAGCATCTGACCACTGGCCACTTCCATCAGAACGGCGCTTTTGGCATTGACAGGTATGGCTTCTTGCCGTGGCGCCGGCTCAGACGTTTTGGTACCAGGGTCAGTACCCCTACCTCTGACCTGGGCGTGCACCGGAGCGGTGAGCAGACCTACCAGGCAGGCATAGATAAACACCAAGATGACTTGATGTCGCACTGCGTACGTCACATGCAACTCCTTCGTAGCAGGGGATCCTTGCAACCTCTCCTGCTAGGATCATAGCAGGCAGGCACGGATGCGTATAGCCCTTGTCGATAGTGTCTGCCCCTCAGCACTTCGGGAGCAATGCCTGCATACACGCCAGCACGTGCGCCCGCAGCGCTGCAAAGGCGAGAGATCCCGTAATATGGCCGCGAGCAATGGTCACGACTGGCATGCTGCTGGCAGCATAGCACACGGCGTGATAGTCGTATAGCATATCCCGGTCGTACTGCGCCAGTAAGGGCCGGACACGTCGTGTGTCACTGGCTTGCAAAGCCTGCCGCAAGTCGAGGAGTTCCTGCAGCGCAGTAGGGTGCGCCAGAGCCTGGGATGCCAGAAAGCGGTGGTAGTGTGTCCTGAGTATCACATGCGCAAGGTCGGGACCAGCCAGCAGCGGCACGTACCCGTCCGCGGTGCCAAACGTGAGATGATGCACTAAGGTGAGAAACCCGCCGAGACTGGTCCCGACGACCATACTGCCACGGGCCCCCTGCGCCAGCAAAGCCTGACGCACGCTTTCGCCGAGGTGCACGGCCACCGCACACATGGTGAGAAAATGCTGCATGCTCGCGAGCCCTGGCAGCAGGTCAAGCCAGGTACGATGAAAGGGGGCGCGTACGGCCACGAGGTGCGCTTGCCCTGCGAGAGGGCCTCGAAAAATACCGCGAAAACTTTTATCGTAAGGCATTTCGGCAATACCGTGATGGTACACAATAACGGGCAGGTCTGGGTGTGGGCCCCAACGCACCTGAAACCCCGCCGCCACCTCCCCTATCAGGGTGTGCGCAAGCACGGTGTAGTGGCCGGCGGCCGTGAGCGCCGGCAGGGCGAGCCGTACCGCAGCCAGGTGTGCCGACAACGAGGGTGAGTCGATACCGTGCCGAAACACCGGGGGTATGATGCGATGTAACAGCGCCACATGTAGGCAATCAACAGCTTCGTGGAACCAACGCATACCCCTCTCCGGCCTTCGTCTGTGATCCTGCCTGATTGTCGCAGAGGGATAGACAACGCGCAACTCCCAGGGAGGGGCAACCTATGCCAGTTAACATTGAGAGCAAAGCCCATGTCATCTCTTCTGCATAGGCGCCGTCACCTCGTGCGTGACAAAGGTCACCACCGCTTCGGCGACCTCGGCTTCTCGCCCTAAGAAGAAATGGTCTGCCTCAGGGATAAGCGCCAGGGCTTTAGGCTCAGGACAACGCGCTATGAGCTCTTGGAGCACCGGGAGCGGACAGACATGGTCCTTATCGCCGGTCACGAACAATTTGGCCTTTGTACAAGTATACAGCGGGGACAGGTCGCGGCGTACAACAGGTGGCGCGATGCCAACCAGAGCCGTCACACGCGCATCGGCGGCGCCAGCCAGGAGCCCCACGCCGGCCCCAAACGAATACCCAGCCACCACCAGTCTGGCAATACGCTGGCAGCTCAATAGATATGCCACTGCCGCAGTGACATCAGCATCCTCAGTATCGCCGCCCCCATGTGAGCCAGTGCTTGCACCCGTACCGCGAAAGTTGAACCTAAGCGTCGAGACATCGTGTTCCCATAAAGCCTCAGCGACCGCCGACACCACGTTGCTGTACATGTTTCCCCCATGCAGCGGATGAGGATGGCAGAGTACCACACCGACATCCCGGCTCCCCGTGGCGAGCCATACACGCCCTTCTAATACCAGGTCCCCCGATTTGAATGTCACCTTCTCATCCATAAAATCACTCCTCACCATATATATACATTAAATTACTATAAATATACAAGGGCTAATAAAGATGGTGAGACGGTTCTATAAGGGGGACAAAATGTTGCTTGCGCCCCCTGGTGGTGGCACGTACAATTTCAACTGCACGGGTACGATAGCCCGTTGCTTGCGCATGAGACAGTTGCCCGCTAAAGGAGATGGACATGCATAGGGCGAAGCACCAGGCAGGTTTAACAGCTGTTGGTCTCATTCTCATTCTTATTCCCGTGGGCCTGGCTGTGTACATTGTCATGAAAGTTGCTCCCGTATATATTGAGGCTTTTAGTGTGGGTGATGTGGTGAATTCTCTCAAGAAAGAGCTTGATTTAAAAGAAAAATCGCGCGAGGAAATTTATACCATGATCAAAAAACGTTTAGACGTCAATGATATCAGTAGAGTGGATAAAGACGCCATCAAAATACAAAAAACCGTCAATGACGTCAAAGTGGCAATTGCCTATGAAGCCAGAGTCCCACTGTTCTGGAACGTTGCCCTCGCGCTCTCGTTTCACAAGAGCGCTGTGATATATTGACGGCTAGACCCGAATCCTCTAGCATAGCCAGGTTCTCGCGCGTTATTTGTGATGGCGTATATGTAAGGAGCAGACAGCATGACCTTGAGCTTTGGCATACGTGTCCCTACTGCTGGCACTCCGCAGGAGACAGCGGAGTATGCTGCTCGTGTGGAAGGCGCAGGGTACGATTTTCTGTGGATGCCTGACACCCCTCTGCTAGCGGGACGCTGGCGTGATGTCTATGGCCACCTGATGTGTGCGGCGATGACCACGAAAACCTTACGCCTCGGCCCTGGTGTGACGAATCCCCTGACGCGTCACCCTGTGACCACGGCCAGTACGATCTTAACCTTGGATGAAGCGTCCAATGGGCGGGCCGATTTGGTGGCTGGCACGGGGTATAGCTCGGCCTACATCATCGGCCACAAGGCGGCAACCCTGGCGACCATGCGGCATGCGACACTCCTGTGGCGCAGCATTTTCCAGGGGCAGGCCACGCAATTGGGCGGTCTGGAGATCACCCTGCCGACGCCGCATCCACGCCTGCCGATTTACCTCGCCGCCACAGGTCCGAAAATGCTGGAGATGGCTGGAGAAATTGCCGACGGCGTGCTCATCAGCGTTGGGGCAGCCCCGGGGGCTGTGGCTTGGGCCCTCGAGCGCATCGCTGCCGGCGAGCAACGTGCCGGACGACAGCCACACACGGTGCGTCGCATCCTGGTGGTCCAGGCCATGGTGGACGAGAATAAGGCGCGGGCCATCGACCACATGCGCCCGTGTGTGGCTGGACACTACCGCCACGGACACGCACGCGAGCTCTTGAGGCTCGCTGGCCTGCCTGAGCCACCAGCGCTGACGGGAGCATTCCCTAAGCTGTACCCTGACCTGGGGCACGCCGTGGACTGGGAGGAAGCCAAGCGGGTCTCGACCTTTGTGTCGGACGCGGCCGTGGAAGCCATGCTGTGCGTCGGTTCGGGCGCTGCCATTGCTGATCGTGTGCGTGCCCTGGCCGCCCTCGATATTGACGCCATCTGGTGGCGTGATGAAGCCAGCTATACCCGTCCTGATGCCCTCTTGCGTGGGCTCGAAAAGGAGGTGTTCCCGCGCCTGCGGTAGCTGCGGAGGCTTCGTGTGCAGGGGGTTTCTGGTAGTAAGAGTCGAAAGGATGTCAGGTGCATGTAACGCGAGCTGGTATTGGTATGAAGGAGCATGCAATGTTTTTTGAATTACGGCAGTATCGTACAAAGCCTGGGCAGCGTGAAAAATGGGTAAAGTTCATGGAAGAGGAGATTATTCCATTCCAGGTCTCGAAAGGCATGGTCATTCTCGGGAGCTTTGTGGGGCAGGAAGAAGACGATCTCTATGTCTGGATCCGTCGCTTTGAAAGTGAGGAAGAGCGGGAACGGCTGTATAAGGCCGTCTATGAGAGTGAGCATTGGAAGAACTATATTGCCCCCCAAGTGCCTGACATGCTCTTCCGCGAACAAATTAAAGTGACGCGTATTGAGGCGACACCCAGGTCGGTCATCCAATAGCTCGGGAGGTGCTACTCGCTTGGCGCACGCGGGCAGAGGGAGTACAGGAGGGAGTGGAGCGGATGGAGGCTGGGCTATCGATTACCGTCAAGCGCGCCTTGACACCCCAAAAAGGTGGCTTCCTGGCCTCTGGCTTTACCCATACGCTTAACCCATATGTGGGCTGTGCCTTTGGCAGGGTGGGCTGCCCTTTTTGCTATGTCCGCGAGAGTCCTGTAGGGCAGTTTGGGCCGGCGGCATGGGGCACCTGGGTGCGACAGAAAGTGAATATCGCCGAGGTGCTGGAGCTGGAGTTGCGTAAACCAGCCGCGCGGCACTACCGAGTATTTATGGCCTCGGCCACGGACCCGTACCAGCCGGTCGAGGCGTCAGCATGCCTGACGCAGCGCTGCCTGGCAGTGCTGCGCTCCCATCCCATCAACTGGCTTGTGGTGCAGACGCGCTCGCTACTGGTACAGCGTGATTTTGCGCTGCTTGCCGCCCTGCCGTTCGCCACGCTGAATGTGAGCATCGAAACTGATCTCCTGGATGTGCATCGACGTTTTACACGTTCCTCGGCCTCGCCCGCGCGGCGTATGGCGCTGGTGCGCCTGGCTCTGGCACGTGGCATTTTCACGCAGATCACGGTGTCACCCCTGTTGCCGAGTTCCTCGTACTTTGCAGAGACGCTGGCACATGCCGTGGGCGAGAAGGGGCGTGTGATTATCGATACCTTCCTCGATGGAGACGGCTCTGGGGGCCAGCGTTCTGCCCGCCTGGGCATGGATACATTACTCGCCGACACGGGTTTCCCTGGCTGGTTCGCGCGCTGCCGTGAGCACGCCTATGAGCTTAGACAGCACTTGCTGCGCTGGATTGGACCTGAGCGTGTCCTGTGGTCGGCTGAGGGATTTCGTACACAACCTGGTCCTGTAAGGTGAAGCCCTCAATGAGTTCTCAGGCATTGGTCAACCATACCTTATGACAGATGTTGCCGCCCAGCTGCGCCATGGTCTCGAGACTATTGCGCGTCGGCGCCCACGGCCACGGCCGTTTGTCGATATCGGCTCGCTGCCATGGCACGATCCTGTTTTCAGTCGGCACTTTCTCCGTACTGCGACGCGCTCACAGCGCTATACTCACCGTGAAATAGCTTTTCTAGAAGCATGTGGGCTGTTACGCACTGGCCGGCGCATTCTGGACGTTGCCTGCGGGGGCGGGCGTCACAGCTTAGCGATGGCGCGACGTGGCGCGCTGATGACGGGCCTTGATGTCGGACCAGCAGCCATTGCTGCAGCCAAGCGCAGAGCTCACAAGGCTGGTCTGGCAGTCGAGTTCGTACAGGGTGATGTCCGTGCCATGGCGTATGAGGCAGTGTTTGACGCCGTGACGTTCATCTTTGGATGCTTTACTGAGATGCCCCGCTCTGACGCCGAAGAAGTGCTGCGACGCATCAGCCGTAGCCTGCGTCCTGGTGGCATGTTTGTGCTCGACGTGTACGCTCCACGCTTCTTTGCTGCCCTGGACGGTGAGCAGGAATGGTGGGTAGGGCACGATTTCATTGCGGGACGCTTCCCGCAGTTGGTACTCACGGAATATTTTTATTATGCACGCGAAAAAACCTACGCCCGGCGAGATTTTATTTGTGACACGAGAACAGGGACCATCCATACCTTTGGCGTGAGTGGCCAGGCGTATGCACTGCCTGAACTCTGCGGCATGATCCAGGCTGCGGGGCTCAATCCGACCATGGTCTATGGCGGCTGGCAGGGAGCAGAGGTGACGTCAGACAGCCAGATATATGTGGTGCTGGCTATCAAACAACCATCTCCCCTGGCGGAGCAGCCAGCAACTTTGAGACGACAGGAGACGGCATGACGCAGCCTTGACAAACATTGCGGCCAACCTCACATGTCTTGGCTGACGCACTCGATGTGAATGAGGTATACCGGCAGAAGGGTTGGACAGCTGGTTTGGCAATAGTGCCGTCTCGGACGCTGGAGGGCGTCGGCTCCAGGCCTTGGGTCGGCTAGCCTTGGGTGAGTGGCTCTGGCTCTGCCCCCCAGCCTCACCGCCCTCCACCTCCAACACTCTGGCAAATTTACTCCAACTCTATACAGTTTCCTCGCGTTCTTTTTCCCTGTTTGAGCGTGCCAACAGAATCTCTGTGCACTGCTGTACCGCATCTGCGGCCTTCTCCTGGAGGACCGCATCGCTGTTGTTGCTAATGGGGTGAGGAATGACTGCAAACGGGTGTCCAGGCAGGCCAGACACCTGGGCCATCACCTGCGCAGTCGGGACGAAACGATCGGTAATAATGGCCGTGGCCATAATGCCAGCCTGTTCTACCAGAATGGCGTCGTGCATACTGCACGACGAGCAACTGCCTCAATCCCCGACCGCGGAGATGACTGCATCACAGCCCTGCAGCGCGGCGAGCACCGACGCCGGTGCCGGGCGGCTGAAATCGGGCTTGCGCAGGCGGACCACGTCGTGCACGCCATACTGCGCGCGCAGCATCCTCTCCATATGGTCGAGTAACGCTCGGACGTTGAGCTTGCCATTGTCCACCAGGCCAATCGTCCGGCCGGCGAGTGACGTCAGCCTCGTCGTCGCCCCAGATCTCACTGGAGCCGTCTCCACTGTCGGATCTAGCACTCGGATGCTCATATTATTGGTCTCCTAGCACAGGATCGATGGCCTGCGTGACCGCGAGCGCCTTCGCACCATACCAGGGGGGCACGACCGCCGCAAATCCTCCCGCTTGGCCACCCGCGGCGATCACGAGCAGATCGTCTGGCGAGCGCAGCGCCGTGAACTCCTGGTGCGGGCCACCGCCGCGTGCCACGATGTTACCTTTTCCAACGGTCACCAAGTCCCGCCGTAACACGCGTGCTGAGCGGTACACGTATTCGCGGATGTCATGCTTGTGCCAACCAGCCGCGACGAAGAGGTCGCGCAACTGCTTGGGAATAATCAGCGCGTAGTTCCCAGCCCAGACCGAGTACGTCAGCATGTTATGCCGCATCTCAGCGGCAATGGTCTCGGCGATCTCCTCGGGGTTGTGAGTCCATTCGTTCATCACCTGCCGTGGCGCCTCAGCCGCCATCACCGTCACCCCCGA
>JBMDXC010000522.1:0-11201 GCA_048594805.1 Candidatus Entotheonellaceae bacterium | reverse complement strand
GGCAAGAGCTGGACCATCACGTTACGCAAGGGCGTCAAATTTCACGAGAATTGGGGCGAGTTTACCGCCAGAGACGTGCGCCACGCGGTGTTTCTCATCACGCAACCGGAGTCCATTCAGAGCGACTCCAACGCCTGGCGTACCATGATGGGTGTGACGAAGACGGACACCATCGAGGACGTAGCCAGGAAAGCGGCAGAGGGGGTGGAGATCGTCAACGACTACCAGGTGGTGTTCCGGCTCAAACAGGCGGCGCCCGAGTTCGTGGAAATGATCTCGGCCAATACTGACCTGCCGATGGAGAGCAAGGCGCGCTGGGATGCCGGGGGTAAGGAACTCTACAACCAGAAAGTGGTAGGCACCGGCCCCTTTGCATTCGTTGAGCGCAAGGTGGGCGCGTACGTGCTCTACAAGCGTGTCGAGAACCACTGGCGCCAGACTCCAGAGTATAAGGAGTTGGAGTTCCGCTGGGTGCCGGAGGACGTAACCCGGCTGGCCACCCTGCTCAGCGGTGAAGTGCACATCTCGGACGTGCCTCGCGCCCTACAGAAGGACGCGGTAGCCAAGGGGATGCAGGTCTTCACGAGTACACAGCCAGCCCTTCAGCACCAGTGGTACTTCGGAGGACTGTACTTTGCCAGCCCTGACAAGCTCGACGCCAAGGTGCCCTTTATGGACAAGCGCGTGCGGCAGGCGATGAATGTCGCCATCAATCGGCCAGCCCTGGCGAATGCGCTCCTGGGTGGGAACGTGCAGCCACTGCGTGTCGAGGGTTACCATCCCAAGCTGGAGAGTGCCATCTGGCCAGGCATCTGGAACCCGGACTGGGATAAGCGCTTCGAGGAGCTGTACGGCTATGATCCCACCAGGGCCAGGAAGCTCCTGGAGGAAGCCGGGTATAAGCAGGGCTTCGAGTTCACCCTGTACCTCTATACCCTACCCGGGCTCCCAGAGATGGTCGATATCGGGCAGGCCATCGCGCTCGACTGGCAAGCCATCGGGCTCAGACCAAAGCTGGTGGAAATCGACTTTCCCAGAGTGCGCGAGCAGTACCGTACCAAGTCTATTCATGGGGCGGTGTGGCCCTTGCGTCACTCTGCCCGTGCTCTCGAGGTTACTCGCAACATTTATAAAGCCAAAGATTCCGTGGTCTATGCCTATGAGCACCCCTTTATTGAGGAGAGGCTTGAAGCCTTAGGTAAGGTGGTGGACTCTGGGGAAAGAACCCGACTATTGCGCGAGATCGGGGACCATAAGTTCACCGAGTTCACGCATATGCCAATGTTCTGGCTCTTCGCTGAGGCGACCGTGAACCCCAAGTATGTCGCGGCATATGTGTTCCCGGGAGTAATTACTGGCTACTTCACCCACTTCGAGTACGTGAAGCTGGCACCCTAAATATGGGAGGGAAAAGTACTATGCAGAGGTTGGTCTGTCGAGGTGTTCTGTGGGGGATTGTCTGCATTCTAGCACTGACAGGGGCACTGGCCTGGGCGCAAACGCCAGCGCCGTCAGCGAAAGCCAAACTGGAACGCCTGCGGGTTGCCGTGGCACCCCTGGGCTGGGATACGAACTTTACCTGGCTGCAGAGCCGCAGTGGCATGCTCGATAAACGACCGGCCCTGGAGTATCTCGTCGGCATTGACCGCAATACCGGGGCGTACATTCCCGAGTTGGCCGAGAAGTGGGAGATGTCTCCGGATGGCAAAGATTGGAAAATCACGCTGCGTAAGGGCGTGCAGTTTCATGAGAACTGGGGGCCATTCACGGCCAAAGACGTGCGCCATGCCGTTTTCCTGATTACCCAGCCGGAGTCTGTGCAAACTGATAGCGGGTTGTGGCGTGGCCTTATGGGCATTACGAAGAATGACTCTGGTGCGGAGGCCGCTAAGAAAGTCGAGCAGGGGGTAGAAATCGTTGACGACCATACCGTCATTTTTCACCTCAAGCAGGCGACCCCAGAGTTTGTGGAGAACATCTCGGCCAATGCTGACCTGGTGATGGAGAGCAAGGCGCGCTGGGACGCTGGGGGCAAGGACCTCTACGGGCAGAAAGTGATAGGCACCGGCCCTTTTGAGTTTGTCGAGCGCAAAGTCGGCTCTCACGTGCTCTACAAGCGCGTCGACAATCACTGGCGTCAAACTCCTGAGGTCAAAGAACTCGAGTTCCGCTGGGTACCAGAAGGGGTGACGCGTTTAGCCACGCTCATGGCTGAAGAAGTGCACATCTCCGACGTTGACCGGGCCTTGCAGGGTGATGCTGTCGCCAAAGGCATGAAGGTTATCACGAGTAAGCTGCATTCGATGCAGCACCATTGGTACTTTGGGGGCCTCTATTTTGCTACTTCCGACAAACTCGATACCAAGGCTCCATTGACGGATAAGCGGGTGCGGCAGGCCATGAACATGGCGATCAATCGGCAAGCCATTGCCAAGGCCCTGCTGGATGGGAACGTCGATCCAGTACGGGTAGCTGGCTACCATCCCAAGCTGGACACGACGCTCTGGCCGACGATCTGGAACCCTGAGTGGGATAAGCGTTTTGAGGAATTGTACGGCTATGATCCGGTCAAGGCGAAGGCATTGCTCAAGGATGCTGGCTATCCGCAAGGTTTTGAGTTCACCCTGTACCTTTACACCCTGCCAGGGCTTCCAGAGATTGTGGATATAGGGCAGGCCATCGCCTTAGATTGGCAAGCTGTAGGGCTCAAACCCAAGCTGGTAGAAGTTGACTTCCCGCGCGCACGCGAGCTATATCGCACGAAGGCTATGCACGGGGCCGTGTGGCCTGGCCGCAATGCGCTGCGTGCTATGGACTTCATCCGGATTTTCAACAAGAGCAAAGATGGTGTGGTCTATTCGTTTGAGCATCCCTTCATTGACGAGCGTGTGGAAGCGCTGGGCAAGGTGGTAGACCCCGGCGAACGGGCACGCCTGCTGCGCGAAATAGGCGACTATAAGTTTAACGAATTTGCTGAAATGCCAATGTTCTGGTTGTACGCGGAAGCGGTGGTGAATCCCAAGTATATTGCAGAGTATGTGTTCCCAGGCGTGATTACAGGTTTCTTCACGCACCTGGAGTATGTCAAGCTTGCACAGTAAGCTTTATGTTGTTCACCTGAAATAGAGGAGAGGAAGATGCAACGCTGGGTCAGGCGAGTGGCTCTGTGGGGGGTAGTGCTCACGGTCGGTTTAGTCATGAACGTTGCCTGGGCACAGGCACCAGCTAAGGGGCAGCTGGAGCGGCTTATCATTGCGGTGGCGCCCCTGGGCTGGGACACCAACTTTACCTGGCTGCAGAGCCGCAGTGGCATGCTCGATAAACGGCCAGTCCTGGAATATCTCATTGGCATTGACCGCAATACGGGGGCGTACATCCCGCAACTGGCCGAGAAGTGGGAGATGGCGCCCGATGGCAAGAGCTGGCGGATCTGGCTGCGCAAGGGCGTCAAGTTTCATGAGAACTGGGGGGAATTCACCGCCAGGGACGTACGTCACGCCATCTTTCTCATTACACAGACTGAGTCAGTACAGACCGATGCCGGGCTGTGGCGCTCGCTCATGGGTATAGGGAAGAGCGACACGGAAGAGGAGATCACGAAAAAACTCGAGCAGATGGTGCAGATCGTCAACGATCATGAGGTCATCATTCATACCAAAGTGGTCGCTCCGGAACTGATGGATAGCCTCTCGGCTAAGGGCGACCTGGTGATGGAGAGCAAGGCGCGCTGGGACGCCGGGGGCAAGGAGCTGTACGGGCAGAAAGTGGTGGGCACCGGGCCCTTTGAGTTCGTCGAGCGCAAGGTGGGGTCGTACGTGCTCTATAAACGGGTCGAGAACCACTGGCGTCAGACCCCCGCGTATAAAGAACTCGAGTTCCGCTGGGTGCCGGAGGGGGTGACGCGGCTGGCGACGCTGATTGCTGGCGAGGTACACATCTCCGACATTGACCGGGCCCTGCAAAAAGACGCGGCTGACAAGGGGATGAAGATTATCTCGAGCAAGCTGACGGCTATCGGCCACGAATGGCTGTTTGGTGGCATGTACTTTGCCACGCCGGATAAGCTGGACCAGAAGCAGCCCTTTGTGGACAAGCGGGTACGGCAGGCGATGAACATGTCGATCAACCGCAAATCCATTGCGACCAACATCCTGGGCGGCAGAGTGCAGCCCATGCTGGTGACGCGTTTCCACCCGCAAGAGGACGAGGCGCTGTGGCCTGGGATCTGGAACCCGGAGTGGGAGAAGCGCGCTGAGGATCTGTATGGCTATAATCCCACCAAGGCCAAAGCGCTTCTGAAGGAGGCCGGATACGAGAAGGGCTTTGAGTTTACCATATACCTTTACACCCTGCCTGGATTGCCAGAAATCATCGATATCGGCCAGGCGCTGGCACTGGACTGGGAGGCGGTCGGGCTCAAGCCGAAAATGGTGGAGATCGATTTCCCGCGCGTGCGGGAGCAGTATCGCACCAAGTCCATTCACGGTGCGATATGGCCCTTGCGGGGTAGCCCGAATGCTTTTAACCTCTTGCGTATCTTCAACAAAGCTAAAGAATCTGTCGTCTATGCCTACGAGCATCCCTATATCGAGGAGCGCCACGAGGCGCTCGGCAAAGCCGTGGACAAGGCCGAACGGGCGCGGCTGCTGCGCGAGATCGGAGACCATAAGTTCAATGAGTTTGCCGATATGCCCCTGTTCTGGCTGTTCGCGGAAGCGGGCGTGAATCCAAAGTACATTTCGGAGTATACTTTCCCAGGCAGTATCACCGGGTTCTTCACCCATCTGGAGTATATTAAACTAGCGCAGTAACACAGGAGAGAGATATGCAGCGCTACATCCTAATTCGGTTTCTGCAGAGTGTGCTGGCTTTGTTGGTTATGAGCGTCATTGTGTTTAGCCTGGCACGTATGACAGGTGATCCACTTGATGTGCTCTTGCCCATGGAGGCCGGCGAAGGCGAACGTGAGCGGGTGGCGCACCACTGGGGGTTGGATCGACCGCTCTATGAGCAGTACTTTGTCTTTCTGGGCAAAGCCCTGAAGGGGGACTTTGGGAATTCCTGGAAATGGCAGGGTCATAGCGCCATGGGGTTGGTCATCGAGCGTTTGCCGGCGACGCTGCAATTGGCTGGGGTCGCCATTTTCATCAGTGTTATGCTGGCGCTCCCTTTTGGCGTGCTCACGGCGGTATGGAAAGACACGTTCTTTGATTCGTTGGGGAAAATCGTCGCCTTGCTGGGCCAATCCCTGCCGAGCTTCTGGCTGGGCATTGTCCTGATGTGGATTTTTGCCGTGTCGTTGGGCTGGCTGCCCACCTCGGGACGTGGCACGTGGTACCATATGATTCTTCCGGCCATCTGTCTGGGCTGGTTCCAGGTCGCAGCCATGATGCGGTTGGTGCGCTCGTCTATGCTTGACGTATTAGACAGTGAATTTGTCAAGTTGACCCGGGTCAAAGGGTTGCCCGAATGGAAGGTGGTGTGGAAGCACTGTTTGCGCAACGCGGCGATTGCGCCTCTGACCTATTTTGCCGTCACCGCGGGGGTGCTGCTTACCGGCTCGGTGGTGATCGAGAGTGTATTCGCCTGGCCTGGCACTGGCCTGCTGGCTGTGGATGCGGTCAGGGCCAGGGACTTCCAGGTGGTACAGGCGATCGTCATTATCTTTTCGTCGGTATTCCTCATGGCGAACCTGTTGGTGGACATTCTCTACGCCTATATCGACCCACGTATTCGATACTAATAACCCTTGATAGAAAGGAGCGAGTCCCATGGCACTGGCGATACCACAACAAGTCCCCTGGTACCTGGCCCCTCTCCGGCTGCTGCGTGGCATGTTTCAGGTCAGACGGTTCCCGGGGGTGGCGATGATCATTCTGGTCTTTCTCCTGGTCATCCCCGGCCTTTTCGCGGATTGGATTGCGCCCCACGACCCGATCAAGGGCAGCCTGTCAGCCCGCCTCAAGCCACCTATGTGGGAGAAAGGCGGGAGTAGTACCTATCCTCTGGGCACGGACAAGGTGGGGCGGGACGTGCTGAGCCGCATCATTCATGGTGCCAGAGTGTCCCTACGCGTATCCCTTGAGGCGATTGCGGTCAGCGGCGTCATTGGCACCACCCTGGGGCTCCTGGCGGGGTACTTTGGTGGCAGGATAGATGGGTTGATCATGCGTCTGGTCGACATCTCGCTGAGCTTGCCCATTATTCTGATAGCCCTGGTGTTTGTCGCCGCGCTTGGACCGAGCTTTGCCACGATGAACGCCGTCATCACCGTAGCTCTGTGGTCGCGCTATGCACGGCAGGTGCGTGGCGAGGTCCTGAGCATCAAGCAGCGCGACTTTGTCGCCCGAGCGCGTGTAGCCGGGGCCTCGCACTTGCGCATTATGTTCCGCTACCTGCTGCCCAACGTGGTGAATTCCCTGATCGTGCTGGCGACGCTGCAGGTGGGTTTTGTCATCCTCCTGGAGTCGTCCTTGAGCTTCCTTGGCGCCGGAATTCCGCGCCCAACACCGGCCTGGGGGCTGATGGTCGCGGATGGGCGCGAGCTCATCGTCACGGCCTGGTGGATCGCCATGTTCCCTGGTCTGGCGATCATGCTCACCGTGCTGTCAATGAACCTGGTGGGCGATTGGCTGCGCGATCACCTCGATCCGAAGCTCAAGAATGTGTAACTGGTCCCCCTCCTAGGGGGGAGGGGGAGGGTCTCACAGGGAGATAAGGTTGTCGTTAGAGCACTCTGGTGCATAGGTATGAGGGTATGACCAGACATATTGGCGATGTTGTGCTGGAAGTTGAGGATTTGCACACCTACTTTTTCACGCGTATGGGTGTGGTCAAAGCTGTAGATGGGGTGAGTTTCTCCTTGCGGCAGGGGGAAACCCTGGGGATTGTGGGCGAGTCCGGATGTGGGAAGACTATGACGGCTCTCTCCCTGCTGCGCTTAGTACCAAAGCCAGCGGCGCGTATCGTGCAGGGCAAAATCCTGCTGCAAGGGGAGAACCTGCTCGACAAGAGCGAGAACGAGATGCGACAGATACGGGGGAGTCGTATCTCGATGATCCTCCAGGACCCCCAGACCTCCCTGAATCCGGTGTTTACCATCGGCAACCAGCTGATCGAGGCGCTCAAGACCCACCAGGAGGGCCGTGCCCGGGACCTGGTACAGCGAGCCATCAACGCCTTGAAGCAGGTCCGGGTAGCGGCCCCGGAACGGCGCGTTGAGGACTATCCGCATCAAATGAGCGGGGGGATGAAGCAACGTGTCGTCGGCGCTATTGCCATTTCCTGTGAGCCGCATGTGATCATTGCCGACGAGCCCACCACCTCGCTGGATGTCACCATTCAGGCCCAATACCTGCGCCTACTGCGGGAGATCCAGGAGGAAACAGGGCTATCGATTATCTTCATCACCCATGACTTTGGCATTGTGGCCAAGATGTGTGACCGCGTTATGGTGATGTACGCCGGCCGAGCGATTGAAACCGGTTCCGTGCGTGACATTTTTAATCACCCTTCACACCCCTATACGGAGGCACTACTCAACTCTGTGCCAAAACTCGAAGAACGCACCACACGCCTCTACTCCATTGATGGCCAGCCACCGCTGCTCTGGAATCTCCCCCCAGGGTGCCGGTTTGCGCCACGCTGTCCCTATACCGAGGCGCGTTGTGAAACTGAGTATCCGCCCTCTTTCCGCGTGGCAGAGGGCCACATCGCAGATTGCTGGAGGCTGCAAGGCGAATGGCAGACACACCACTCCTCAGTGTCCAAAACTTAAAGAAGCATTTCCCGGTGACCAAGGGGCTGCTGCTGATGAAAACCATTGGCTGGGTGAAGGCCGTGGATGACATCAGCTTCACGCTGCAGCAGGGCGAGACCCTGGCTCTGGTGGGGGAGTCAGGGTGTGGCAAAACGACCACGGCCAAGCTCATCTTACGTCTGGAACAGCCGACTTCTGGCGAGGTGTTGATCGATGGGCAAGACGTGCACGCTTTGAGCGGGAGTGAGCTGAAGGACTATCGTACCATGGTGCAGGCGGTGTTTCAGGACCCCTGGTCGTCTTTAAGCCCGCGCATGCGGGTGCGCAATATCGTTGCCGAGCCCCTGGTGATCAACCAGAAAGTCTCGCGCGCCCAGATAGACGAGCGCGTCAAGGAAGTCATTGCGAGTGTTGGCTTGCGTCCGGAGCAGGCGAACCTCTATCCGCATGAGTTCAGCGGAGGGCAGCGCCAGCGTATTGCTATGGCCAGCGCGCTCATTTCCCATCCCAAGCTGATCATCCTGGATGAGCCGGTGTCGGCCCTGGATGTGTCCATCCGGGCGCAGATCATGAACCTCCTGGTGGATCTGCAACAACAGTACAACGTCAGCTATCTGGTCATTGCCCACCACCTGGCCACCACACGCTACATGGCGCATGAAGTGGCCGTGATGTATCTCGGCAAGATCGTCGAAAAAGCCCGAACCGAGGAGCTGTTCAACAACCCGCTTCACCCGTATACCAGGGCGCTGTTTTCTGCGGCCCTTCCCAGCCACCCTGATATCGAACGCGAGGAGATTATCCTGCGTGGCGAAGTGCCCTCACCCATCAACCCGCCAAGCGGCTGCAGGTTCCATCCGCGCTGTCCTCTGGCCAAGCCTGAGTGCGCTACGGTGGAGCCCGTGGAGAAGCAGGTGGATGCGGGCCATATGGTGGCGTGTCATCTCTATTAAGGGCTTCTGCTGATGTCCCTGGGAGCGCTGGCCTCTGGCCCGCTCCTAAAGCAGGCGAGACGCCTGCGCTCCCAGGACTTACACGACTGACAGCCCAGAACGCCATGACCCTGCTTCTACTCACTCAACTACTACGCGCGTCTTGATCAAATCTTGTGCGCCCCTGTCTTTAGTGCTAAAAATAGCTGCAGCTCGAGCGTGAAGAGACGAGGCTATGACTGTACGTGACTGCGGTTGGCTTGCATGTAAGGAAGAAGGGAGACCCGCTGATGTCCCTTAACTGGCGATTATTCCAACTCACTCAGGGATACCGTCTGCGTCTGCTCGGAGCGGCGGTGCTGGGGCTCGCGGCCGCCATGGCTGGCATTGGCCGACTGGTGCTGTCGGGGTATGTCCTGGGCCTGGTATTTCAGGGTCAGTCCCTGTCGACGCTGGTACTGCCGATTATCGGCGTGGCGGTGTGCATTTTGCTACGTGCCGTGTTGGAGTATGCCAAGGAAGCCAGCGGGAATCGCACTGCCAGCGACATCAAGCTGCGCCTGCGGCAGCACATCTACGAGCACGCGTTGGAACTCGGGCCCGGGCATTTCGACCAGGAACGTACCGGTGATGTCGTGCTGGCCATGGTAGAGGGCGTGGAGCAATTAGAAACGTTCCTAGGACAGTATTTTCCGCAATTCGCTGTTGCGGCCCTGACGCCACTGCTGATTTTTGCGGGTATGGCCTGGTTTGATGTCCCCACGGCCCTGGTGTTTGTGGGCTTTGCGTTGTTCACGCTCGTCGCGCCATTCTTCTTTACCCGCTGGACAGCCGCGAGCAGTTTGCAGCGCCGTGACGCATATAGCGCCCTGGGGGCGGATTTTCTCGACGCCGTCCAGGGCCTGGCAACACTCAAAGCCTTTGGGCAGAGCGGGGCGCATGGGGTGATGCTGGCCCAGCGTGCGCGGCATCTCTACCGCAGTACTATGGGGGTGCTGGCAGTCAACATCATTACCAGCGGCGTGATTACGCTAGGCATCTCTGCTGGAGCCGGGGTGGCCCTGGGGTGGGGAGCCCTGCGGGTGAGCCAGGGGACGTTAGCGCTGCCAACCTTACTGGTCGTCCTCATGCTGGGGGTAGAAGTCTTCCGGCCGCTGCGTGAACTCTCGCGCTTGTACCATCGTGGCATGATTGCTGTGTCCACTGCCAAAGCCATTTTTGCCATTCTGGATACCGTGCCAATGGTGCAGGAGCCATCTCAGCCAGCGATGCCAGTCGAAGCACGGCTGAGACTTACCCCGGAAGTACGCTTCGAGGGAGTGAGTTTTGGCTATCCCAGGCGTCCACATGTGCTGCATAATATCTGCCTCACGGTCGAGCCCGGTCAGCGTCTGGGTATCGTGGGGCCAAGTGGTGCTGGCAAATCCACCTTGATCTGGCTGCTCCTGCGTTTCTTCGATCCTCAGCAAGGGCGCATCCTGCTCGGGGGACACGACCTCCGCACCTTACCCCTGCAGGTCGTGCGGCGTCATATCGCCGTGGTTATGCAGGACACCTATCTCGTGCACGGTACGATCGCTGAGAATCTCCGTTTTGGCAAGCCTGACGCGACCCAGGAAGAACTGGAAGCGGCCGCCCGTGCCGCCAACGCCCATGAGTTTATCATGGCGCTGCCGCACGGCTATGCCACGATGGTCGGCGAACGTGGTCTGCGTCTCTCCGGTGGACAGCGCCAGCGTCTGGCGATTGCTCGCGCTCTGCTCAAGGACGCACCCATCCTCCTCCTCGACGAGGCCCTGTCGAGCGTCGATACAGAGAATGAGGCCCTCATTCAAGAAGCCCTGGAGCGTCTGATGGTCGGTCGTACGACACTCATCATTGCGCACCGTCTCTCCAGCGTCATTAGCGCCGACCGCATCGTCGTCATGGATCAGGGCACGATAGTCGAAAGCGGCACACACCGTGAGCTGGTCAGGGCCGGAGGGATGTATGCCAGGCTCATGGCTGACCAGGCTACCATGACTGCCGGCGGCACACAGCCTGCGGCCGTGACTGAGGCTGGGACCCCTGAGGAGGTAAGCGCGTCGGCACCCAGCAACCCTCGTCAGGCCGTGATCGCACAGCCGCTTATCCCGCCCCCAATGCCCTGGGTGGAACTGTGGCGCCGTTTGCTGTTGCTCGTGCGGGACTGGTGGTGGCAGCTTGGGATCACCTTTGTATGCGGTGTCGGGCACGTGACCGCAGTCATCGGTCTTGGCGTCGTGAGCGCTATCATCGTCGGCCAGGTGGCTAGAGGAGTGGACTATACAACAACACTGACGACATTAGGGGTGCTCATTCCGCTGTCTGCCGTGTTGCACTATTTAGAATCCTGGTTGGCGCATGACCTGGCGTACCGACTTCTGGCCGAGATGCGCGTGCATATGTACGAAGTACTGGATCGCCTCGCACCAGCGTATCTGTACCGTCGTCGCAGTGGTGATCTCGTGAGTCTGGTGACCGCGGATGTG
>JBMDXC010000521.1:0-4611 GCA_048594805.1 Candidatus Entotheonellaceae bacterium | reverse complement strand
TGGTCGATAGGCTGGGTGACATCCACCCACTTCACCTCAATCCCTTCCGGGGCGAGCTTCCGGAAAGTCTCCAACTGTCGTGGGTCGTTGCGCGATAAGACGTAGATACTCGTGCTCATGAAGCTCTCCTGTGCCATGGTATCGAGCCAGTACATGTAAGGCGTCCATTATACAGACCAGGTGCATCACAGCCAAGACCGTGTAAGTATCAGTGACCTCCTGAGCGTGCCTGGTCATGCAGTGCACGATACTCGGCAATGTAGTAGGGTACATTAAAGTGCCCCATATCCATACTGAAACAAGATGCAACCTCAGCGTGTTCTCCTATGTCAGCGCGACATTTTCAATCGTTACCTTTTTTTATTGACTTGCACGCCGCAAAGAGCATAAAGTTAGGGCGATTTTATGGACGCCCTCATTTCGCGGTAGTCTGATATGGACGTGTCCAGTTTCTCGCAGTAGATTTTCCCTGCCGCACTGGCATGTCGTAGCGGCATGGATAAGGGCAAGGGGTTTGTGTGCTGCGCTCATAGGGGGTGCAGGCTACACTGCCTCTTGTAAAGTTTCCAATGAGACAGAGGAGGAGACTGAAGTCATGCGGAAATTGAGCATCGTTGTAACCGTACTGTGTGTATGCACGGCTTTTGCCGTGGCGGCCTCGGCTCAGGAGAAGACGTTGTGTGAACGCCTTGGCGGTACTCCCGCAGTGTCAGCCGTGGTCGAGAGTTTTGCTGGTAAGGTATTGAAAGACGATCGCATCAACAAAAAATTTGCCAAGTCTGATGCCAATCGCCTTGTCGTCAACCTGAAAGGCTTCGTTGGTCAGGCTGCCCATTGTCCTGGAGTTAAATACAAGGGCAGGAACATGAAGAACGCCCACAAGAATATGAGCGTGACTGAGGGTGAATTCAATGCCTTAGTAGAAGATTTGGTGAAGACACTCGATGAGTTCAACGTGCCGGAGCCAGAGAAGAATGAGTTGCTCACCGCCCTCGGCCCCACGAAACCAGACATCGTCGCGAAGCCTGGCGATATGATGACCGGCACGGACTTGCCAGCCAACTTCAAACCGGCCCCGCGGTTGAGGACGAAAGCCTCTGCAAAGAAGATGTAGCACGGTGTCAACGCGCCTGCTCACTGGTGTAGCTCTGCACAAGCGCTGGCGCATAGCCAGCGCTTTGTGCGTTGACGCAGCCGTCGGGCTCTCTCCTCTCTTGTCTTACCCGCCGCGCGTATGCATCTCGAGATGCGGATCCTGGCGAAGGCGATCAAGTGGAATGAGTGTACTACGCGCACCATGTGTCTCGAGCGCCTTGCGCTCTTCAGCGCCACGGTTGCGGCGCTTCTGCCAGCCAGGGATGATAATAGAGGCAAGCTCCTCTGGCGAAGCCCCAGCGCGTAACGGCTGTCGCAGATCGATCCCCTGACGGGCATAGAGGCATAAGTACCACATGCCATCCGCCGTAAGTCGGCTGCGGTCACAGGTACGACAAAAGGGTGCGGTCGTGGAAGCAATAATGCCAAACACTGTCCCGTCGGGTAAGCGAAAACGCTCCGCTGGAGCCCGGGTCTCTTCGACAACTGGCGCAATGGATCCATAGTGCTGGCTGAGTCGTGCGAGTATGGCAGCCTGCGAGCAGACTTTCTCCATGGTCCAAGACGTGGCACCACCGACGTCCATATACTCGATAAAGCGGACCTCGGCTCCGACGTCCTTGCCATATTCGATGAGCTCAACGAGCTCATCGTCATTCGTACCACGCATCACTACGGTATCGAGTTTCAAGCCCGTGAAACCGACCTGCCGCACGGCCTCAATACCAGCCAAAACCCTAGCATGCGTATCACGTCTGGTCAATGCCCGGAAACGCTCCGGCTTCAGGGTATCCAGACTCACCGTGATGCGGTGGAGCCCAGCCTCATAGAGCGCTTGTGCCTGATCCGCCAGCAACACGCCATTGGTCGTCAAGGCCAAGTCCTGCACACGAGGATTGCACGCCAGCAGACGTACCAGCGTTGCGACATCGCGACGCAACAACGGCTCACCTCCGGTAAGCCGCACCTTCTCCACTCCCAGGGCCGTAAAGACATCCACTAAGGTCGAGATCTCCTCAAACGTCAGGAGATCCGCACGCGGTAACCAGGTGTACTCCTCCTCGGGCATACAGTACTGACAGCGTAGGTTGCAGCGGTCGGTCACTGAGAGGCGCAGGTTACCCAAGGGTCGATTAAACACATCGGTGAGGCCAAGAGGTTGGCCAGTCGCAGAGCTATGCATCGACAGAAGAGACATCCAACACTCCTGGAAAAAATACCCGCGGCGCAGTGCAGCTTATGGCTGCCTGGCATGCGGCTTAGGGCTGTACTGCATACAGTTAGGGCTCCAGAAAACTCCGCAACGGGGCACCCTGTCGTTTCAGCTTCGCCAGGGCTTCAGCCTCGATTTGCCGTACCCGTTCATGACTCAAATGGAGATCAAGACCGATCTGGCGTAACGTTTCCTCCGGTTGTCCATGCAGACCGAAGTGCCGCCGAATGACTTCGGCCTCCCGTGGCGTCAAACCTTCGAGCGCACGATGCGTGTGGTCCACCAGATCCTGCTGGAGCAACGCCTCCTGTCCCACTTCCGCTTTGGTATCTGCGAGCCGCTCGCCAAGAGGCCGTTTGTCTTCCTCCGCCACAGGCCGGTCCAATGAGACTGGTTCATGTCCCAGGGCCAGAGTCCGCTCAACCCGATCCAGAGGCATAGCAAGGTGCTCGGCAATCTCACCCGGCGTGGGGGTGCGTCCCAGTGTCGTCATCAGCGCTTCACGGCTCTTGGACACCTGACGGGCACTTTCATACATATATTCGGGGATACGAATTAATGTCCCTTGTTCGAAGACGGCACGACGGATCGCCTGTTTGATCCACCAGACCGCATAGGTACTGAACTTCAAATTCCGCCGGTAATCAAACTTCTCCACCGCACGCATGAGACCAATGTTGCCTTCTTGAATAAGGTCGGTCAAAGGCAAACCGGTGTAGGCGAACTCACGTGCTACACTGATCACCAGGCGGAGGTTGCGGGTCGTAAGTTCTTGTTTGGCACGTTCGACACGCGTCTGGAGACGATGAAGAGTATGCCAGATGCGCTGCAAGGTCCGCAGATTGTAGCCAAGTGTCGAGAGAAAACGCGTCGCTTGCCGATGCTGCCTGTCCGGAGACGCTGCCGCCATCGTCGTGTCAAACCGTGACCACGCCTGCTGCAAAAAGAGCGGTTGCCAGGTCAGCGGTTGCAGCAGTGCACGTATAGCAGTACGCAGCGTGTGCATATGCGCCAGCGTCGCCGCATCGCTATGAGCGCGTTGCTGCACGAGTTGCCGCATCTGACAACGCAGACGCTGCAACTGGTCAAGCACGGCCATCATCTCACCGAAGGCTAGCCCACCTTCTGGGAGGCACACGGCATCCAGAGGCATAATACCACGCCGGAGGCGGGCCCGACAGGCCAGGAGCAATGGGACATGCAGCAAACGCTGGAGTAACTCGTTGCGCCATTGCTGCGTCCCATCCTGGATCTGCTGGGCGAGGGTCATTTCGCCTTCGTGGGAGAGCAGAGGAAAGCGACGCACCTCATGAAAGTAGTGCGCAATGATCGATGGCTCGAGCTCTGATGATGCACTCGCTGACACATCGTGCACCTCGGTTGGCTCAGCTTCGCCGCCAGGCGCCGTGTAGTAAGACACCACCTGAGACGGAGACGTATCCTCAACAAGCGACAAATGGCGCATCATGCAGACCTTGTACGTAAAAAATTCTACCTGTAGAGTTGATAAATGGACTCATTTTGTCCACAATATAAGTCTCACCTTGCCTGCTGTCAAGGAGCTTTTACCTGGTGCTTACGAGAGGTCCGGGGGTCAGCCATGTACCACAGTTTGACATTGCACCACACAGGGAAGTTGACAATGATGAAATGATCGGGTATCGGTAGACAGCATCCAAGCGCGGTGGGCGTCGCGCTATATGGAGGACCGCAATGCCGGGTCTACAATTCTCCCAGAGTACTGACCTCGCCATCCATGGCTTATGGGCATTGGCATGCCTTGAAACCGGTCGTTTTATCCTTCTCAGCGATATTGCCAGTCGCCAGCATGTTTCTGAGAGCTACTTATCGAAAGTCTTTCAAAGGCTCACTCGGGCCGGGCTGACGCGGGCTATGCGTGGCAAGCGCGGTGGCTATACTTTGGCGCGCCCTCCTGCGGAGATCAGCGTGGGCGATGTTGTCCGTGCCATGGCTCCAGAGCCCCCCATGTATCAGTGCCTGGCGCAAGAGCGCTGCTGCGAGGCAATCGAGAACTGTTTACTGTTGCGTGTCTTTGCAGAAGCTGAGCAGCATATGTATGCTGTGCTTGATCGTGTCACCTTGGCCGATCTGCTGATCGATTTTCTGCGTAGCGAGAAACGTATGGGGTGGGTCCAACTCAATATGACTTCAGCAGATACTCCTGAAGTCTCCTCCGCGTTACCGCCGTCCTCTGGCTGATCTCGGCCTGTCTTGATGTCTGTGCCTGTCTCAGAGCGTGTCCTCGGCATGGCCTGGCGTATAGCCTCGATTGCTACAGCCGT
>JBMDXC010000520.1:0-3801 GCA_048594805.1 Candidatus Entotheonellaceae bacterium | reverse complement strand
CGTTTCTGCCTCGACCTCGCTGTCGAGATGCGACAGCGTGTAGTTGAGCAACTACAGGCTATTGCCCCAAAAGAATTTCAGAAGGTCAGACTCGGCTTCGAGGTGGTGGATCGGTAAGGAGTAAGGCATGCCTTCGCCGTTTCCTGGAATGGACCCTTATTTAGAAACTCCAGATCGTTGGCGCAATGTTCATAGTAACCTGGCAGCGGAAATTCAGACCCAATTAGCACCGTTGATTCGTCCTCGCTACTATGCTGATCAAGAACCTCGTTTTGTCTACGACACCGGTTTAGACATTGTCACGAAGCATCAGGCGTTGCCCGATGTAAGTGTCGTAGAACACCCCAGGCCAACACCTTTGGCTCATAGTGCCACAGCTATTGCGCCGGCGCCGCTCGAAGTTCTGATTACCACAGACCTCCCCGAAAAACTTACTAGTGTGGTCATTCGCACTGTGGAAGGCGACACGTTAGTTACCTCCATCGAAATTCTGTCTTTTGCAAATAAATGCCCTGGCCATACCGCCTACCTGACCTACAGACGCAAGCGTCGGGCGCTTCTGGCATCGACAGCGCACCTGCTCGAAATTGATTTGCTGCGTGGTGGTGAGCGCTCACCGCTCGCTGAGCCTCTGCCTGAGGCGCCGTACTTTATCGTCCTCAGCCGGGCTGAGCGCCGTCCTGTTGCTGAGGTCTGGCCGCTCCATTTACAAGAACCCCTGCCAATCCTGCCTGTCCCTCTTCTGCCTCCTGATCCCGACGTCCCACTAGATCTAGGCCATGCTTTAGCCACTATCTATGACCGCTCTGGGTATGATCTACGCATTGATTACACGCAACACCCTCCGGCTCCCGCGCTTGCCGCGGAAGAGCGAATCTGGCTGGAGGCGCATCTGCGGACAGCAGGGAAACGGGTATAGAATACCAAGCTCTACTACCACCGATTATCTGAGCCTTTACCATCCTAACGCATCGGCCAGATGGCGGCGGTGGTAGCGGGGCTCCCCGAGCAGGTGATACAACGTACGCGAGCGCTGCGTGTGCAGCGTCAGGCCGTATTCGCGAATAACGCCCACGCCGGCATGGACCTCGTGGCCGCTGTCGCATACCTTGAGATAGGCTTCGCTGGTCACGGCTTTCGCCAGATGGACGCTGGCGGCAGCTGGCCGGCCCGTGTCTAGCCTCCACAGCGCCTCATAGGTGGTCCAGCGTGCGGCGTCTAGATGGTTGACGATGTTAATAATGTGGTCCTGCACACGCTGGAACCGCCCAATCGGCTGGCCAAATTGCACACGCGTGCGGCTGTAGGCAACAGCCATATCAAACACTGCCTGGCATGAGCCTACCTGGTAGGCACACAAAATGGGAATTGCTTGCAGCGCCGCGGCTTCGAGTGTCTCCCAACCTTGCCCCTCTGTGCCGCCCAGCACCTCCGTCGCCGCCACCCGAACGTTGGTAAAACGAACTTCAGCCACCTGCGCCATCCACCCGGGCAAGGTGCGAATCGTCACACCCGGGGCCTGGGCGTCGACGACCAGCAGGGTAATACCGCTGGCAGAGCCATTGCTGGACGACGTACGCACAGCACAGATGAGGTGAGTCGCGGCCTGGGCATCGTGCACGAACAGCTTGGTGCCGTTGAGCATATAGGCGCCACCCTGCAGACTGGCGTGCATCTGCACCGTCTCTGGACGCCAGCCATGATGCGGTTCGGTGATGGCAAGGCTCAGCACCCGCTCACCTCGGGCAACCTGGGGTAAGAGGGCGTGTTTCTGCTCCTCAGTGCCCCCGTGCAACACGGTCAGGGCTCCCAGCACCCCGGACGAAAAGTAGGGGCCAGGCACAGGGCCACGTCCCAACTCTTCAAAGAGCACTGCGGCATCGGTATAGGAGCGTCCCTCACCGCCGTAGACTTCGGGGATGACAATGCCGAGCCAACCGAGCTCTGCGACCTTGCGAAACAGCTCCGGTGTCACTCCCGTGGGCGTCGATTCCAGGGCGATAATGGTCTCTTTGGGATACTCCTGCTGGAGAAAATTCGCCGCTGTGGTTTTAAGAATCTCCTGGGCTTCGGTCAATCCAAGATCCATAGGGCGCTCCTGTTGTTTATTAGCGCAATCGTCCGGCCTGTTCTTTGGTGGTGCGGCCGATGCCGATGCGCCGCGCCATGATGACTTTTTGAATGTCCGTCGTGCCGCCTGGGTGGAGACCTACCACGGCGGAGCGCTGATAGTGCTCCAGCAGCCCGTTGAGGGGACCCCAGTCTGGGTCATTGGTCATGGCATAGGGACCCACGGCCCGCAGGATCGTTTCGGCGATTTCCAGGGCGTACGTTTTACGGCAATACGACAGTTGAGGTCCCTCGTACGAGCGCGGCTTATGGGCGTGGCTCAGCCAGTAGGTGCGCAGGCCGAAGAGGCGGACGATCTCGCTTTTGATGTAGGCCTCGACCATATCGTCACGGACATCGGGGTCTTTGCTGAGCGTCTCACCGTTGCGTTTCGTGGTGATGCAATATTCCAGAAACTGGTCCACCACACGGTTGCGCCGTACCATACCGCCGCCACCGTGCTCGAGTTCCAGATGGGTGGTGGCGACGCGCCAACCGTTGTTTTCCCCACCCACCAGGTTAAAGGCTGGCACGCGCACGTTGTCGAAGAAAATCGTGTGCTTGAGGCCAGGCGAAGCGCCCCCCTCCCCGCCCGCCGTTAACAGTTCCATGGGGCGCACTTCGATGCCCGGTAAGCCATAGGGAATCATCAGCCAGCCTAAATTCTCGTGGCGCGGTTTGTCGGGGTCCGTCACCACAATCGTCCACATCATCTCGCAGCCATGCAGACTGCCCACGTAGATCTTCTGGCCATTGACGATGTACGAGTCCCCATCGCGGACCGCCCGCGTCTGCACCCCAGCCAGGTCGGACCCAGCGTTGGGTTCGCTGAGGAGCTGCCACGTCCGCCACTCCCCTCGGAAAATGGGCGGCAAAAAGTGCTGCTTCTGCTCCTCTGTACCCCACACAAAAATACTTGCTCCACCAAGACGACCGCCGGAATCGTAGTATGGTGGCAGGTGCAGACCATAGCGGTCGAGCTCTTCCTCGAGAATCATGACAAAATCGACGCTGAGGTCTCCGCCCCCATAGGCTTTAGGATACGTGGGGTACAGCCAGCCTTTCGCGCCCAGTCGGCGGCCCAGTTCGCGCAGTTTCTGGTATTGTGCGAGCGATAAATCCCCTGGATCGACCGGTTGTTCCAGGCCCTCGGGGATATTGGCGGCCAACCAGGCGCGCACCTCAGTGCGAAACGCTTCTTGCTCTGGAGTATAGGTGACTTCAAAGTCCATACAGAGTATCTCCTTGGTGTACGAGCCAGTGATGTAGGTGCCATCATAGCAACATTGTGGCAGGAAAATCCAGTCTTTAGAGAGCGATTCATGGTGGATGGCGGCGCTCCGGGCGTGAGCGCTGTTGCACGTGCAAAGTGCGGCATGTGGAGATATACTAGGGGCACTACCGCTACCTGCTCGATGTGCTATGCGTGCTCATGCCGATCGCACTCTGACGCACTCTTGCTCTCTTACGTCGCTACCTCTTGCACCTGCCTGGAGCACGGATGAGCGTTGATGATTCTGGAAAGGCGTATGATGAGGCACGGGCTTCCAACCCGCGCGAAGCGCTGGCTGGGCTCAATCAGTAGACAGCATGGGAGGGAAGGAAAGATGATCCAGGTCAACGGCCTCAATCACATTGTCCTGCATGTGCAAGACGTGGCGCGCGCCAAGAAGTTCTACACGGAGCTTCTGG
>JBMDXC010000052.1:0-36556 GCA_048594805.1 Candidatus Entotheonellaceae bacterium | reverse complement strand
CCCATCACGATGAGGTCCACCTGGTGGGCCTTGGCGGTTTCCACAATCTCCTGAAAGGGTACGCCGTACAGGACGACTCGCTCTGCCGTGAGCCCGTCCGCCGTCACACGCCCCAGCGCCTCCTCCATGTTGTGCTGCACTGCCTCTTCCAACTCTCGCAGGTAGGCCTCAGGCAGCGCGACACCCATGTCGACTCCTGCCATCGGGACGGGCTGAATGACATGGAGCACTGTCAGACGCGCCTTGAGGGTGCGTGCCAGGCGGGCGGCGTAATCTAGCGCTTGCTCGGCATAGGCGCTAAAGTCGATGGGAACGAGAAAATGTGGCATGGACATCGCATGATCCTTTCGTGCTCACGTCTCACCAGACGCCACGGCCCTGTCTGAGCAGAGACACTCACCATACCGGGAAAGCGCTACACGTCTGTGGTGTTACACAGGACGGCAGCGCGGCCAAGTTAGCGTGGGCGATATTTCGTCCTCCGCTGGCTTGCCCTATGCTGTCAGTTGCGGCTGACGTCGTAGTGTCACCAGGAGTTCGGTCTTATCCTCTGACACCACGAGGATAGAGGCCTCTCCGTCAGGGGTGTCACGGACCTCCACACTGCACGGAGTGTCAATGGTATGCGTCAGGTGCACAGGATAATGACTGCTGATGCCCCCGACGGTAATGAAGATCTGGTGATGATGTGGATCATAGGAGATCCCTGAGAAGGGCAGCCAGGTTGCCACTTCCTGGTCACCGAAGTCGCGACTTATGACCTCCAGACGTGCTTCATAGCCGTGATGCTTCTTGGCAAAATCATTAAAAAAGGTCTCCCAGTGTGCTTGCGCAATGTGCTCGGTCATCGTGGGTCTCCTCGTAGGAGCGCTCTTGTCAAACGGTGATGGTTCGTGCAAAGCAGGGCTTCTCCTGTAGGCCCAGCTCCACAGGCTTTCACTAAGGATACGCAGCAAGTCTTATGCCAGTTCTGCGCTTGTAAAACGTCACCTTCCTGGAGGGGTGGAACGTATCACGCGGACATGTCCTGTTTGTCGATAGTGACACCTTGTCCTCGTATCGGACACTCTGCCACCGGGCACTTGCGTTACTCTGCGCAGCACTGATCTCTCAGAGTAGCTTGCCCACAGCCCTGCCTCAAAACATGGAGGAGGGCGCTCCATGGCATGGGGTTTGCTCTCTGGAAAGAGCGAGGGAAAGGAGGTGAATACAGCATGGGTAATGGGTGACAACCATCATTATTCTGAGGCTGTGAAGCGGGAAAACAGTATATGCCGGCTGTGTTGCTCATGAGTGCCGAACTGAATACTATCACAAACCTGAAGCAGATTGCCTGGGAAGAATTCGTCCTGCCGGGCACTTCTATCTATGGTGGCTATGGTGGTTGGGAAGCCCTACAACTGGCGGCCAAGGTGTTGGGCCCTAAGACCGTCTTTGTGCATGCGGCTGGCTGCTTTACCCTGCTCGCCACTTTTCCCTGTACCCCTTTCAAATGGTCGAAGGCGGTAAAGACGAATGATCCCAGACAGTGGTGACCCTATGACACGAGGGCTTATGTCTGACTCAAAACGAGCCTATCCTTCCTGGTGGCGCTGGGTAGAACCGTGGTATGTGGCCTATGCTTTGCTCGGGATGACAGCGACCGGGGTTATTCCCATTGTGGTCCCGCTGACTATCAGCCGCCTCGCCAGTGCTGCAGATGTAGGATTGGTGATGGCCGCCATCAGCCTGGGTGGACTGACAGCACCTCTCTGGGGGGGACTGGCTGACCGTTATCGGCTGCATCGCTGGTTCCTGGCCGGCGGGTTTGTCGTAACCGCCGTGGGCATAGCACTGTTTCCGTTCACCACCACCCGCGCCGCCTGGCTTGGACTGGCCCTCCTCCAGGGGCTCGGTGTGGCCGGGGCCACCACCGTGGCCAATCTGTTTGTGGTAGAAGTCCATCCTGAAGCCGAATGGGATGAACGTATCGCGTGGTTGCACACCTTGTACGACGGCGGTTACGTAGGTGGCTTACTCCTCACTGCATGGTTAAGCCAGACCGATTTGCGTCTCAGCCTGCCAATTATGGCCGGAGGCACGGTAGTGGCTGCGGGGTTGGGGTGGTGGACGACACAGACCCCACCTGCACCGTTGCTGCCTCGACCAACGCTCCTGCACCCGGCCCAGCATGAGGAATGGACTTTGGGTTCTCCCCAGCGTCTCTACCACCATCTTGGCTGGCAGGAGGTGCGGTGGCTGGGGACGGTGCTGCGGACACCCTTTTGCCTCTTCCTGGCCGCATGGCTCGTGAGCGTCATTGGTTCATCAGCCTTTTTCGCGCTCTACCCAGTGCTAATGCAGGAAGTATTCGACATTGCGGTATGGCGGTCATCGTTAGCCTTTGCTTTCGCGGTAGGTCTACGACTGCTCCTGTATGTCTCGGCCGGTCACTGGTCCGAAACCTATGGTCCGGAGCGGGTGTTGAGGGCTGCCCTGGGGATGCGTCTCCTGGCTTTCCTGACGCTGTTGAGTCTGGGAGCCGTATCCGTGAGCAACCAGAGTAACCTGGCTTTAGTAGGTCTGCCCCTTATTGTGCTCCCCTGGTCATTGCTCAGCGTCAGCAGTACAGCGCTTACGGCGCACTTGTCGCCGGTCGGCGAAGGGACAGGGATGGGCATGTTGAATGCAACCTCTGCGATAGCTGGCCTGATTGGTGCGATACTGGGAGGCTGGCTAGCAGCACACTGGGGATACCATGCAGTGCTCGGAGTGGCAGCCGCAGGCCTGGCTCTTGGTCTGGCCCTGGCTTGCGTCATCCGTCCTGGGCGCGTGCACTGAGGCAGCGTGCATCGTGCACCTGGAGGAGGCCACGGCGGCAGAGGAGGACAGAGCCGAGTCTGATAGCCTGCATGGTGTAGCGCCTCTAGTGGCAAGATATGCTTTGTCGTTTGTACGAAAGCGGCCCCTTACTCGTGTCGCAGGGCCTCGATCGGGTTGAGCCGCGCCGCCCGCAGTGCAGGGAAGTAGCCGAAGATCACACCGATCGCCACCGAGAACAGAAAAGACAGCAGGTTGATCGTCGGATCGAACAGGTAGGGCACTTGCATCATGCCCGATAGAACGATGGAGGCAACGGTCGCTAGTGCTATGCCGATCAGCCCGCCCAAACTGGAGAGCACCACGGCTTCAATCAGGAACTGCAGCAGTACTTCGCGCTCAAGCGCGCCAATCGCCAGTCGGATGCCGACTTCACGGGTGCGTTCGGTCACCGATACGAGCATGATGTTCATGATGCCGGTGTCGCTTCCAGGGTTCGCTTTGCTGCGGGAAGCCGCAATGGAAGCATCTACCGAGGGCCAGAGCGCAGCTCTGGCCAGCTTGCGTTGTGCCCGTGCCTCGCGCAATTGCGCTTGTGCGGTGGCGAGGTCGAGATTGGCCGCCAGCGCATCAGCCACCAAGCCGTCAAGCACCGGATCATCGAACTGCCGCCAAAGACGCTCTGAGATGGGTGGTATATCAGGCGACTCGGACTTGGGGGACGGTAGGACAGTTGGGAGCGACCGTGGCATTGCACTCCTGTTACTTTCATTTGTGTAGCTAACTTATATCCAAACTTGTTCAATCAACCAAAACAAAAAAGTTTGAACCAGCACATGGATGGGCAGTTGCAGCTACACCTAGCGGGGTTGGCCCTGAGTGCTTTTGCGGGTGTATGGTACATCGACCATGACCTTGTGATCTCTGCGGTCACCTCGCAGCGTGACAAGATGTCCAGTAGTCTGACATCCTGTAACGAAGCGATCTGTCTCTAACATTGGGATAAGAGGCTATACACGGACAAACACGAGGAATACAGGCTTCCCACAGTCTGGCATAGGTTTTGCCTCCCTGTGAGAAAGGTGTGAAGAGGCAAGGACCTACGTGACTGCGCATACGACAGGAGGGACAATCCATGCAAACACCGCAACGTCTGATAGCCATGGCGCGATTTCTAGCCATTCTTACTCTCCTCCTCCAGGGGCGTGCTGTGGCCGAGGACAGCACTCCACAGCGTGGGATCCAAACCACCATGCACGGGTTCTTCCAGGCGCTGACCAGTGCCTTTCCCTGGAGTCTCGACGAGCAGCAGTTTCAAGCTCCAGAATATCGCCAGCGCATTTTTGAGGCGCTCCGCGCCCTCGCCCAGTATGCCGGGCAACTCGAGACCCATGGTCAGGATGTGCCGCAGAGCTTCGGCTTTCTGCGCCGCTCTTTAGCCAGGAGTGCACAGGATGCAGCACAGCGCTATGAACAAGGGCAGTATCAGCAGGCGCGCTTCCTCCTCCAAGGGCTCACGGAGAACTGCTTTGCGTGCCACTCACGGCTCCCGAATCGCCAGTCTTTTGACCTCGGCAAGCGTTTCCTTGAGGAGACCAATATCGAGAACCTCCCTGTGCCAAAACGCTTCAAGCTGGAGGTGGCGACTCGCCAGTTTGACATGGCACTCCACACCTGCGAAGCGCTCTTGCGCTCCCCGGATATCACGGCCGCTGACATGTGGCGGATGGGGATCTTCGAAGATTACCTGAAGATTATCGTGCGGGTACGGAATGACTTCCCACGGGCTATTGCAGCCCTTGAACAATTCCTGACACGTCCAGATGTCCCTGCTGGGCTGCGCGACCAACTGCAGAGCTGGGTGCAGGCTCTCACCGAACTCCAGTCGCATGGACCTGTAGACGATGCACTGTCTCGCGCCCGCACCCTAATCGACACCGGGCAGCGCCGCAATCGCTTCCCGGCAGATCACCAGGGATTTGTGCACTTTGTGGTGGCGTCGAGCCTCCTGCATCGCTTCCTTGACACGCAACCCGCCGATCAGCGTGCCCTCGCTGAGGCGTACTACTTACTTGGTATCGCCGAAACCTCTCTTTCACGGACATCCTGGCTCTCCGAGGCGCCGTTCTTCCTGGAAACCGCCATTCGCCTTGACCCAAAGTCCACCGTTGCTGCCAAGGCGTACGACGCGCTCAATACGTATATCCTCACAGAGTACACGGGGTCTCTGGGTACACGTGTACCACAAGACGTCCAGGAGCATCTGGAAGAACTCCGCCGGCTCCGGGGTGGATCCTGAGCGCCCACAGTACGTCCTTATGCGCACTGTCGCTAGCACAGATGGCATAGTATTTGCATATTTGCTGACATAGCTTATTATGCTTTGGGGAAGTCACTAACTCGCTGCTGGCCCCGTGGAACAGGGCCACTTCCCCAGGAGAGAAAGGAGAAAGCTATGTACAGGATCATCCTGATCACGATTACGATGCTCACCACTGTCCTGAGCGTTTGTGCCAATGCTGTGACCCCTGACCATGGGCGTACTCTCATCGTGCAGCTCAAAGGCAGGGCCATTGGCGAGACCCGCGCTATTCCTCCTATTGAGGCAACCAGGACAACCAGTGAAGGCAATTGCTTCGATGTAGACCTCCTGGACGTTATGACCGACCGGAGCATCGGTACTGCCACGCGCTGCTTCACTGATGTCAACACCGTCAACGGCGGTATGGTGCTAACTGACACCACCTTCTTCCGCTTACAGGAGGGAACCATTGTGGCGCGGAGTCGGACAACTGTCCAGCCAGCCCTCGACGGCTCGTCCGACGTGACGCACATTGCCACGGCTATTCCCGCGCCTTTGGCCAGCACGCTTCTTCCCGATGCGGGAAGTGGCGTCTTCAAAGGTGTGCCTGGCACTACCCGCCTCGCTGGGGCCATGGACATGCGCCAGTTTCGCGAGCGCAACGAAATTGGCTTCAATGACCTTTATCTTATTAGGCTGGCAGAGAGACGCGAGGCAATGATAGATAGCCGCGCGCGCATTCGCCAAGCGCAAAAGCAATTACAAGAAGAAGGATTTACACCAGGTAGTATTGATGGAGTGCTGGGACGCCAGACCAGAGTGGCACTCCAGCAATATCAAGCCAAGCGCGGATTGCCTAAAACCGGCGAACTGGATGAGGCAACCCGCAAAGCGCTCGGCATCTACTGAAGGCGCCGCCTGACCTTGCAGACGGCGTGAGCGCAATACGGCTCGGGCTACTGGAGCGTCACGCCGGTGCAAGCCTCAGGGCAACTCCCTTAAGTGGGTGTCGGCCGGCGCGATGCGCTTAATACCTGGAGGTAGGGGGCAGCCACCAGGCTGTCCCCTCTAGAGCACGGCGCTTGTGTCAGATCCCTGTACTCAGAGAAGGCCAGCTTGCTCTGCCGCTTTTTCAAGGGTCTCCCATCCAGTAGTAACGCCCGGTACAAAGGCATTGCACCCCTCACCTGCGAGCACGGCCTGGCCGGCAGGATCCTGAGCATTGATGGTGACAAACGCCTGGGTAATCTGCTGCACTAAGCTCGGCTCCATGTCGCTATGGGCTGTGAAGCAGCAGTGGCTATAGCCCGGGCTGGACCAGACAAGCCGTAGACTGTCTGGTGCAAGTGTGCCTTCCGCCCGCAGGATATCGAGAGTCCGCTGACTCACAGCGCCAGCGTCATATTCCTGCCGAGAGACCCGCTCCACGACGTCCTGCTCATCTGAGCGCGCCTTCCCCTGACGCTCGTCATAGAAGCTACACACAGCCAAATCATGGCTGGGCTGGAGTCCCAACTGTTGCAAAAAGTAGTAGGGTAACAGTCCAGCCTGCATCGACCCTCGACTTCCCAGAGCCACGCGCTTACCCTTGAGATCCTGCACCGTCATGATGTCGGAGGCAGCATGCGTGATGAAATGCGTTGTGAAGTTCACGTCCACATCCCGCATCGCCACGACCTGACAAGGGTCCTTGAGACGACGTTTGATCTTGACGTAGGCCAGGGGAGCATTCCAGGCCAGATCAATCTCACGTTTGACAAAAGCCTCGACGAGGGCGTCATAGTCTGCGTAGAGCACCCAGTCGAGAGCGATGCCGTGCCGGCGAAAGTGCGTTTGGAGTCCGCGGAATACACTGATGTAGGTCGGGGATGCCGCCCCGCCAAGCCGCACCATAAGAGCCTCCTGTTGGGCAAAGATGTTCACTGTGGTAGCACGTAGATACAGACAAGATAGACACATTCGTGACATATCTCAAATAGAAAAATCAATGCGGTCTGGAGCAGGGCGTGCGCTATGACAGAGGAGTCAGGCTCTGGCTCAGGCGCGGAAGCGCCGGCAGTCGATAGCGTATTTCCTGACCTTATAGCCAATGATACGCTCCGTCGTATGGAGGAGCTTCGCCGCCTTCGCCCGATTGCCACCGGTGGTCTTCAAGGCATCCTGGATCAGGTCGCGTTCAAACGCCTCGATGGATTCCGTAAGCGACACCTGCGGCACTGTTCCCGAGCCTTCGGCAGTCTGCAGCGTGGGGGGCAGATGATAGCCATGGATGACCTGCCCTTCGCAGACGAGCACGGCACGCTCGATGGTATTTTCTAATTCGCGCACATTGCCCGGCCAGTGATAGCTGGCAAGCATATCAATCGCCGAGGTCGCAATGCGTTTGATGGGCTTGCCATGCTCACGCGCGTATTTGTCGAGAAAATGCTCGGCCAGCAAGAGCACATCATCGCGGTGCTCGCGCAGCGGTGGCACGAAAATCGAAAAGACGTTAAGGCGATAATAGAGATCCTCGCGAAACATCCCCCTGGTAATGGCCTCCTCCAGGTCTCGGTTCGTGGCTGCCAGCAGGCGCACATTCACTTTGAGTGTCGAAGTACCTCCGAGGCGTTCAAATTCGCGCTCTTGGAGGACCCGTAACAATTTGACCTGCAGCGTTGGACTTAAGTCGCCAATCTCATCGAGAAACAGCGTACCGCCATCTGCGAGTTCGAAGCGGCCCTTCTTCATGGTCTGCGCTCCAGTAAAGGCGCCTTTTTCATGGCCAAACATTTCGGACTCAATCAACGTCTCGGGGAGAGCGGCACAACTGACCTTAATGAACGGTCGTTTGGCACGCGGGGAGTTGTAATGGACCGCATGGGCGATCAATTCCTTGCCGGTCCCCGATTCGCCGCGAATGAGCACGGTCGTATTGGTCGGGGCTACCTGGGTGATGTGCTCGTAGACTTGGCGCATACGGCTACTATTGCCAATGATGTTGGCAAAATCATAGCGCTCGCGCAGTTCCTCGCGCAGGTGCTGGTTCTCATCGCGGAGACGCTGCCGCTCGGCCTCGACGAGATGATGGATATTGATCGCCTGGGCGATCATAGAGGCCACCACATGCAAGAATTTTAATTCTCGGTCGTAGTCGCGATCCCTGCGGAAGCGCAGGTCAACGCCGAGGGCCCCGACCGGCCGCCGGTTAATGATCACTGGCACACAAATAAACGTGCGCTCCTGGGTCTGTAAATTGCGCCGTCGTCCAGCACGATTTAAAAACATCGGCTCATGACTGATTTGGGGGACAATAATGGGTTTGCCGCTCTCTACCACACGTCCAGTGATGCCTTCCCCCACATGATAACGGGCTTGCATCCCATCTGCGGGGAGACCATTGGCTACGGCGATTGCCAGTTCACTGGACTGCCCATGCAGCAGGGTCACCATACTGGGGACCATACTGTGATGGTATTCCAGGATCTCGAGCACGCGATGCAGGGCGGCCTCGAGGTTCAACGTACTGGCCAGGGTCTGACTCACCTCAACCAGTGTCGCCAGCTGCTTAATGTCACCTGTTTGAATCGTCATACTCCACGCCATAAGGTGTAGGTAGAAAACCTGCACACCAAGCACAACAAAAATGTTATTATTGTTACGTTTTTGACACAAATGTCGTGCGTTGTACTGCTGCTGGACAGACTCTATCGTCTAGGGTGGCGCATACGGGCCATGATGATTGTATGCATGGCTGTATCGCCACTGCATGCACACCTCATACAGATGCAATTCCTGTTCCACTGGGAGATTATGGCAGAGGGAGGAGGGTGGGTTAGAAGGGCGAGGAGCCGAAGACGGTAGCAGGGGATACTGCTTAACGGCTTTGAGCCCGGCGCTTGGCGAGGACACGGTGGACTGCTAACCCTAAATCACGATGCAAAAAAGGTTTTAAGAGGAAAGCGTCGAGTCCTAAGGCCTGCGCCTTGTCGGCATTCATGGTGTGGCTGAAGCCGCTACACAAGATTATGGGCAGCTCGGGACATAAGCGCCGGAGTTCCTGGGCTAACGCTGCCCCGGTCATGACCGGCATCGTGTGATCTGTAATGACGAGATCAAAGCGCTCTGGAGCAGTGCGAAACAGGGCCAGCGCTTCATGACCACTCGTCGTGACTACGGCTTTGTAGCCCAGGCGTTCGAGCATCATACAGCCCAAACGGGCAATGGGCTCTTCGTCATCTACAAACAGCACGCACTCCGTGCCTCCAGGGACCGGCTCTGCAGCCGGTTCAGATGTCTCAATAGGCTTATAAAAGCGGGGGAAATAGAGGGTAAACGTACTACCCTGGTCTGGGAGACTGATCACGTGAATAGCGCCATCGTGATTGCGCATAATACCCTGAACGACCGTGAGCCCCATGCCCGTCCCCTCGTCTGCGACCTTGGTGGTGAAAAATGGATCAAAAATGCGGTCCAGGATCTCGTCTGGTATCCCATGACCAGTGTCGCGCACGGTGAGGCGTACGTAGGGACCGGGCATGAGCGTCCCGTTCCTGACTGGCAGCGGCTCCGTGACCTCGACTTCATCAAGACCCACCTCTAAAACGCCGCCGCTCAGGCGCATGGCATGCTCTGCGTTAATACAGAGGTTCATCAGCACTTGATAGATCTGGGTCGGATCAGCGAGGACCGTGCCCACATGCGGATCGAGGTGCTGGTGGATGGCAATAGTCACAGGCAGCGAGGGCCGCAGCAGTTTGAGGATTTCCTCTGTCAACAGACGGAGCTGGACAGGACGCCGCTCCTGTTTTTGTTGCCGGCTAACCGTGAGGATTTGTCGCACCAGATCTTTGGCCCGTTCTCCAGCCGTGAGCACGCGCTGTAAACGATGCCACGCCCGACTCTCGTGTGGCACGTCATCCATGACAAGTTCTGTATAGCCCAAAATGGCTGCGAGCATATTATTAAAATCGTGCGCGATTCCCCCAGCGAGAGCACCCAGGGCGTACATTTTATGGCTCTGATGCACCTGGGTCTCTAGGTGATGACGTGCAGTGATGTCGAGACAGGTGACGAGCATGGCTGGCATGCCGTGCCAGGAAGACGAGGACAGGCAGATCTCCAGCCAAAGCGGGCTACGATCCTGGCGTATGCCCTGTACGATGTGACGCTGCGGGGTAGCAGGGGCTTGCACACAGGCGTGGCGATACCCTTTCCAGGGCGCATGCTCATGCGGCGCCAGGAATGTACACATGTCGCAGCCATACAGGTCATCTGGACTGGCATACCCAAAGAGCGTGGCCATGACGGGATTGACAAACTGGATGATACCGTCCCTGTTGAGCAGGCATATCCCCTGCAGGGAGCCAGCGACGAGGTCACGGTAGTGCGTTTCGCACTGCTGCAGCGCCTCCTGTACACGTCTGTGTTCGGGAGCTTTACAAGGCGGGATGCCACGGTCTCCAGTATTCATCGGCATCGCTCCTAGGCTGAGCCGAGCTTGCCGTGTTCAACCCATTGCATAGCATACCGCACGAGTTCGGTTGTGTCGTCGAGTTGAAGTTTCTCTTTGACGTGAGCCCGATGGGACTCCACGGTCTTGATACTCACATGCAGCACTGCCGCAATGTGCCGTGTGCTATGCCCTTCGCCAATCAACCGAAATACTTCTAATTCGCGATTGCTCAGCCGTTCGAGAACGGAAGCACTGGTGTCAGGAGAGTCGCCTGGGAGGATTCGCCCCAGGAGCTTCGTCATCATCTTGTCGCTGACATAGATCTCGCCCCGGAGCACGCGGCGAATAGCACTCATCATGATGTCTGTCGCTTCGTGTTTCATGATATATCCACGTGCCCCAGCTCGTAAAGCACGTTCGACATAAAGAGACTCGTCGTGCATGGATACCACCAAGACCGGTAACGTACTCTGGAGTGTCCGCAGGGTCCTGATCAGATCAAGGCCACTGCCGCCTTTCAGAGAAAGGTCTACCAACACCAGATCAGGGTGCAGCTCAGCAACTGCTTGTAGCGCGTTCTGGGCATCTTCGGCCTCGCCACAAACCATTAAATCTGCCTCTTGATTGATCATCTGGGCAAGCCCTTGACGCACGATAGGATGATCATCAACAATCAATACCCGCGTGCGTTCTGCTACGGTTGTGAGCTGTTCCTCCTGCGTCATGCCTGCTGTCTCCCTGCTCACTGTATATGGTAAGCATGTCACCGTCAGTCTTTACACGAGTGCTGCCCGGCTCTCTATGGACGAGAGGACGCCAGGGTGTCAAAATATTTGACGAAAGCACGCATTCCCCCGCTGGCCTGTCCCCAATCGAAGTTTTCGTTGGGGGCGTGGTAACCATGCTCTGGCAGACTTAAACCCAGAAATACGATAGGCACTTGCAGCATCTGATCGAGGGTAACCACCGCACCAATTGAGCCGCCTTCCCGAATAAAGCTTGGCGTCTTTCCAAACCCAAAGCGCACAGCCTCCCGCACGGCTGCACCATAGAAACCACTAAAATCTCCGAGATAGGGACGGAGGAAACCTCCCTGGTGCACCTCCACATCGGAATGGTACTGATGGATAAACTCTTGCACCATGGCAAACAGGCGTTCGGGGTCCTGATCAGGCACTAAGCGCATGCTAATCTTCGCTTCTGCGGCGTGCGGCACAATAGTTTTGACGCCTGGTCCCTGGTAGCCGCCGCTGATTCCGTGTACCTCAAAAGTCGGTTCACTCCAGATCGCCTGCACGACGCGTCGGACATCGTTGGTACGCAAGGTATGCAGACCATGCACCGCCATAAAGGTTGACAGGTTAAAACCAGACGCTAAGAAATTGTCGAGTTCGGGGGCACTCAAGGGCCGCACATCATCATAAAAACCTGGGATGTGGACACAGCCTGTGCGCGCGTCATAGCAATGCGCAATGACATCGCTCAACTCCCCTACGGGGTTGCGCGCGGCGCCGCCAGTCAAGCCCGAATGACAATCGTTGCTGCCCGTCTCCAGACGGAGCAGCATGGTCAGCATGCCGCGCAGGCCATAGGGCACGGCCGGCGTGGTACGGGACAGCCAGACGGTGTCTGACACGACAACCGAATTGCACGTGAGAGCCTGGCGCCGCTGTGCCACGAAGTCCATAAAGTGCGGGCTGCCAATTTCCTCTTCCAGTTCCCAGAGAAACTGGACATTGAGCGGCACGCCATGCTGCACTGCAAAACGCGCTGCCAGCAGGGCTGTCAGAGCTGGCCCCTTATCGTCGGTGGTGCCACGTCCAAGATAACGCTCACCATCGCGCTGGAACACAAAGGGATCCTGCTGCCATTGCGGCTCGTTAGCGGGCTGCACGTCAAGGTGATTGTAGATAGCAACAGTAGGATACGCCGGGTTGACGGTCAATTGGCCAAACACCACAGGATTGCCAGGGGTATCGACGATCTCTACAGTAGCTCCGCAGGCCTGGAGAATCGCCGCGGCCTGGTGTGCACCCTGTTGGATGTCCGAGGCATGCGCCGGGTCCATACTCACGGTAGGAATCTGGACCAGATCGCGCAACAGTGTCTCAAACTCCTCACGTACTGCCGGAATAGCCTGCTCCAGAGCTGCATACAGGTCGGTGGCCATACCATGTCTCCCTTCCAGTAAGCCAGCACCTTTCATGAGCCCCCAGTGTGTGCAGGGACTATAGCACAGGGACCCCCAGTGTGGCAGTGTTTTTTCGGCGCGGGAATATCCAGGGCGACCACGCTTCAGCAGCGCGCACGTGCCAGGGGTATAGCGGAGGCGCTGGCGTGCAACATGCAAGCCGCCTCATCAACGCGCCAGAAGGATGCTGCAGGGACGCGCCTGAGCGTCGCAGCACCACGGGTCGTCTCACACATAACCTCGTCGAGATCGAGCGACGCGGGCAGACATTGAGGCAAACACGTGAGGAGGTGCTGGAGGGGTACGCGGCGTTGGCCTCAATAGATACGCGGCTGGCGTCCCTCCAGCCGGCCGTGTGCTGAGGGTGTCCAGAGACGACAGCGTGGCATATGACCTCCCCTTTGTCACCACTGTGGGGATGCGTGCAGTAAAGCGGTCGCAGCCGGCGCCTCAAGGGGTTTGGCAAACAAATAGCCTTGCCCATAGTGGCACTGCAAAGCTCGCAGGGCGGTGAGATGTTCAGCTGTTTCTACCCCTTCGGCCACCACTTCCATGCCGAGATTCCGCGCCAGCGCAATGATGGCGCGGACAATTTCGGCATGTTTCCTGTCAGCATTCATGCTCCCGATAAAGGAGCGATCAATCTTCAGGATCTGCAGCGGAAAACGGTGCAGATAGCTCAAGGAGGAATAGCCAGTGCCGAAGTCATCCAGGCTTAACTGCACCCTCAGAGCGTGTAGGCGCCTCAGCATGGTCATGACTGAGGTGGTATGCTCCATCAGCACGCTTTCCGTAATTTCGAGTTTTAAGCTATCGGCTTCGAGCCCGGTGTCGCGGAGCACCTGTTCCACATGTTCGACCAGATCAACCTGCGCAAATTGTTTGCACGACAGGTTGACGCTTATGGATAAGGGGCGATGCCTCGGAAATTGTCGCTGCCAGAGGCGTAACTGGTGACAGGCGGCGCGCAGCACCCAGGAACCAATTGGCACAATCAGCCCCGTTTCCTCGGCCACGGGAATGAACTCCCGTGGTGAGACGAGCCCACGCTGCGGATGGCGCCAACGCACCAGGGCCTCAAACCCCACCAGGTGACCCTTCTCCAAGTTTACAACAGGCTGATAGACCACGAGAAATTCTTGGCGCTCGACAGCCCGCCGCAAATCAATTTCCACCTGCAGGAGCGTGACGGCGCGGGCATACATGGCCGTGTCGAACACCTCATAGCACGCTTTGCCACGGCTTTTGGCACGATACATGGCGGTTTCGGCATCGCGCAAGATATCCCCGGGCCGATCATAGCCTGAGGCGCTCAGGGCAATACCTATACTAGCCGTGGTAAACACCTCGTGCCCACTGATGGTGAACGGCGCCGCGAGCTGCTGTTGCAGGCGCTCAGCGACACATGTGGCATCGCTCACACTGCGAATTTCGTCCAGCAAAATGGTGAACTCATCACCGCCCAGGCGCGCCACGGTGGGTGTGCTTCCCAGACACGCGACCGTGTCTGACGAGCGCAGGCTCGTTTCCAGGCGCCGTGCCAGGGCTCTGAGTAATTGATCGCCCACGACGTGGCCGAGACTGTCGTTGATCACCTTGAAACGGTCCAGATCCAGAAAGAGTACGGCAAACATCGAATCCTTATGTTGTTTGACGTGGTTGAGGGCGTGGGTCAGGCGTTCCATGAAGAAGATCCGATTTGGTAAGCTTGTCAACCCATCAGCGACTTTCCGCTCCGTGATATCGGTTTGCGATCCAGCCATACGCGTCACGTTGCCGGTGTGGTCGCGCACGGCCAGTCCCCGACTGAGCACCCAGCGGTACGTGCCGTCCTGGTGCAACATGCGGTGCTCGTGTTCGAAATGTTCTGTCTGCCCTTTCAGGTGCATCCCAAGCGTTGTCTCTAACCGCTCGCGGTCCTCAGGATGGACGCGGGCAAACCACTTCTCGACGCTGTCCTCGATGTCGCTCTCCTGACCACCCAGCATCTCCTTCCAGCGGGGGGAAAAATAAATGTCGTTCGTGCGCAGATTCCAATCCCACAACCCATCGTTCGCCCCACGCATGGCCAGCGCGTACCGCTCTTCGCTCTCGCGCAGGGCCTCTTCGACCTTCTTACGCGACAACTGGGCATGAATGCGGGCAAAGACAACGGGGAAATCGATGGGTTTCGTCACGTAGTCATTAGCTCCCAGACTTAATGCCCCGACAATGTCCTCGCTTTCATCCTCGGCGCTGACCATGATGACCGGCAGTTGGGTCGCCGTGAAGGTCTCACGGATCATTTTGAGCACCGCGATGCCATCGAGTTCGGGCATCATAATGTCCAGCAAAACCAGATCAAAGGCGTGCTGTTGCAGCAGCGCTAGGGCTTCCTGTCCACTCGCAGCAGCAATTGCCGCATACCCTTTGCGTGTGAGACGACGACACAGCAAATCACGATTATACTCTTCATCATCCACGACCAGGAGCGCACCAAGAGCTGGTGTCATACATAGCCCCTTTCGTGAGAGGGCTGTCCCTGTCCTGGAGAGTGACTATCTTCTGCATCAACGGCTATGGGAGCAGGCAGTACGGTATATTTATAAGGCTGCAACATCATGATGAGACGTTCAGGGTCGATCGGTTTGGCCAGGCAGTCAGAGGCACCGAGAGTATAACTGGTGTAGGCATCATCCATCATAGTGAGGACAATAACGGGTGGAGACGCCAGCAAGGCATCAGCGCGCAACGCTGTCAGAACAGACCCACCGTCCATATCTGGCATCTTGAGATCCAGGGTGGTGGCAGCCGGGCGCAGTAGTTGAATGATCTCGTGGTAGTCGTACGTGCCAACAGCGGTGTACGCACCACCTGATGGAACTGTCGCTGCAGTAAGCCTGTGATCGGCGACTTCTGGTGTGAACAAAGCTTCAACCATGTCAAGGAACCCTGTGAAAACGATGTCCTTCACTGTATGTTCCTCCTGGTGTCACCGTATATTGTTGCTCAGCGACCATCTGTTAGGGCTTGTAGTTAAGTGTACCTATCGGAGAACCTAGGATGGAACTTGAGTTGGCCTGGAGTTGCTCGCAGTGCATGGACCACCCTTCGCTATCTCTTGACCTCGCATGGCTCGTGGCACAGAGAGTACCATACATACACAAGCGCGTGTGATACACATGGAGGAGGCTGCTATGACGCATGATCTCTTGGTGCAGAATGGCCACATGGGGATGGTTCAGGGACGTCAGCATGTATGGGAGACGTGGCAGTATGCAACGGAAAAATCGTCGAAGTCGGCAAGCTGAGTGGCCAGGCCACGCGCACCATTGATGCTGCGGGGTTGGTGTAGGTGCGCCTCGCCAACCACATCCCAGCCATGACATCGCTGCAGCTGGCTGGCAAGGGCGGCAGGGTACGCCGTGTGCAGGGAAGCAGATGGAGCGAGGGGCTCGGGTTACGCCTCCTCGGGGTGCAAGAGGGCGTCCATCAGATAGAAATCGAGGGCACTATGATACGGGTCCTCCAGACAGAACTCCGCCCCCACCTCTCTGTCCTCCACGCGTCGTATCACGGTAGTTTCAAAAATGAGTGTATGGTTTGTATCATCAAGATAGAAGATAATATCATAGTTCTCCCCAGGGTTTATGGGCAGCGGGGTACGGAGTGTAAACCCTACCCCGTTGACCGACAGTGACGTGATCGTGAGAGACGCCAGGACGTGTTTCGTCCCACACTGTAACAGTGTGCCCGGCAGCCGTACGGCGACGCGCTGATGGCGGCGGAAATCGAAACGCACGTTCACCACCGTGGCACAGGCCGCGCATTTGACTTTTAAGACCTTCCCACCGAGCTCGCCCTTATAGTGGGCCAGGTTCACAGCTCGGGTGACGCCACACTTGGGACAGGTGACCACCCCACACCGCTTGGCATTAAGATAGACGTTGGTCATCTCCAGAATCGTGGCCATAATTCGGCTATCCCCACTACGCTTCGTGTCGTGCAACAGCCCTTGCTCTCCTTATCGGTCGATAGTGCTGCCATCCTGAGCACGTGCAACAAGCGCCCGGATATGTGTCCAGGCTATCAGGAGGCAAGCGAGCGTTCTGGGGTCATGATAGGGCTGACAATTCTCCCATAGACAGCACCCCTGGGGCAGGGTATGCTACGCACCGACGATGACTCCAACGAATGTAGCATGGGCCATGAGAAATGGGGTGGGGTGTGAAAATAGGCATTCTCTCGGACATTCACGCCGAACCGAAGGCACTCCGGCGCGTCCTGGCGGACATGCCAGGCGTGGATCGCGTGCTCTGTGCTGGCGATGCCGTGAGTGAATACCAGTTCTGTGCGGAAACGGTGCAACTCTTACAACAGGTCAACGCCCAGTGCATTCAGGGCAACCATGAGATGGTGCTGTTTAGTGAGCGCAATACTGCCTATCTCAAAAAATGCCAGGCCGAGTTTGCACCTGCACTGCTCGATGCCCTCGCCACAGCACCTATCGCGCTTGAGTTAGACATTGCGGGGGCACGTCTCTTGATGGTGCACGCCAGCCCCTGGAAGCCATTTGAAGAATATATCTTGCCCCGCAGTCCCAAGCTCGCCCGCTTCGCGCGACTGCCCTACGACTTTGTGATCCTTGGGCATACGCATATCCCTATGGTCGAGTACGTCGACCGGGTGACTGTCATCAACCCGGGCTCGTGTTCCCAGCCACGCGATCAGGACCGCCGTGGCTCCTATGCCATCTTAGACCTTGAGCGCCGGGAAGTTGAGCTGCATCGGGTCCGCTTAGATTGAGCGAAGGAGATCCCCATGACCGCATGGCGCATCAAGGCAGACTATCTGGAAAATTGTAACTGTGATCTGCTCTGTCCCTGTCTGTTTGGCGTCAAACCTACCGAGGGCGACTGTAACGTGCCCATTGCCTATCATATCCGCGAAGGCCATTATGGCACTGTACGCCTTGACGGCCTCACGGTGGTACGGGTGACCATCTTCCCAGGACCTGGTCTGATGGCCAGTGGAAATCACACAATGGCGCTGTACATCGACGAGCGTGCGACGGACGAGCAGTACGACACGCTGGAGCACATTTTCACTGGCAAAGCCGGTGGTCCCTTAGGCCGTCTGCAAGTCCTGGTGACGCAGTTTCTGGGCGTCAAGCGTGTGCCGATCAGCTACACGATTGATGGCCCAATCCACAGTGTCGCGATCCCGCATGTCCTCGATGTCGCTGTTGAACCCGCCGGCGGCACGGATCCTGTCCGTGAGATGGTTATCTCCAACACCCGTCATGCCTATGGTCCTGATCTCCCCGTGGTGCGTGGGGTGCGTGGGATCTTTCGAGACTATGGTTTTGCTTGGGACAACACGGGCAAAAATGGGCACTACAAGCTGATCGAATGGTCGGCTGCGTGAGTGCGGGCAGGCAGCTCCAGGCTCAATGGCAGAGTGGACAAATGGCCGTCTCCCTTGGTCATTGTATCCTATTGAAATGCTTGACAGCATGGCAACAGCGTGTTACTTCTACCTCGCCTGAGCGAGGACTTGAGCCATCCTGCACTACGGTTCAGGTCCAAAACATCAGCTGACCGTCCTACCAGATGAGGGGAGCGATATGAGCAAAGATCAAGATGTTGGGGCTAGCCGCCAGCACACTGCCTGGCGACTAGCCCTCGGGGGTGGGGTACTGGGTGGGGGATGGTGGTGGCCGACACAGACGTATGCGGCGGAAGCAGCCAGGATCGATGCCGGGGATACGGCCTGGGTGTTGATGTCGTCGGCCCTGGTCTTGATGATGACGGCGCCTGGTCTGGCGCTGTTCTACGGCGGCCTGGTGCGGCGTAAGAATGTGCTGGCCACCTTGATGCACAGTTTTATTTTGCTGGCCATGATCAGTGTGCAATGGGTGTTATGGGGTTACAGTGTCGCGTTTGGTCCGGATATTGGGGGTATTGTCGGGAGCTTCCAGTATGTCGGATTAGCGACAGTGGGGGGTGAGCCTGGCCCGTATGCTGATACTATTCCACATCTGGCTTACATGATCTTTCAGGGCATGTTTGCGGCCATTACGCCAGCGCTGATTACCGGTGCCTTTGCCGAGCGCATGAAATTTAAAACGTTCTTACTATTCGGGCTCCTGTGGGCGACGTTTGTCTATGATCCGCTGGCGCACTGGGTCTGGGGCAAGGGTGGTTGGATCGGCGCCATGGGCGCGCTGGACTTTGCCGGTGGCACTGTCGTGCATATCAGCTCTGGCGTCTCGGCCCTCGTGTGTGCCATTGTCGTGGGACGGCGTCGTGGCTTTCCGACAGAATATATGGCTCCGCATAGCCTGCCGCTTGCTGTGACCGGGGCAGCCTTACTCTGGGTGGGATGGTTTGGGTTCAACGCTGGTAGTGCTCTCAAAGCGGATGGCATCGCCGCAAATGCGTTTGTCACCACCAACACGGCTGCAGCGACGGCGGCGCTGACGTGGTTGTTTGCAGAGTGGAGCCATTCCGGGAAACCGACCGTGCTGGGCGCGGCGAGTGGAGCAGTCGCCGGACTCGTGGCGATTACCCCAGGGGCGGGCTTCGTTACTCCCTTAGCAGCCGTCGTCATTGGCGGAGTCGCTGGCATCTTGTGTTTCTATGCCGTCGTCATGAAAAGTCGGTTGCGCTATGACGATTCATTAGATGTCGTTGGTGTGCACGGTGTCGGTGGCACCTGGGGCGCACTCGCCACGGGGCTGTTTGCCTCCACAGCTGTGAATGCTGCTGGCCGCAACGGGTTATTGCTGGGCGATGCCAGTACCCTGGGCGTCCAAGTTGTCGGCATTGTGGCCACCTGGATTTATGCGGCGGTGATGACGTGGATCATCCTGAGGATCCTGAACGCGACTATGGGGCTGCGTGTCTCCGATGAGGATGAACAGATGGGGCTCGATCTGACCCAGCACAATGAAGCCGGGTATACGCTGTGAGCAGGAGCGTGCGCTCTCTCATCCTGTGCGGTCTGATGGGCTGCCTGTGCTGGTGGCTCATCAGCTCTCCCGTACTCGTGTACAGTACAACCGGCGAGGCGCTGTACGAGCAGCCCATCACGACCGCAGCACGTTGGTATGGACTCGATCCAGCACTGGTGAAAGCGGTAGTCAAATGCGAAAGCGGTTTCAATCCATGGGCCCAGTCACCCAAGGGTGCTCAGGGGCTCATGCAGCTGATGCCGAGCACGCAGACGATGCTGGGTGTGAGCAATCCTTTTAATCCACAGCACAATGTGGAGGCTGGCGCGCGTTACCTGGCGATGCTCAAGCAGACGTTCAGCGGCGACGTGCAGCTCGCTCTCGCGGCCTATAACGCTGGACCGCAGGCCGTGATCGCCGCTGGCTATACCGTGCCGGCCATGGCCGAAACACAGCAGTACGTGCGCTGCGTGTTCGCTGCTTATGAGCAGTACCGCCAGCCCGGGGCAGCGCCATTCCTCCCCAGTCTGCGTCCCCTCCAGCCTGGCCCCAGAACTCCACCAGCAAGTCCGCGCTCCTTCACAGCGTCTGCTCAAGGACGCCAGACGCTGGTCGTTAGCCCTTTACGGCTCTCCAGTCAGGTGGCACAAGTAGGGCAACGTTTGACCGTGGAGCTGGAGGCAATCAATACCAGTAAGCGCGCAGGGCATGGGATTGTTATGCTCAATTATCCCGAGCATCTGGTGTCGTTCATGGCGCTGCACACCGCCGGGCAAGCGACCACGGTGCAGCTCCCAGCTTCGCCCCCAGGGCCACCAGCCCCAGCTGCACCGTCGACCACAGCGTATCAACTCTTGTGGAGTCATTGGCCGATCTGGACCCCAGGGGAGCGCCGCACGGCGATTATTTCCCTGGTGCCGCGCCTCCCGCAAGACCTGACGCTCCATGTGAGCGTGGTACTCGATGACACTGGGGTACTGGCAGCGTCCCAGCGCTGGAGCTCGGTGGTACGCATTCCCTTTCGCACCGCGGCATTGGTAGACCGCGACGGAGTACGCTATACTCCCCCACGCCAGTGAGCGGGAACATTGTGGACCCATTGTGACAGGAAATCAGGCATGGATCACCGGACGTATTCGATCATCGAGTTGGTGGGAGTCTCAGAGTATAGCTATGACGACGCAGCGCGCCGTGCCATTGCGCGCGCCAGTAACACGCTCGAGGGGCTTGGCTGGTTTAAAGTCAAAGAGCTCCGTGGTGTCATCCGTGATGGGGAAGTCGCCGAATATCAGGTATCCCTCGAACTGGGCTTTCGCCTGCTAAGTGAGGGCGAGCGCCAGGACAAGCGCCCAGCATGAGGATGGGGAAGCCCAACGCACCTCACGACGAGGGTGAGGGTCCGCAAGCTGTGGAGACGACATGTTACGTATCACCACCTGGAATGTGAATTCGCTGCGCGTGCGTCTAGAGACGCTGGTGCCCTGGCTGGCCCAGGACGGCCCTGACGTCGTCTGTCTGCAAGAGACGAAAGTCACTGATGACCGCTTTCCTATACAGGCCCTTGCCTATCTAGGATATCAAGCCGTCTTTACCGGCCAGAAGACCTACAATGGCGTGGCGCTCCTGTCGCGCCTCCCCATAACTGATGTGATTCTGGCGTTACCAGGGGCCCCTCTGGAGGACGAAAAGCGCTTTATCGCTGCGACTATCGCCGGGATGCGGGTCATCAATGTCTATGTCCCAAATGGGCAGGCGGTGGAATCACCAAAATTTTTCTATAAGCTCGCCTGGTTGCAGGCGCTGCAGACTTTTGTAGCGACAGCCTACACGCCCGAGGATGTCGTGCTCGTATGCGGCGATTTCAACATCGCCCCAGAAGCACGCGATGTCTATGATGCTGCCCAAGCTGAAGGGGGCATTTTGTTTCACCCTGACGAGCGTACGGCTTTCGCACGACTGCTCGCATGGGGGCTACACGATACCCTCCGTCTGCATCGCCAGGAAGGTGGGCTGTATAGCTGGTGGGATTACCGGGCCCTGGCATTCCAGCGCAATCTCGGTTTTCGTATTGACCACATCCTGGTGACGCCGCCGCTGGCAGCGCGTTGTACCACCGTCACTCTGAAACGCGAGCTGCGTAAGCTGCCAAAGCCATCTGATCATATCCCTGTCATCGCGACATTTAGTGAGACGTGATCGGCGGGCCTTCCATTGCTGCCGCGACCGTGTTCTCGGCGTTCTCCACGGCGGCATCGAGTGTCTGACATAACCGCTCCCAGATGCCCTGCTCCTGCGCCTGATGCCAAAACGTCACGAACTCCTGATAGCGTTGCATGCGATAGTGTTGGCGGTTGTGCTGCAAGGCCACAATACCAGGCACCAGGGGCGCAAATGGCTCCAGGTGTCCAAAGTACACCAGCGTGCGTTGGCTCTCTGCCTCCAGAAACTGTGGGAGGTCTTGGGCCCACACATCGCAGTCGTGGATGTCACCGAGCAGTGTCTGGAAGGTGCGTGCCGTGCGCACCGGCTCTTGCACGGCATCGAGGTAGAACGGCGTGCATGCCTGCAGGATATAGCGCAAGTGCTTGGCGGCAATCCGCATGGCGTGGAGTTCCTCGCTACACTCTGGGTGCTGGACATAGGCGGTGTACTTCCGGAAGTCTTTGAGCCGAGCGCCCACGGCTTTGCGGAGCTTGCGATACACGTAGGGTCCTGGGATATCAGCACCAGACGCTTGACTGACGTGCACCAGGTGCATGAGCGTCTGCTCCATCTCCTCAGCCACTTGACTCGCGGTGAACCGCTCGATAGCCTGCCCTACTGGCTCGTGCAGTGCCTGACGCCGCTGCTGCAAACGCAGGCGGAGGCGCTCGAGGCCAGGCCGCTCCTCTAGACTCGCTTGCTCCAGGACGTGTTCGACACAGGCGATCTGGACGTCTATATCGCGTATTTCACTGAAGGCGCGTGTGAGGCGCCGCAACTGCTTACGCCATCGGTCGCAGGTCTTTCGCGACAGGCATAGAGCAAACAACGGCAGGAAATTGCGCATACGCCGCGAGGCCACACGTATGCGATGTACGCACTCACTGTCCTTCAGCTGACGCACCTGTGGCATTGCTGCCATAAGGTCATGCAGGTCGTGTAGCAAAGTTCGTGCTCCAGAGAGGCAGAAGGGTGCGAGGCGCCTGGCTACTGCTACAGTGGCCGTTTTGCGCGGAGTTGTCATATCACTCTCCCTGGGTAATTCCTCAGCCGGGGACATCCGTGCCAACGGGCAGCGCCGTTATACAACAATAAGACGTGAGAGAGGTACAAGGCTACGCATGCCTCCAGTCTACCGTGTCGATGACGGCAGAGCAATCCTGATCTAACGTGATACGAGTCAAGGTGCCGGTGGAGGAATCCGAGACCAGCGGTGCTCAACGCCTTGCGGCATGCATTATCAGCAATGCGTGGTCAAAGCCCCTCGGTGTGGCTGGTGCTTATGTCTCGCCGCGCCGGAGCGCGCCGCACCGTCAATGGGATGAAGCTTCATTGTACTACGAGGAGCATTCATGGCAAATCATAGATTAGGACCTGCTAGGCACAGCAGCCACAGTCAGGTATACTGAATCAGGGCTCAGGTCTACGGGGTGCATGGCGTATGACTGATTCTCTGATCGAGTATGGGACGTTATGATCCGCCTTGTACCACAAGCGCCACGGAGTGAGTTATGCCCTATCAGCTCGTACCTGTCGATCAACCCGCCGCACCATCCCTGGCGATCTCCGCTCGTCTGCGGTCTCAGCTCGTCTACTTCATGACGCCACCCGATGAGCCGCACGTACCGCCGCTGCAACCCAATGACTACTGGATCGACGCCGAGCACAGTGCCCAGTGGTTTGCCGATGGAGTCTTTGAACTCGTCTCTCCCCTGGATGGAGAGCAGCGCACGGTCATCGAACTCTCCGAGGAGCAGGAAGTGTTCCTGGAGTGGTTGACGACTCATCATATCCAGCACATTCGTGTGCAGGAAGTGCCGTAATCAGAAGGGCGTAGGCAGGTTGCCTCCTTGCCTGTGCCACTCTATCCGCCAGGTTCCAACTCGATCCAGCCTCTGGAGCACGAAGGCACACAGCTAATCGATCTGGCCTAGGCAGACAGCCTGGGACTCGTGTTTCCAGTCCGCGTTGCTGGATGCCTTCATCTTGTTCCCTCTCTGTCAAGAAAATTTTCTCACTATTTTGCAACTAATTGTGCAATAATGCTTAGAAGAAACATTAGGAAGAGTATTGCCTGTGGCAGGGAACGTTTTATACGAGAGAGCGGAGAAGCCCTATGCAACATAGAGTACGTGTGGTCATGGTCATGATAGGTCTGCATCTGTCTCTGGCCAGCAGTCTATGGGCCTTTGCCGTGGGGGACATTGTCGTGCACAGCCGCCGCGGCGTACCGTTTGCGGCTGACATACGGCTGCTTCTGGAGGCGCGCGAACGCGATAAGGAGATCGAGGTGGCGCTAGGGAACCAGGACTCCTACCGGGGCGAGGGGGTAAAGCGTCCAGCCGTGATTGAGACCCTGCAGGCCGTGCTGGTTCCTGGCACACGTGATGTGATCCGTCTCTCCTCGACAGTGCCTCTCCAGGAGACAGCCTTTGATCTCGTCCTGTCAGTGCGCGTAGGACAGGTCACAATTATGAAGCACTATGCCGTGGCTTTACCAGCACCAGCGCCAACTGTTATGCCTATCGCGGCCCCACTGCCCACTATCGCGCCAGTCGCACCCGTGGCCTCAACCCGCAAAGCCGGCACCAGGGCGGCGCGGCCCCCACAGCGGACGGGCCGCTATGGGCCGATAGAGCGAGGGGAGACGCTCTACAGTATTGCCAAATCCTTGCATGTGTCTAATAATAAGCTCTGGCAGGCTGTGGTCGTGCTCTGGCGGGCGAATAAGGGGCAGTTCCAGGGAGGAAATCTGCATGGGCTGCCAGTCGGCACGTTTTTGGAGGTGCCGCCTGACCTTGCTGAGAATATGGCGGCTATGCGGCTCGCTGAAGCCCAGGAAATCGTCGCTGAGCAGTGGGAGGAATGGCGCGCTCTGCAGGGCTCAGGATTCCACAAGCAGCGTGTTATTGTGGCAGCGCACGAGGCCGATACACCAGCCACAGAGCCCACTCAACAAGACTTCACGACCACGGAGGCCGCGAAGCAAGAGGCCACGACGCCAGTAGAAAAGATTGCGGAGCAAGCAGGGCTGAAGACGGCTGAGCAACTAGTGCTAGGGCAAGCAGTGATGTTCCCGGTGGACAAGGCTGGGAATATGGTCGGTATGGCGGAGTTACAAACGGTACTGCAAGGACTGGAAGAGCGCCTGATACAGCGCCTGACTCCGACAGGCCAGGTCGAGATACAGGAGGCCAAGCTGCCTACTGCTCTGGTGAGTACCGCAGAACTGCAGGCGAGCATTCAGAGCCTGGAAGAGCGTTTGACCCAACGTATGCAGCAAATGTTGTTGCAAGCCCCTGAGCCAGTGCGCATCGGGCAACGTCCTCTCCTGCAGAGCTCAGCCAGCGCACCAGCACCTGCGGCCGCAGCCCAGCCTGTCTTGATGTTCCCGGTTCCCTATCTGCTGGTGTTAACGAACGCTTTGCTCTTACTCCTCGCTGGTGCGTTGCTATGGCTCTGGTTGCGACGGCGTGAGCGGGTGGAGCGCATGCAAAGAGTCTAACACCGCTAGTACGTATGGGATAGGGCATGAGGGGTGTGACAGCAGGGACGAGTTGCAACGTACCATCGCGCCGTCGCCGCTGGCTCTCCCTACTCATTGTGAGCCTCGGGGTCGCCGCCGGCCCGCTCGATACCGCAGTCAATATTGCTTTCCCCGCCATTACTGTCGCCTTTGCCATCCCAGTAACGACGATACAGTGGGTCGTCATCTGCTATGTGCTCACCTACGGCAGTCTCTTACTCGGGTGTGGACGGCTGGGCGATGTTATCGGGCACAAACGCATCTTTCTCTTCGGTCTGGGATGGAGTGCTATTAGCTTATACCTGTGTGGCTGGGCTCCCACGTTTGCCTGGTTATTATTTTTCCGCATTATGCAGGGTGTCGGTACTGCCCTCCTGTTGAGCTGTGCGCCAGCCCTTGTCACGCTGGCGTTTCCCGAAGCGCAGCGTGGCACCGCTCTAGGTGTGTATACTATGCTCTCGGCACTCGCCTCGACACTCGGACCATTGCTGGGTGGTCAGTTCGTAGCACTCTGGGGCTGGCCAGCCGTGTTTTATTTTCGCGTGCCGCTGGCCCTCATCGCCGCTGTTTTGACGGTATGCTGGGTGCAACAGCCGGTAAGCGTGCGTCCAGGACAGCGCTTCGATAGCCTGGGGGCTGCGGCTCTCACGGCAGCCATCGCCGGCTTGTTGCTCGCCCTGAACCAGGGGAATCGCCTGGGATGGTCCGCGCTGCCCACCCTCCTCTTCGCTGGTGGAGCCTGGGGTTGCCTCGGCTTTTGCATCTGGTATGAACTCCGCTGTGCTGAGCCAGTAATCGATCTGCGTCTGTTTCGTCACACCGCCTTCTCCATGGCCAACATGGCGCAAGTACTGGTCAATATCGCCAGTTTCACGGTGCTGCTCCTGGTGCCCTACTATTTGCTCAACGCTTACCAGGCATCTGCCTCGGTCGGCGGAATGTTTCTGGCGATGTCTCCTCTGGGGACCATGCTCGCTTCGCCTCTGGGTGGCTGGCTGCTGTCGCGTTGTGCCGCACGGCACCTGAGTGTGTGTGGTCTATGTCTGGTCAGCACAGGGTTACTGGGCATCAGCCAGTGGCATGCCCACACTGCGACAGCGCTGATTGTCGGTATGCTCGGGCTGCAGGGGTTCGGTCTCGGCTTGTTTCAAGTCGCCAATATGGACTTCGTGATGGGCGTGATTCCACGCCACCAGCAGGGAGTGGCCGGAAGTCTCACGATGCTCACCCGCACGGTCGGGGTGGTCGCTGGTGTCACCCTCGGCTCCTTTCTCCTGGGACTGCTACAATCGCGCTACACCATGCAACTTGAGGCGACTGGCACGTCGGTGGCTGCGATGAGTCCGCAAGCTTTCCTCCTCGCCTTTCAGGGAGTTTTTCAGTATGCTGCGGCGATTGCGGCAATCGCCGCAGTGTTGATATGGAGTAGCTGCTTCACCACCACACCATCGTGAGGCTTATACAGCGCCATGTCCCCGTGTCGCCAGGGGTTCCCAGACGTGCTCGACGAGATTGGCAAACACCCTGCTTCCAATCTGTTGATATTCCACGTAACGATGTGGCATCTCTGCCACAATACGTGCGGGATCAATGGTGCCTTGCACACTGACGAGTTCGTCGTGGAAAGCCGCCATCCAACTGTGGATAATGTCTGGCGTCAGCTCCAGATGAAAGAGCAAGCCGTAGACCCGGTCGCCATAGCGGAACGCCTGGTGCGTGCAGAGCGGTGATGAGGCCAGAGGCGTGGCCCCGGTGGGCATATCGAAAGCATCCCCGTGCCATTGAAACACTGGAATGGGTGAGGTAAGGCCAGCGAAAAGCGGATCAGCCGCTCCGGCCGGAGTCAGGTCGACAGTATACCAGCCAATTTCCTTGTGTGGATTGCCATACACTCGTGCGCCCAGAGCCTTGGCGAGCAGTTGGGAGCCCAGACAGATGCCCAGGAGCGGCACGCCCTGCCCCAGTACGCGTGTGAGCAACCGGTGCTCGTCGCGCAAAAATGGGTACTCGGCTTCGTCGTAGACACCCATAGGTCCTCCCATCACGATGACCGCCTGATACTCCTGGGCGTCCTCAGGGAGACGCGCACCCTTATACAGAGCGACGGTTGTCAGCGTCCAGCCACGTCTCGCAAGATAGGACGCCAGGGTACCTGGCCCTTCGACAGCCACGTGCTGGAGCACGAGAGCACGCATACACAGCCTCCTCCAGAATAGGGGCATACAGCCCTTGTGACTTGGATACTTCCACCCGTGTGGATTATCTCCTGCACCGCAAGGGGCTGCAAGCGCAGCAGGGTGTTGACAACCTCCGCATTTTTCCCTACAACAAACCTGCCGCTCAACATGGGATCACCGTACCTGAGGAACCGGTACGACAACGGGGGACAAGTGGATGCAGGCGCGTCGATGGCAACAGATGCCATTGCTGCTCGGGTATGTGGCGCTCCTCTGGGGCATTGAGTGCATTAATGCCCTCCTCAACCATCGTTTGAACAGGTGGGGGATTTTGCCGCGTACGCTTACAGGATTAGTGGGTATTCCTCTCAGTCCCTTCCTACATGGCAGTTTTGCCCACCTCATCCTCAATACGGTGCCTCTGGTCACGCTGGGGAGTTTTGTGGCCTTTTACGGGACGCGGATCTTTCTCGCCGTGTCGCTCTGGATCATGCTCCTGAGCGGTGCAGCGCTCTGGCTCCTCGGTCGCTCGGCGTATCACGTTGGTGCTAGCAGTGTGCTCTTTGGGTATTTTGGTTACCTGGTGGCGCGTGGGTGGTACGAGCGTAGCGTCACAGCCCTGCTGGTCGCGTTCCTGACCCTGGTGCTGTACGGCGGCATCGTGTGGGGAGCCTTGCCCATGCGGTCCTATATTTCCTGGGAGGGTCACTTGTTTGGGTTGCTCGCTGGCGTGTTGGTGGCGCGGCTCACCACCCCGCAGCGGCGAGATCCACCGGTTCCCAAGTTGACGGTACGCTAAATGCTGGTGCGCCACACGATCCTTCTGTAGGGTGGTTGTCAAAGCTGCTCTGGATCATGTCCCAGCTGTCGCAACAAGGTCGCCAGCCTGTTGGCGCGCAGGCGTTCCTGTTCGAGTTGTTGTAGGATCTGTTCTTTGTCCAGGCGTTCCTGCTCAGCCCGCTGGTGTTCCTGTTCAGCCTGTTCCTTACCGGTCAAAATAAGGTTTCCATCAGCGTCTGTCCAGCGCAGCCAGGTATCCGTCTTGCCTTCGTAGGTGCCGTCCCATAGCGTCACCCCGAGGCCTATATCGGGAAACCGCGAGCTGCTGTGGCGTTCGTAGCCCGTGCCGCTGAGGCGATAGATGGTCAGGACGTTTGGCATGATCTGCCGTAGGGGGTCATAGATGACATAATAGATGACGCGCATGCGGGCGTATTTCTGGAGTTTCTCGTCTGCTTCTCCCCCTTCCGTGTTCGAGACAATCTCAATGACCACATCCGGGGGCTTGCCGAATTCCCACAGCAAGTAAGAGCGGTGTTCCTTCTGCCACCAGTCATGGGGCACCTCGACATCGAGGCTGAGGAAAACATCCGGGACAATCGCGGGATTCCGCGCCAGAGCAAATACACCTACGTTCGCCGCAGCCAGAAAGGGACGCCCTGCACCAGGACCATCCCACGAGCTGTAGAGCGCTTCGGTCAGGAGGCGTTGGTGTTTTTCTGACGCTATGTTATCCACGGGCGTATCGTCCTCGGTGACCAGACCTTGGATATCCGGGGCTAGGTCGACTGCTGTATCTGCCATAACATTCCTCGCTCCTCAGATCTGGAGGCCTAGCGTTGGGGGAGAGACCGTACATGCCAACCTCGCGGGCACCATGCGAAATGATATGTCAGGCAACCTGAACTGTCCACATCACAGAGAGGGGCACTCTCTGGACAAGCGCCCTCGCGTCTGACCTGCATCTCGTCACCATGGATCTCAAAGAGAAGCTGAGGTCTGGCGCGATGCGGTACGTAGCACGAGATCCAGGGGGATGCGCTCTACGCGACCGCGGACCCAGGCACCGGGAAAGCCTCTCGACCACCTTACACCGCGAGGCGTGCGTCGATCGATACGAGCGTCTGCACCCGCTGTCCCAGCACGTCTCTCTGCCGTTCGAGTTGCCTGATTTCTGCCTGCATAGCGCGCATATGGGTTGGGACGCGCGCCGCGCGCGCCAGCTCTTGTTCTTGCTGGAGTGCACGTTGCTGGATCTGGATTTCGGTCTCCACGTGCTGAAGTTGTTGTTCCGCCTCGACGAGTTTTGCCGCCGTTTCTTGACGGCTCCTCTGGAGAGCCCTTTTGGTAATGCGCCGTTGCCTGTACTGTTGCACGAGCCGCGCCGTCTCACGGTCAAGACGTTGGATATCAGCGGTGAGGGCGGTGTTGTATTGCCGTGTCTGCTCCTGCGTCTCACGGGCACTGGCGAGCAGTGCATTGACGTAATCCTCCTGACGGGAATATGCGGCTCTTTTGCTCGCGACGTGGGAGCCCCAGGCATACCCCGTACCAGCCCCGACGACGCCACCGACACCGGCACCAATGGCGGCGCCACGCCCCCCACCAACGAGTGCGCCTACCCCAGCCCCGATGGCAGCTCCTGCCCCGGTCCCAATCAGCGTGCTCTCCGCAGTCGTGCTCTGGGTGTCTGAGAGACCAGCACAGCCGGCGAGCAGCCCTGTGACGAGTATCATACTGGCGGTTTTCCGCATCATACCGTACCTCCCCGATCAACCTGAAAGCTTCTCTGCTTGCCCTCTCTTGGGCTTCTGCATGGTGTATCGGCAGCTCACAAGGACGACTTGAGCGCAGGGTGACGGTCTGGAAGGGACTGCGGGAAAACGGGTTGGGGAAGGGAAGAGGGAAGGGGTGCAGGGAAGGCCTGGTTATAACGGATTCTGTGGATCTGGCTCGACACCGTTCAGCGCGCCCCAAACCAGGAAATGCTCCAGCCCATTATCAGCGTAGCGCTTGCCGGTGCGACGCTCGGCTGGACAGGCTGGCCCAGCGTGTTGGCGCACCGTTTGCGCAGACGATGGACAGCAGGGCCACAGCAAAGCGACAGCCCGGACGCGGCTCTCAGCCGCCTCGGGCCTGCCGTGGCAATATTGGGCAGGAAAAACGGCCCGATCCAAAAACTTCCTCAGCCGCTCCACCATCGTGCTGGTGCAATGCGCCGCGGGGCGCTCAGAGATCTTCCTGCACTGATCGCGTTTTCCGCACACATCCAGGGTATGGCTCTGCCTCACGCCGTCAGGCAGTGCCGTCTGGGCCCATGCCCGCAAGCGCCGCAGACGCTGGGAAAAAGCCCGTGTGCGCGGGGCGTGATACGCCTTCCACACCCGCTTGTGGACCTGCGCACACGCGGCGCCCAGTGTTGTGGTGGCTCGAGCACGGATGGTGAGAAACGCATGGCGACAACACAGGCTCACCGGGATGTGGGTGCACCGGGCCTGCCACACGCCTTGCGTGGCTTGCCAGCCATCGGTATTGACCGTCTCCGGCGTCTAAGCGGCCGCCACGGCCTGCGCTTCGCTGGCAAACACGCCATACGCTTGTTCCAAGGCTCTCTGGGAGGCTGACAGGGCAACGGACGCTCCCAAGAGACAGTCGTGCGCGGCGGTGGTGGCGATGGCAACCCGCTCGCCCTTCACCCAGCTCTGTTGTTCATCGGCCACCACGTCCTGGGGGCATGGCTCGGGGGGCTTGACCGTCGTGCCGACGAGACTGCAGCGACCCAGACCTTGTGCCAGGCGATACCAGGACATCGCATCGTGGCCACCCACGTGCGCAATGGCCCAACAGGGCACATGCAATCGCCTCAAGCACACCGCTGGGTCGACGTCTTGGGGACGCCCCGTCATGGCAGGCATGCCAAAGGCGGGGGCGATGGGAAAGACCATCCGACCTTGGTCCAGACGAATGCGGCGACCCAGGAGTGGCTGTGTGAGCGCGGGCTCGGGACCACCGAAGAACGCATAGCCCCATGGAAACGCCTCCGGCAACAACTCGGCACACTCCCCGTAGAGATCCTCAAGCCGGTCTTGCGCAGAGGAGCGATCCGTGAGCAAGCGATCATACTCTGACTCGGCCAGGGGTCAGCGGATCGTCCGGTATCCTTTTTGGGGCGTATGTGCTACCGTGGTCATGCCTTCCTCGAGGTGCGAAGATGGGGTTGGTGCATCAAACCTAACATCTCGCAATCGGGGGCGGCATTCCACCCCACTGCAGACCATCAACAGCATCCATTACAACCAGTCATCTTTAATCCTGCCCGGCCAGCCGGTGTCTTCGATCCGGCCCAGGTGTTCAACTCGGGCACCAGTGGGACCTACCCTGGCCCCAGTAGCACTATCGTGCAGCAGCGGGAGGCGCGGAACCCGTAAAATATGCCCTGTATCCCTTGCAATGGACTGATACATGCGTATGAGACGATGGGTGACGAAAAGATGCGTTGGCCCCTGAAAGCCCTGCCACTGCCATGGCGCTTTGCCTCACGACGCCTGGCACACCGGCCCTGGCCCATGGCGTGGAGGAAGGATGTTGGGGTGAGGTGCCGCCCTGGGCATATCTCGTGGTCGTCCTGGCGGTGGTCGTCAGCGGACTGCTGCTGAGCGCCCGTGGGGCATGCCGGCGACAGCCGGCGAGGGCATATCTGCGTCCCGTGTCCTATCGGCCGTTGGCTGCCATGTGCTGCCTCGGCGCCGGAGCAATCCATCTGCTGGTGGCACCGGAGCACTTTCAGGAGTGGTGGGGCTATGGGTGCTACTTCCTGATGCTGGCGACTTTTCAGACGCTCTACAGCCTCGGCCTCGCCGCGCCGGCTGGGCTGTTGCCGAGGCGGGAGGCTTATCTGCTAGTTGGCATTACCACCAATCTCCTGGTGCTGGGACTCTATGTGGTGAGCCGTACCCGGGGTATCCCACTCTTCGGGCCCCACGCCGGGGCTCTGGAGCCTCTGAGCGGCCCCGACATCCTGGCGGCTGCCCTGGAAACTGGCACCCTGGCGCTTCTCACCTGGGATCTGCTCTGGGTGGTGCACCCAGAGCAGATCATGGTCAGACTACTGCAGTGCGTGGGGCCAGCGGTCGCGGCTATCCTGACCCTTGCAATGTGCACCAACCCGGCGGGAGCCGGGGAGCACGACAGTGCGATGGGCGGCCCCGCGGGACATCACGCCCAAGGCCTGCCTCTGGCAGCCGGTGCCAGGCGGGAGACCGTGATGCAAGGCGGACGTTGCCCACCGGGCGTGCCGGCACGCGAGTACCAGTTAGCCGCCATCAATGTAGAGATTACCCTGAACCGCTTTCTGGACCACGATCCCAAGGGACGGATGTATGTGCTCGAAGAGGAACTGGAGCGGGTACGCCAGGAGGAAGCGCGCAACCGTGAGGCCAGGGCTGGCAAGGGTGATTCGGCCATTTCCCGCGGGCTCCAGGGCGATGCCATCCAACCCCTGAGTCTCAGAGTAAACCAGGGGGAATGCCTCCGGGTGACGCTCCGCAACGCCCTGGATAACAACGAACCGGCCAGTTTCCACCTCCATGGCTCGGCCCTGTATGTGGCCACCACAGGTGCACCCGCGCTGGCCGCAAACCCCGATGCGACGGCCGCCCCCGGCGCTGCGGTGACCTACGAGTGGTGGGTCTCTGACAACGAGCCCGAGGGCACCCACTACTTCCACAGCCACGGCAATACGCGGCTCCAGACCGCCCACGGCCTCTTCGGCGCCGTCATCGTCGAGTCCAGAGGCTCGCGGCACCTGAACCCAGTGACGGGAGAGCCTCTGGCGAGCGGTTGGGCGGCCATCATTCAGGACCCGCGCGTCCCTGCCTTCCGGGAGTTCGCCCTCTACTACCATGAGGTGGGGAACGAGCGCTACCGGCACCTGGACCGGCGGGGCTCTCTGGTGGTCCAGGTGGATCCCTACACCTCCGCCTACCGCCCCGGCGACCGGACGCTGAACTACCGGAGCGAGCCCTTCATGAACCGCCTGGCTCTGCAACAGCAGACTGTCGGCCGCTTCGACAAGTCCGCCGCCTACAGCTCCTACGTGTTCGGCGACCCGGCCACGCCCATCGCCCGCAGCTACCTGGGTGACCCGGTGAAGCAGCGGGTAGTCCACGGTGGCTCTGAGGTCTTTCACGTGCATCACGTCCACGGCGGGTCTATTCGCTGGCGGCGCCAGCCTGGTGCGGAGCCCACAGGCTTTGACCGCGGGCTGGACAAGTATCCGCCATTGCTCCCCCAGGCTACCGAACGCACCGACTCCCAGTCCATTGGGCCATCTGAGACCTACGACGTGGAGCATGAGTGCGGCAGTGGCGGCTGCCAGCAGGGTGCTGGCGACTACATGGTCCACTGCCACGTGGCGCACCACTACCTAGCAGGGATGTGGACGATCTGGCGGGTCTACAATACGAAGCAAGACACCGCCCTCTCTCTGGACGGCCTGTCGCCCCTGGCCGAACTGCCGGACCGGGCCGGTCAGGTGCGTACGGCCGTAACCTCCCAAGAGCTGGTCAGCCGCACCGTAGACTGGAAGGGGCAAGCCTTCCAGATCACCCGGGAGAACCTGGGAGCGTGGGTGGAGCGGCAGCTGCCGCCCCGGGGAGTCCCAAGAGGCTACGACGCCTCGGTGCTGGATTGGGTCAGAGAGGGGGACCTCTATCTGGGCGAGCCGGAGACCGAGCAGTCCTGGCCGGGCTACCGCTCGGCCATACCCAACACCCGGCTGCCCCTCTACTTCGACCCCCAGACCGGCAAGCTGGCCTATCCTTTCCTGCGGCCCCACCTGGCCAAACGCCCGCCTTTTGCGCCCAATCACGGTCCGGCTCCCTTCCTAGAGCCCATACAAAAGGGCACAGACCCCGCAGTCCCTGGGGTAAACGGTCCCTGGAGTCTGTGCCCTGCAGGTGCCAGGCGGAGGGAGTTCACAGTCCACGCTATCGCCCTGCCAGTGCCCCTTAACCAGAAGGCCCGCCTTCTGGATCCCAGCGGGCAACTCTTCGTCCTCAAGGAAGAGGAGGATGCAGTCCGGGCGAACCAGGCCCGCAAGGTGCCCCTGGCTATCCGGGCCAATGCCGGTGAGGACTGCGTAGACATCCTGTTCAAGAGCGAGTTGCCTGACAGCCGGGAGAACGCCTTCTTCAGCAAGGTCAATATCCACATCCACTTCGCCCAGTTTGACGTCCAGGGTAGCGACGGCGTGACCACTGGCTTCAACTACGAGCAGTCCATACGTCCCTTCGCGACGGCGGGGGAAGCCCTGGTAGCCCCGGTGACCATGGGCGCCACCGGGGTACACGTGGGCAACACGGCACGGTTTCAGGCCGGCATTCTGGTTGGGGTGGGGATGGACCAGGACAGGAGCTTCGAGGTCAAGCGGGTGCTGGAGGTGGGTGAAGACTCCCTGGTCTTCGACGAGCCCCTGCGCTATCCCCACGCGGTCGGCGAGGTGGTGAGCACGGAGTTCGTACGCTACCGCTATTATCCCGACGTGCAGTTTGGCACCGCCTACTTCCACGACCACGTGGACGCCCTTACGTCATGGAAGCACGGGCTTTTCGGCGCCCTCATCGCAGAGCCGCCGGGCTCGACATACCATGACCCGCGTACAGGCGTCGAGATCCGGAGCGGGCCAGTGGCTGACATCTACACTGAGTCCGTGGTTTCAGCCGACGTCACCGGCAGCTTTCGGGAGCTGGTGCTGTTCATCCAGGACGACAATATCCTCACCCGGCTGGGCAACTCCAGTGGCAGCTCCTACAACCTGCGGGTGGAGCCGCTAGGGCTCCGAGGGCGCGCGCCTCCCGAATTTTTTAATGGCGCGATCTATGGTGACCCTGAGACGCCGGAGCTAGAGGCCCAGGTGGGAGACCCGGTTGTCGTGCGCACGCTGGTGGCGGGGACCAACGATGTCCACACGTGGCATGTGGACGGCCACTGGTTTCGGATCGAGCCTTATAGCTTGACCTCGCCGCCCATCAACACCGTCCACCTGGGGATCTCCGAGCGCTTCGACCTGGTGATCCCCAGGGCCGGCGGTCCCCAGGGCCGGCCGGGCGACTATCTTTACCACAGCGGTCGCATCTTCAAGTTGCAAGAAGGCAGCTGGGGCCTGCTACGGGTGTACCCGCTCGGTGCCTCAGGCGCTTTGCGGCCCCTGCCCAGGCGCGCGGCAACGCCAGCCCTGGCAGACGGGATCTGTCCCCAGCAAGCTCCCCGGAAGGAGTTCGCCGTCGTCGCTGTCGCCCTCCCGCTCCCCATGCTGGGAGGCTCCCGAGGGCTGGGCTATGTCCTGGAGCAAGACCGGGCTGCCGTCCTCGCGAGCGGCCGGCCCCCGGAGCCGCTGGTGCTGCATGTGAACGTGGGGGACTGCCTGGAGGTCCGCTTACGAAACGAGACCGAGGCGCCCGTTTCCCTACACGCCGACCTGCTGGCTTACGATCCAGCTGAGACCGGGCCCGTCCTACCTGACGCGGTCAGGAGGTACACGTTCTTTGCCCACTCCGAGGTGGGCGAGACGGCGGCGCTGCTGCGGGACACTGGGAACGTGCTGGAGCACCCTCGCCTGGGGCTCTATGGGGCGGTCATCGTGGGGGCCCCTGGCACCCGCTACTCCCATCCCGCTACGGGGGAGGACCTTGGCGGAGGGGCAAGCTGGGCCGTAGACGCACATCCGATCTCGGGCCCGCCGTGCCGCGACTTTGCCCTCTTCCTCCAGGACGAGGACGAAGTGATCGGCACAGCTCAGATGCCCTACCATGAGCAGATCCATGGGCTGGTGGGGCTGAACTACGGAAAAGAGCCCCTGGCGCGGTGGCTGCTTGCTAACAAAGATACCGCCAGGCTCTTCCGCAGCGCCGTCCACGGCGACCCGGCGGTGCCGTTGCTCGAAGCCTTCGCGGGCGACAGGGTACGGCTGCATCTCCTCGTGCCTTTCAGCGAGCAAGCGCACGTCTTCAGCCTGGAGGGACACCGATGGCCGCTGGAGCCCGGCCGCCCGGGCACGGATATGCGCAGCTCGTTGCCGTTGGGCGGTCTGACCGCCACGACCCTGCATCTGGCCGATGGCGCCGGGGGCCCGGGCCGCGCCCCCGGCGACCATGTCTACGGCGACCACCGCGAGCCATACCGAGATGCCGGGCTGTGGGGGCTCTTCCGGAT
>JBMDXC010000519.1:0-4165 GCA_048594805.1 Candidatus Entotheonellaceae bacterium | reverse complement strand
GGTGTCGGAAAGCACACAGGTGGGCGAAGCGAGAAAGCGGAACAGCATACGTCCGGGGCAGTCGGCTGGCCGGGCTGGCGGTGTCGCGGTGGTCATCTCGGCTATCAGCGTATCCGCATCCTGGCCCACCGCCTCGAGACGTGGACGCAGACGTTCGATTTCCTGACGTAAGGCGTCCTGGTCTACAAATGCCTCGACGTACTTATATTCCTTCTCGTCGTATTTGCGTTCTGCTGGCCCCCGGCGCGCTACGACGAGCACTTCCTCGACGTCCTGGCGCAGCCTCAGCAAATAATGGGCGATATCAATCATGACATTGCCCATGCCAATGATCGCGACGCGCCGGCCAATGGGAAACTGCCGCTGGCTGAAAGGCGGGAGATGGTTATAGTGGTACACCAGGTCTTTCGCATGTACGACGCCGACGGCATCTTCGCCCGGCAGTCCGAGACTCTTGGTTCCCTGTGCCCCAGCCGCACAAATCAAGGCATCGAACCCGAGCTTATGGAGATCGGCTAAAGTCAGCTCACCCTTTTCTCCCACACTACAGTTGCCATAGTAATCCACCTGTGGATGCGCCAAAGTTCTCCGAAACTGCTTGCGCAAACCCTCCTTCATTTTGTGCTTGGTGGGAAAAATGCCGTATTCGGCCAGCCCACCAGGTTTGATATCGCGGTTGAACAGCACCACGTGCGCCCCAGCCTCGACCAATTTCTTGGTAGCATACAGCCCGGCTGGGCCAGCGCCGATAATGCCAATCAGGTGTCCGCGATCTGTCTGTAGGTGCGTCATACTTCCTCTCTTCTCAGGTTAGACATAGCTCTCATATTGGCTGCATCATACCTATGTGATGATGCAGCCCAGAGAATTGCATCTCACTATGTAGCATGTAACAGGGCAAAAAGCATGCCAGCTGTCTCTGGTCTGCCATCTCTACGCGTCTATGGTGAGCAGCACTTTGCCAATATTGCGCCGTTCTTGCAGATAACGGTGTGCTGCAGGGGCTTCCACAAGCGGAAACGTGTGCGCGATGACAGGGTTAATCTGACCTTGCACATAGAGCTGTAACAACGCCTGCATCGCCTCGTGGAGCAGGTCAGTCTGATCCCACAAACGGCCGAGATGGACACCAATCACCGCCTTATTCTCATTCATCAAGCGCAAGGGATGAAAGCGAGGCATACGGAGGAGGTGCCAGAAAACCGCAAAGAAATTGCGGCGCAAACCAGAGCTCATACGTGAGGCGCCAAACAGGAGCAAACGGCCTAGAGGGGCCAGCATCTTATAACTCTGTGCAAAGGAGCGCCCCCCCAGGGGATCCAGGACAATGTCTAGCCCACGGCCACCAGTGAGCCCGTGAATGACTGTGGGCAGATCGTGATAGTAGTAATCAATTGTATGGTGCACCCCCTGCTCATGCAAAAAGGTGTGTTTCGACGCGGCCGCCGTGCCATAAATTTCGGCGTGGCGGAGGCGCGCCAGCTGTACAGCCGCCAGGCCAACCCCACCACCAGCCCCATGAATCAGCACATGCTCACCGGCCTGCAGCCGTCCCCAAAAATATAACATAAGATAGGCTGTCAAATAATTCACTGGCAAGGCTGCAGCGCTGATCAATGGCATACCTGGCGGCACCGGAAACACCTGCTGCACTGGCACCACCACACGCTCAGCATATCCACCAAAGCGCGTCAGCGCCAGGACAGGCTGGCCCGGCATTAGCGCGGTGACCCCCTCCCCCACGGCCTCCACGACGCCAGCCACCTCATAGCCTATAACCACAGGCGGTTTCGGGCAATCGGGATAGAGCCCCTGGCGCGCCAGCACGTCAGCGAAGTTGACCCCAATCGCCTGGACGGCGATACGCACTGTGCCAGGGATTACAGGCGGGTCAGGCACCCCCTGAAGCGTGAGCACTTCCGGTGGGCCGTGGCGGACTATGCACACCTGACGCATGCGGATGCCCCTGCGCTTGGCAGTTATTCCTGACCGCGTTCACGACGCTGCTCGCGCAGAAATTCTTCCAGCTCGCGTGCCAGATCCTCACCGCTGGGCAGGGCGTCCGTATTCCCGGGATACTCCTCCTCTTCGTCTTCGTCCTCATCGCGTTCTTCAAGGCGGCGGACATACTCGGCGACTTTGGCATCCGAAGCGAGCACATTGGCCACACGTCGATCAAAATCGCTGGCTGCCGATTCTAAATCGCTGAGATCCGCACTGAAATCGAGCAGGGTGAAGACGCGTCGCACCAAAACCAGAGCCGCTTTGATATTGGGCGAGGCCGCAATATAATGCGGCACATTGGCCCAGATACTGATCGCCGGCAGTCCCTGACGCTTGAGCGCATCACCCAGGGTTCCGACGATGCCCGTAGGCCCTTCGTAGCGTGACGTGGAGAGGTGCAGACGTCGGGCCAGGGCCGGATCACTCGCCGACCCCGTTAGGCGCACGGGGCGCGAATAGGCCACGTCAGCCAACAGGGCACCCAGGGTAACCACTAATTCGACATGGCATTGGTGCACCACCTGCAAAATCGAGTCGATATAGGCGCGCCAGCGCAAGTGCGGCTCGACACCCATACCGATAATGACATCCTGCACCAGACGCGCATCACGTACGTAAGAAAACTCATTCGCTGGCCAGAGGATTTCACGCTCGCCGTTGCGCACACGTACCTGAGGTCGTTGCTCAACAAAATTGTAAAAAGTCTCCGGATCAAGACTGGCAAACTTGTGGGCTCCTAAACGTTGGGAAAGAAATTTCGCAGCGAACGTGGCTGATCCCCCAGCATCATTCCAGCCAGCAAACGCCAGCACCAGAATGGGTCGATTCAGAGTTGGAACAGTAGTGAATGACAGGAGGTCCATAGTGAGGCTCCTTCCCAAAGCCAGTCTACATGCGATCTCTTACGTAGTAAGTGTACCATAAAAAGTGTCTCAGGGGAAGTCCAAAGGCGGGTGCCGGCCCTGAGACGGGCCGTGTGTAAGGAGTGGACGCGGCGGGCGCAGTCTGGTATAGTGGCCAAATCTCTATTACCAGAGGAGAGGACCATGAAACTACTCTTCTTCGACGATTTTAAGTTGGGTGTACTCAAGGGTGACGCGGTCGTTGACGTGTCGGATGCGGTGCGGAACATTCCGCACACGGGCGCTCACAACCTCATCAACGGGTTGATCGAGCGCTTTGCCGAGTATAAGGGACGTCTGGAGGAGGCGGTCAATCGGGGACAGGGCGTGCCGGTCAACCAGGTCAGGCTGCGGTCGCCAGTGCCAAAGCCCTACAACATCGTGTGCATGGCCGTGAATTACATGGAGGATGGGACGCGCGCTGAACCAGCGCCGATCAATGCGTTTCACAAGTCCCCCAACAGTGTCATTGGCCAGGGTGATACGATGGTGCTGCCCGACGTCCCTGCCACCATCTTCGAGGGTGAGGCGGAACTGGCGCTGGTCATCGGCAAGCGGGCGTCTCATGTGCGTGCCTCGGAGGCCATGGACTATATCTTCGGGTACCTGAACTTCATCGATGGCTCGGCCCGCGGCCTGCCGCCGTCGGGCAATACCTTCTACCAGATGAAGTCGCGGGACACCTTCGCCCCGATGGGCCCCTATCTGGTCACTGCTGACGAGATCGCTGATCCGCACAACCTGCAAGTACGGCTGTGGGTGAACGGCGTCCTCAAGCAGAACTATAACACCAGTGACATGGCCCACAAGATTCCGCGGGTGATCGAGTGGATCAGCTCTATCCATCCCCTGGAACCGGGTGACGTCATCGCCACGGGTACCAACCACCGCGGCCTCAGCGCCTTCCAGGACGGCGATGTGATCGAGATCGAGACCGCCGGGCTGGGCCGCCTGCGGTTCAACGTGCGCGACGATTTGAAACGCGTCTGGGGCCGGGAAACGCGGCTGGAGATGCAGCAGAAGGGCCTCGAGGGCACGACCCCGCAACTGGAAGGGAAATATGCGCCAACAGTGCGGCGCTAAGTACTGCATACGGTTAATGACCCCGCCAGTGTGGCGGGGTGCTCCCTGGCTTACAAGAAAGGAGAGCATTATGACGAACGTACCCAAGGAGATCGGCCATCTCGTACTCAATGTCACCGATGTGGCGCGGTCCACGGCGTTCTATCGTGATGTGGTGGGGTTCCAGGTGTCGCGCT
>JBMDXC010000518.1:0-7206 GCA_048594805.1 Candidatus Entotheonellaceae bacterium | reverse complement strand
GTGGCGCCACCTGCTCCACCACGGGCTTCGGCGGAGGAGCAGTAACGGCTTTGTTTACCACCGCTGGGGGTGGAGGTGGGGCAGGCTTTTCCACAGGTGGAGCAAATTTTTCCACTGATGGTGCCGCACTAGTCTCCGCCTGTGCTGCATTCCCCGCTCCAGGCTCTTGGCCCTCCTGCTTTGCTCCGGTCACTCCCCCACCTTCTCCCACAGCCTGATCGATGGCAACAGGGCTATCGCCTGCCAGAAAAACCGTGTGCGAGGAGAGCCGGTACGGCTGGGACCGGCTTAACAGCCAGGCACTAACAAGCAGCCACAGGCCTAATGCACCGTGCAAAACAAGAGACAACATCAGCGAGGAAGTCAACGATACATACCCGTGCTCGACAGGCTGTACGCGACCTACAGGGGCTGCATTATCGACGGTTTGTGGACGACCTGCAGTGGCTTTCATGGCTCTACCGAACAGGTTGGGGGTGACCTGCAGTGGCTGTCAGCGCTTTGGAGTGGGCGTCGTAGGAGGAGGCTGAGTAATCATCCCCAGTTTGAGAATACCAGCCTTTTTCACCTCGTCCATTACCTGGAGCACTACGCCATAAGGCACGTCAGTATCAGCGCGGAGAAAGATATCTTTATTGCGGCGCGTTTGATAGAACGTTTGCAGCTTTGGACGCAAGGTATCCAACGTGTACGGCGTCTGATCCAAATAAATGTTCCCTTGCTTGTTCACCGTGAGCACTACTTGATCTTCCGCAGTGACCTGTGGTGTCCCCGCCGCAACAGGCAGATTCACGTCCAACTCATGCTGCAGCATGGGCGCTGTGATCATAAAAATAATGAGCAGCACCAACATGACATCGACCAATGGAGTCACATTAATCTCTGCCATAGTGGCACGTGACTTCCCTCCAACTCCCATGGCCATAGCGTTCTTATCCTCACTTAGCGCGTCAGGGGCATGCGGTTACTACCACTCCCACGAGACGCCGGCACCGCATTTGGGGCACACGCCTCAAAGAGCTGCACGAGCTCCTCAATAAAACCCTCCATCTCCCCATCTATGCGGCGCAGCCGATGGAGGAAATGATTATAAGCTACGACTGCAGGAATAGCCGCTGCCAGCCCGACCGCTGTCGCAATCAACGCATCCGCAATACCTGGCCCGACCACGGCCAAAGTGGCCCCACTCCCCTGCCCAATAGCATGAAAAGACTGCATGATGCCCCATACCGTACCAAATAAACCAACAAAAGGCGCTACACTCGCAGTGGTCGCCAGGAAGGGAAGTCCTTGCTCCAAACGGTCCAGTTCTTCAGCCTGCCGTGGCCGCAGCGTCTGGCGCACACGCTCTAAGGTGGCCTCAGACAAGGGCACAAGCTCACTATCCATGGCAGCGCGTCGCCCATTGACTGGCACCGGCACTTCGATGTATTGCTGCGCACCACGAAAGAGATGGGCCAAGGGCGAGAAAGCAAAACGGCGCGCCGCAGCGGCAATAAAAGCCAGATCATTGCTCGTGCGGAACACATGGAGAAAATTGGCATTATCACGCCGGGCTTTCTGCAGTAGGCGCATCTTTTGGATAATGATCGCCCAGCAGACGACGGAAGCGAACGCCAACGCTAACAGCACCAACACCTGTACGACAGTTCCGAAACCAGCCAGGAGAGGGATAAGGCTTTGCAGACCTTTTGCAGAAATTGGTGTCATCTCACTCAACTTCCTCGTCGATATGGCTGAATAATTGGGCAGGACGCCAGCACTTGGCTTTGTACTTCATTTTCCAGGGGAGACACCCTGCTGCCCACAGCCTGGCGGCAGGACACAAAATCGTTGTAAAGTGTAGCATGCCTGACAACTTTTTGCATGACCTACTCCACAAACTTAGAAATTTTCTTGACGTACTCTACCCTTAAATCTGTGCATCCAGAATAAGCTCGCCAGTATCAAACCGTCCAAGACGGTAGGGCCGGGCATCGAGTGTTATTGAACGGCCTAAGCGGATTATCTCCGAGAGGATTTTCCCCACCGCCGGCGCCAGCATGAGACCGTGACCGCTGAAGCCTACAGCAAGAAAGAGGGCAGGATGCGCGGGATGAACTCCTAAAATCGGATTTTCATCTGGCGTCACATCGTAGTGCCCAGCCCAGCCCCGCTGCAGCAGCAGTGGCGTACAGGTGGGCAAACGCCGTTGCAGCTGCGGCACAATATGCGTCTGGAAGCGCGTGGCGTCCCAATCGAAGTTAAAGCCAGGCGGCTCGTCCCGGACGATGGTGGTGGCCAAGATGTGATTGTCGGTTTCGGTATCGTGCCGAAAATGCACATCGCTGGGGTCAATGACCATGGGTAACTTGTAGCCTAGCGGCTGTGGCAGCGTGATATAGCAGGCCTGCCGGCGCACCGGGAGCACCGGCAACTCAAGGCCGACTGGCGTCGCGAGCTGCTGAGTCCATGGGCCGGTGGCAAGCACAAGTGCGGGTGTGGTGATGACACCACTGGCTTGCGTCTGCACCGCGTATGTGTGCCCCGCGGCTGGCGTAAAACTGACCACTTCATCCTGCAGCCAGGTACAGCCCAATTCCCGTGCGCATTCGACGAACCCTTGCAGCGCTCCGCGTGAGTTCAGATAGCCATCACGGTGTCCATAGGTGGCTCCAATAACGTCATCGAGACCTAAATGTGGAAAGAGCTCGAGCACCTGCTGGGGTGAGAGCAGCTCAACTTCCACCCCCATCTGACGCTGGAGGGCGTATTTCTGCCGGATGGCAGGACCCTGGGTCTCGTTAAAGAGGAAGAGATAGCCACATTGATGAAAATGCGCCTGTGGTCGCCCCCATGCTCCGACCATGATCTCGTCGAACTGCTCGTAGAATTGCACACTGTACCGTGCCAGAGCGATATTGCAGGGAACACCGTATTGCTGGCGCACTCCACCCATACTCATGGGGGTAGTGGCGCGATTATAAGTAGTGTCACGCTCGATGACGAGGAGGCGCCCTGAGAGACCATCCTGGCGCAGGTGATATGCGATGCTGGCCCCAATGATACCTCCACCAATAATAACTACTTCTGCTGTCTGTGCCATGCTCTCTACGCCTCCCTGTACGTCGCTACAACGGTGCACCGCATCATACGGCCATTGCCGCACGCGCGTCGTTAAGAAAATACCACACGCTGCCGATAGGAAGGGTACCGTATCCGCATGCCGGCTCCACGGGCCGAATGCCCCTATGTGCCGCATGCGCCAGGCACCAGAGAGTTAATTATATATGAGTCTCCCTGATAGACAGCAGGTATCCAGTCCCAATATGCGCCGTGCGAAGATCCGCATGTTGCTCCAGAATTACGAGGCAATCCCCACCGTGCCCAGCATGGTGGAAACCATCACGGCACTGACTGCGGACGTCAACTGCTCACTGGCAGCTCTTGAGGCCGTCATCAAAACCGATCAGTCCTGTGTGGCGCGCCTCCTTCAGGTGGCCAATTCGGCCTTCTATGGCGCTGGGGCCAATCGCACCGTGACCTCAGTGCGCCGCGCTATCCTCATGTTTGGCTTGAATGCCGTGCAAAACATCACGCGGCGCTTGACGGCGTTCGACTGTTTCCACACCCAGAACACGGCCGAAATTGCCGCCGTACACGCTCTACGCCTGCATAGCGTCGCTGTAGCAACCCTCGCCCAGCGTATCGCGCAAACGTGCCCGCGTGACCTCGACCCGGAGCTGGCCTATTATGCTGGCCTGCTGCACGACCTTGGACGTGTGGTCTTACTGCATCTCTTTCCACAAGAATACCATCAGCTCTTGGCACAGTTCGCCCACGATCCCGAGACCGACATGTCCAAGGTCGAGTTCGACACCTTCGCGGTGACGCATGCAGTGGCGGGACAATGGCTCGGGGAACACTGGCATTTTCCCCCGTCAATTTTGCAAGTCATTGCCACGCACCACTCTACCCAGGCCACCAACCCACTGGTCGCGACGGTGATGCTCGCAAACACCCTGGCCAACATGTGCGGCGCCAGGCTTGGGGGTGCGGTACGGTCTTCGCAAGTGGATAGCCTGTTGCGTACGCTCGGTCTGCCACCAGGACAGGTCGATCAGTATGTCAAGTATCTCACCACTGAACTCCCCCACCTCCATAGCATCGTCACCTATAGCTAACCTGTAGCGACAGATTCCGCGTGCGTCTCGCACGGCCACCAGTACAATATGGCGGATAGCCTCCAGCTCTCTGCCATCAGCTCTCTGTGAAGAGGAGTACAACTGTGGCCTTTCGTCCAACCATCATGGGAACACACGGCATGGTCGCTACAGAGCATTATCTATCGGCCTTTATCGGTGCCACGATCTTGCGCCAGGGCGGCAATGCCGTGGATGCTGCAGTCGCGGCCATTTTTGCTGAAGGTGTTGTGAATCCGCACATGCACACCCTGGGTGGCGAAGTCCCAATGCTGATCTCGAACGCTGCCACAGGGCAGGTCGTGGCTCTGAATGGGAACACTGCCGCGCCCCAACGTGCGACCATCGACTGGTTTACCGAGCGCGGCATGACACTCATCCCGGGTGAGGGGATGTTGGCAGCCGGGGTCCCTGCCGCGTGCGACGCCCTGCTCACTGCGCTGGAACATTTCGGCACGATGTCACTCGCCGAGGTGCTCGAACCGGCGCTCGCCCTGGCCAGCGCCGGCTTTCCGGTGCATCCTGGCCTGCGTGGCCCCAGTGATTACCTGCCGTTTTCTATCTGGCACAATCAGGACAAATTCCGTGTGCAGTGGCCCACCTCAGCGCAGCTCTATATGCCTCAGGGGCGCTTGCCAGACGTGGGAGAGGTGTGGCGCAATCCCGACCTGGCCCGGACCTTCTTACTCCTCCTGGAGGCGGAGCGCACGGCAGCTTCGCAGGGCCGCACGGCCGGGCTGCAGGCGGCGCAAGATGTCTTTTATCGTGGTGCAATCGCCCAGCACATCGTGGCGTTTGCGCAGCGTCATGGTGGCCTGCTCGAACTCGATGATCTGGCCATGTTTCGCACTAAGGTCGAGACGCCGGCCGCGGCCTTTTACCGTGGCTACGAGGTGTTCAAATGCGGTCCGTGGAGCCAGGGGCCCGTTTTTTTACAGCAACTACGCCTGCTCGAAGGTTACGATTTGCGCGCCCTGGGACATAATTCCACAGCCTATATCCATACGGTGACCGAAGTGTCAAAACTGGCCTTTGCGGACCGAGAGGCTTACTATGGCGACCCCGATTTCGTGCACGTGCCACTGGCAGAGCTGCTCTCCGACACCTATACTGCGGCGCGCCGCCAATTGATCGATCCTGATCGAGCCGCCCTGGATCTGCGTCCAGGGGAGCCATACAGCGGCGCTGCCCTGCGTGCCAGCCAAGGACCTCTGGTCGGACGTGAGTGGCAGCGTGGCACCGTGCATGTGGCGGTCGTGGACAGCGCGCGCAATCTGGTCGCCGCAACGCCTAGCGGGGCCTGGCTTGCTGGCTCACCTGTCATCGAAGGTTTGGGGTTCCCGCTGACTACGCGCATCCAGGTTTTTTACCTGGACCCCCACCATCCCAATGCTCTCGCACCACGCAAACGACCTCGCACCACCCTCACACCTTCCCTGGTGTTGCGCGACGGCAAACCCTTTATGGCTTTTGGCACTATGGGACTTGACCAGCAAGACCAGTGGACCCTGCAATTTTTTCTCAATGTGGTGGACTTCGACATGCCGCTGCAAGAAGCCATTGAGGCCCCCAAGTTTAGCAGCCGACATTTTCCGAGTTCGATCTATCCACATACCGCTGAGCCTGGACTGCTGCGGCTCGAAGGCAGGATTCCCTATGATGTGCAACGGGCCTTACAGGCCAAGGGCCATGCAATTGCCCTCCAGCCTGACTGGCTCGAAGGATACGTTGTCGGCGTGCAGGTTGATACCGAGCGCGGGGGGGTATATGGGGGCGCCGATCCCCGGGGCGAGCTGGCGACGCTTCTGCCGGCCTATGCTATCGGGTGGTAACAATAGCGGCCAGCAATGAGAGAGCTCACCGCCATGCGGCATGCTCCCTCATCTCTCTCACTGGCTTACCAGCCAATGGCGTAGCTCGTACGACGCGGGTCAGCCCCAGCCGCCAGCACGCCACTCGCGTGGTCTATCGTGATGGCGCAGACCCCACCGGCTTTCCAGGTCCAATCTGGCCATGGCACGATTTTGTGGCCCTTACCGGCCAATGTATCACCAACCTGCTCGGCCAGACGCGGCTCGATACGCAGCTCATCGGGCTGGTACGCGTGTGGCTCAAAAGAGCCTGGATAGCTGTATGTGGCAAAGCGCGGTACTTCAATGGCCGCCTGTGGCAGCATGCCGAACACGGCAATGTTCAGGAAAACCTGCAGCATCGCCTGACACTGCACATCACCACCGGGCGTGCCAAGCGGCATAAAGGGTTTACCGTGCTTAAAGACCAGCGCTGGGCACGGCGTCAGACGTGGGCGCTTGCCAGGAGCCACAGCACTGGCATGCCCCTCAACCGCCCATGACTGCGAGCCACGCGTTGAGACCACCAGACCAGTGCCAGGCACCACCGGGGCCTGCGAACAGCCATCGCTGGGCGTGGCGGAAAAGACATTGCCCTGCCGGTCGACCACACACAGATAGGAGGTGTCGAGCCGGTCAGTCATGGCTGCTTCCGGCATGGGGTTCAGGCCACACCAGGGAACTGGGGCGCCGTTGCCGCGCCCCGGCATGCCGGCAGGTGGCATACCAGCCTGGGCTTTGTCGAGCTGAATCAGTTGCCGGCGCTCAGCAGCGTACTCCTCGGATAACAGGGCCTGCATCGGGACATCAATAAATTCCGGGTCACCATAGTAGCGCTCCCGGTCAGCAAAGGTCAGTTTGAGCGCTTCGGTCAGCAGGTGTACATAGGCCGGGGAGTTATGCCCGAGGGCCTGCAGGTCATATCCCGCCAGGAGCGACAACACCTGCGCCAGTGCCGGTCCCTGGCACCACGGACCGCAGGTGTAGATATCGTACTCATGGAAGCTGACGCGCACGGGTGCTTCGATCTGCGCGTGGCAAGATGCCAGATCGTCATAGGTGAGTAGACCACCCTGAGACTCATAAAAGGCGGCAATCTCGCGTGCAATATCACCCCGATAAAAGGCATCGTGCGCTGCCTGGAGCCCCGCGGCTCTGCCCCGGTATCGGGCGCT
>JBMDXC010000517.1:0-2360 GCA_048594805.1 Candidatus Entotheonellaceae bacterium | reverse complement strand
GAACGGGTCCTGTGTGGGACGTCTGCGTTTAGCCATGTCGTGCCTCCTATGTGGACGAGAGTTACACTACCGCCCAGGCTTCGGTGTGCGGACGTAGGCTATATTGCGAGTCTGGCGAAAACAGGTTTCAGCCGCTGCCGCTCCGCCTCCCGCAGCGTTTGGGCGAGCAGCGCGCACCCCATCTCACCTGGAGACCCATTTGTACTGTAAAGGGCCGGGAAAGGAAAGGGAGGAAATGTGGAGCGCGGTATGCCCGATTTATCATACGTCAAGTGGTTAGGTGAGACGTGGTCATAATTCAGGCTGCTCTCAACCATGGCTTGATCCCTTTGCCCAAAGTTAGACGCCGCTCAGGTGGAGAGAGCAACACCAGCTGATACAGCACCACGGCGCCCAACGCCAGCAACTGCGACCGCTGCAGGCCTTTGACGGGCATGTTCACCCGCCACTCAAAGACGTTCTGGAACAATCCGTTGCACGGCTCACTGGCTTGCGACCGCAGTGTGTGGCACACCTGGCGCACTGCCACGCCGCCAGCGCCGTGGGGAGACGGCCCGTGTCGTGCAGCGACCCACTCCCCACCCAGCCGATGGCACTCCTGCCGCAACTCGGACGTGTTGTCATGGGTCTCTCTCAGCACATAGCGCACCTCCGCGGGCCGTTGCTCCAGCCACAAGGACGCGACCTCGTTGTCGCCTCGATGCGCCACGGTCTGTGCGGCGGCCAACGGGATCCACACCGCGCCCACGGTGACTGCCAGAGGCAGCTTCCAGCCCTACCACCCGCCTTGCCAGCCCGCCTTGCTCCCCCCGGCCTCCGTTGCCGATCGTGCCGCATTCGCATTTCCACATATGAGCTAGAAGATCATCGGAGCCGCACATCTGACAGCCGTGCTCAAGAGGTATGAAGGCGTGGTGGATTATCTGTGCCTCAGGTTCAGTGGGCGGTCGGATTCAAAGAGGGCAAGAATTTTATCAATTGACTCACTCAGCCCTGCTTCTTCAGAAGTATAGTCACTCAAAATCCATACAAGTCTCCCCCTGTAGCCGAACTGTCTATGTTCTTAGTGGCTTCTTCAGTGCAGGGACACATAGCTTTAGCGTTAATTTTTTGGGTTGGCATAAGATTTGCTCTATGTGGTTATAAGCTCATGCAACCACACGATGAGCACAAACAATTAACCGAAAGGAACAAACATATGTTACGAAATATCAGCACGACTTTTGGAAGCGCCATGGCTGCGCTGTGCCTCGTTTCAACACTCGCGATGGCTCAACCTCAGAACACCACCGTAGACTCGACGCGAAACCCGAGAGCGACGGCCAGTGAGTACCGAAGCCAGGATCCGTCCCAACGTCAGTCGCAGCCCATGACCTGCATCAAAGACGATGGAATGGGGAATTGCACTGCGGCAGTAGGAGACGATGGCAAAAACATGGTGGTTGTCGGGCAGGGTTTGAAAACAGGTGATGCCATGACGTGTGTTGATATGAAAAGCGTCCTGAATTGTAAACCTGCGTCCTAGGACCCCTACTTTCTCCCCTCTCTGACTGCTGGAATGTCTGGCAGTCAGAGAGATGGCTCATTTTGAGACGGGCATATTAATCTGAGAGAATTGGCGTTACTAGTACAGAATCGGCCTTTTCATTTTGAACGGAGTACATGGTGAAGTTGATACGGGCGGCATATAACCCAAATAAATTCACACCTTAGCGCCGGCGTCGGTTTTGGTGTCAGCACTCGTGCTTACTTCACGATATTCTATAGACCCATTGTTTTCCGTCATATATTCGTCTAATAACAAGGCTATCGGTTTCTACGGAGAACGCCAACCCTTTTTCGGAATGCTTCTTGAGATAGTGCGGCAACATCTCCCCGGCTCGGCAACGGCGAAGGCCGAAACAAACCAATCCATGGTTCCTTCATCACCTCTGGGGAAGACGACCCATGAAGGAGGGTCCGAATCATTGCAATAAAACAAACTCTCCTGCTTTACTCCTAACTCTTTGAGCTGCTTTTCTAGTTCCAAAGAATAAACCTATTTCTCTAATGAAATCATAACCATGGCATTTTTATTTTGTATCCTTTAAACTCCTCCTACTCCTGTGAACAATCCACACAGGAGCAGGGAAAAAGAGGCCCTGATTCGTACATTTAGCGAGTCAGGGCTTCCCCATTTTGACCCCTTGAACGCTCTTTTGCGTATTCCGCGCGAAGGTTGCCACTGATTCCGGTTGAACCCTGCCACCCGTCCAGGGGTATGGGAGCACCAGGCGACGCAGACATCCCCCCCTCGGTAGCGTGCGCCTTGCTCAAGCCAAGAGAGGGAGGAGCCGATGCCAGCACAGAGGTTCGCGAGG
>JBMDXC010000516.1:0-1517 GCA_048594805.1 Candidatus Entotheonellaceae bacterium | reverse complement strand
GCGCACTACACTGTCGAGCAACTGCGGCACCCCCTCACCGCGTCGCGCCGCCAGGGGAATGATCTCGGCGAAGGCCGCGCGCTGTTCATACGCCGCAATCAGTGGCAACAGTTGCGGTGGCTCGATGAGGTCAATCTTATTCAGCAGCCAAAATACGGGGACCGTTTGCGCGCCAATGACACGACGCAGAAACGCCAGATCAGGATAGGGCGCACGGCTAACATCGGTCATGTAGAGCACCACATGTGGGTCAACAAGTGCCTGCGCCACGGCCTGCATCATATAGCGGTTGAGCTTGGTCCGTGGCATGTGGATGCCAGGGGTGTCGAGGAATATCAACTGCGCCTGGGGCAAGTTTTTCACGCCCAGGATACGATGGCGCGTGGTCTGTGGCTTGGGGGTCACGATGGCCAGCTTGGTCCCCATGATGGCATTGAGCAACGTGGATTTCCCAACATTCGGAGCGCCGATGATGGTGACGAAACCAGCCCGGAACGATACGATTTGCATAGACGCTATTACCCTACGATAATTATGATCCTACACCAATGTAACAATACCACATATCTCTAGGCCACCGCACTATTACACGTCCCTGAAGCACCCTGCTGCACCATGGCCTTACCGGCTCTGGCGCGGTTTCCCAGCGGAAGTAGCTGCCTTTCCTTGCGCTGCCGCCTTCTCACTAGCTGCCTGAGCTGTCTGGCAATCCGCATGTGCCGTGTCTGCGCGACCGAGTGCCCCCTTTGGATCATTCTGGGCGAGTAATTCCCGGGCTTGTTTGAGCCCAGCTTCGGCACGGTGCAGCACGCCCTGCACCACGGCCACATCTGCGTTCCTAGACCTTGTCGTACTTGTGCCGCGCACGCCTTGGCGGGCTGCATCGATGCATGCCGCTGTCTGCGCTATACGCACTTCAGCCTCGGCGGCCAGTTGTGCCCGCACCTTGCGTTCGGCCGTAGCCTGACGCGCCTGCGCCACCATAGCATCGATCTTTTCGCACCCCTCCAGCCCCTTAGTCGCCTGCTCAGTCGCTTCCTGCAGTCTATGCTGCTGCGCCAGATCCTTGGCCTCGTCCAACGCGTCTTGGGCATCGGCAATGCTGCTTTGCGCCGGTGCCAGGACGCCCGTACTTACCTCAGCCGCCGCGGCCATAGTAACCGCACGCCGGGAGCGTGCGACACACTCTGCCAAGGATGTCAACCGCTTGCTGACGTCGACAGGTGGCGTTGGCACGGCCTGTTCCGGTGCACACCCCCACAACAGCACGCCTGCCGTAAGGCAGACGCTTGCAGCACACCACACATACCGACTGCTCAGACGTGCCGTCAGCATAGTCACCCTCCCTGCTGTCTAGTAGAGCGTTTCGTACGTTCATGACCAGTGAAGCCGCGCGTCGACCGTAGGGTCGCGGCGGATAGCACAGTCGTGCCCATTGCTTGGGCCGCTGGCTACCACAGGCCCGTCCGTGACGCTGCTGGCGCCGTGTGCGGCTCAAGGGGGTATCGCGCACGAAC
>JBMDXC010000515.1:0-9518 GCA_048594805.1 Candidatus Entotheonellaceae bacterium | reverse complement strand
CCTGGTAGCAACTGTCCGTAACCGCCCATGAGTTCACTGGCAGCCTGGGCGAGACGCTGCTCGAATTCGGTACAGTAGGCTTTCGCAGCCGCGGACTCGGCGTTGGGGACAACCCCTTGCGTGAGCAACCAGGCGACCCTGTAGACCAGGAAACGCCCCATGGTAAATTCGATGTGCAGTTGGGCCAGGCGATGCCGCACTAACTCTCGGCGTATCTGACCAGTCTCCTGCACATAGCGTGTAATGGCCTCCAGGATGGGATAATTGCTCATCAAGCGCTCGATGCCACTACGCTCGTAGTCGAGCTGGCTGGCAATCTGGTACCAACCACGATCCTTCTCGCCCACCAGACAATCCTTGGGAATACGCACCTGGTCAAAAAAGACCTCATTAAAGTGATGCGCTCCGGTCATGTCCACAATGGGCTTGATGGTGATTCCTGGGGTCCGCATATCCACCAGAAATTCGCTGATGCCCTTATGTTTGGGTACGTCAGGGTTGGTACGCGCCACCAGATAACAGTAGTCGGCCAGGTGCGCAAAACTGGTCCAGATCTTTTGCCCGCTGAGGACGTATGCATCCCCGTCGTCCACTGCTTTAGTCTGCAAACCGGCGAGGTCGGAGCCAGCCCCGGGTTCGCTCATGCCAATACAAAACACAATGTCGCCGGCGATAATCCCCGGTAAAAATTTTCGTTTTTGCTCGGAGGTACCATAACGTAAGATGGAAGGACCCATCTGGCGGTCCCCCAACCAGTGGGCTGCTACGGGAGCGCCATGGCGCAACAGCTCCTCCGTGAGAATGAGGCGATCCAGATAACTTTTCCCCTGGCCGCCATACGCACGCGGCCAGGTCAAGCCAATCCAGCCACGTGCCGCTAATTTTTTGGAAAAGGCCCGATCAAAACCAATAATCCAGGCATCTTCGGGAATGTCAGGAGGCTCAGGCAGTGCTGCATGTATGAAAGCGCGAGTCTCCTGCCGAAACGCTTCTTGTTCTGCCGTAAAACGAAAGTCCATAACATGCCACCAGAAAAATGTCCTATACTACCGTACGCCCCGGCTTGAGGACGACACGGTCGCCGACCTGTACCGCCAGGCCGGCAGCAGCATTGCCATGGGGCAGGGCAATTTCGCATGCATCACTACTGTTGATAAGACAGACGGGTTGATCCTGCGGCCCAGCTCCATAGGTCTCGACAAAGGGGAGGACATGGGTGCGCTCTGCCAGGGTCAAGGTCAGCCATTGCCCTGGCACGAGGTGGCCCAGCATCTCAGAGGGAATATTGGTGGCAATATTGCCGTAGTGGTCGACATGGATGACCTCGCCGACAACTGTCTCCCCCATGCGCTGTGGGCCGGCGTATGGAAGCTGTATCAGTTCTGCGAGGTATGGACCAAATTGATCCTGATCTATGCCACGTGCCAGGTGCGCCGCAACGGGACCAAAGAGGTCACGCCCATGAAACGTTGCGGAGACCCGCGGCAGAAAATAGGCAGACTGCGTCAGCATATAGGCAGCCTGGAACCCTTCACGCGCTATGACCCGTGTGAGCAGCCCGTTGTCAGGGCCTACGTAATATTTCTTTGCCTGGGTGACAAGTAGCACCGGACGTCGTGCTGTGCCGACTCCAGGATCAACCACAGCCACGAAAATGGTACGCGCAGGGAAGTAACGCGCCGCGGCGTCGAGCAGATAGGCCGCAGCGCGCACATCGAAGGCTTCCACCTCGTGGTTAAGGTCTACGAGTTGCGCCGTGGGATGAATGCTGAGAATGGCGCCCTTGAGTTGGGCCACGTAGGCATCGCGTGTGCCAAAATCGGTAAACAGAGCAATAACCACGACACCCCTCATGCCCCGTTACAATTACGATCAAGCGTGTGAGCACTCTGCTCAGTTGTCGTAATAGCGTACCTCAATGCGCCGCTTCTCAGGGTCACTAAAGTAAATGGAGATACCTGTACCGCGCGCGCCCCAGCGCTGCCCCGGCCCCTCTTCAATGGTCACCCCGTGAGCCTTGAGATGATCAATAAACCCCGGCATGTCTTCTTTGTCCACGACCAGACAAAAATGGTTGAGATCCGTACGCAATGGCGCAGCCGTGGCTGGAACAGGCTCCTTCAGCGGAAAGAGATCGATCACTGTATTGGCATTGATACGCACAGACGGAAATCCCACTTTCCCCTGCCGAAACTCCTCGAGGCGCTCGGGCTCAAGGCCGAGCACGTTGACGTAAAAATCCAACACCCTCTCCATATTCTCGACGTTCAGCACAATATGATCCATAGAGGTCATACGAAACATGGAGTCACCCTCCTCTGCTTACAAGAAACTGTCTCGGCCCACACCAGGCGTGCTGTGGTTAATACTCCACCTCGCCTTCTGCCTCAGGGTCATCAGTTTCCAACCGGCGTTCCTCTGCGTCCAGTGATTCGCATGGAATGCGATATGCACCACTTGCCCAGGCGCCCAGGTCGATAAGCTGACAACGCTCGGAGCAAAAGGGGTACGTTGGCGTATCAGGCCACGTAACCAGGCGTGTACAATGCGGACACTGGCGACTAAACGTCCGTCGCATGCATTCCTCCCCAGCGACATGTTCTCCTTCTACCCCCAGTATGACAAGCAGGCACGGACGCGTCAAGCCAGGGTAGAGTCGAAGAGGCTTGACGCTGGCTTTGCACTGGCCTAGACTCGACGGCATCCCTCAGTGACATGTGGGAACGCCCCATCTTCACCCTGGTGAGCCATGCCTATCAAAGGAGAGAGCTATGGCACGGATTAAGCACATCGCCTTGTCGACCGATGATCCTGCGAAAACTGCGGAGTTTTACAAGCAAGTATTTGGTCTCACGGAATTGCGTCGCACACCGGCTGATACGGGTGCTGATGGCGTCTGGCTCAGCGATGGATATATTTATTTTGCCATCCTCAAGTACAACGGTGAGGATACCCCGAACCTCGGCGAGGGGCCATCCACTGTCAAGGGTGTACATCACATCGGTTTCTATGTAGACGATCTGGAGGAAGCGTGCACCACAATTGAAGCGGCGAACGCCACGCTGTGCCCTGGCAGCAGTGCCGCTAATCGGAAATACAAGGGCCCTGACGGCCTGATGATCGATCTCAGAGCCAGAGGCTGGGACGAGCAGATCAAAGCCAGAATGCCACTGTATCAACTCACCCCCGCGTCCACAGAGTCACGTTAGGGCCCGGCACGACGGCTCTCAGACTGCTCTAGACGCACAAGGAGGAGTTATCAGACCGGCACAACGTCAGGTAACTCTTCCTCCACGCTCGCCAGGAAGTCATACAGAAGGCGGCGAAACGTCTGAGGTTGAGCCACACCTGGCGTGAAGGAAAGACATATGGCAACAAGAGTACCATTTCTACACACCGCCTACAGCGCTTATCATCACCGTGAGCAGCCCCTGGAGGACGCAGAGCTCACCCGTGTTGGTCCAGGGACGCCTTGCGGCGAGTACCTGCGACGCTATTGGCAGCCTATTATTACCTCCGAGGAGTTACAAGACCTGCCGCGGCGTCTACGCATTATGGGCGAGGATCTCGTAGCATTCCGCGATAAGAGCGGCGCAGTAGGCCTCTTAGATCTCTATTGTCCCCATCGTGGTACCTCGTTGGAGTTTGGCCTGATCGCTGCGAAGGGCATTCGCTGCTGCTATCACGGCTGGTGCATGGATGTTGATGGCAAGATCCTCGAGACGCCTGGAGAGCCGCCGGACAGCACGTTGAAGGACCGCCTCTATCATGGTGCTTATCCTGTCCGCGAGTATGGTGGCCTGGTATTTGCTTACATGGGACCGCCGGACAAGCAGCCGGCCTTCCCCATGCTCGACACCTATGACTTGCCCGGCTACCAGATGGTGGCCATGCCCGGTTATGTCTGGCCCTGCAACTGGCTGCAGGTGAAAGAAAATAGTATGGACCCGGCACACCTGGCCTTCCTGCATACCCTCCCTGGCAGCGAGGGGTTTACGAACGATCTCGAGGCCCTGGGTGAATGGGACTATATGGAGACACCGGCTGGCATGGTGTACATCGATACGCGGCGGCAGGGAGAGAAAGTCTGGGTACGCGTGGCTGATTTTATTCTTCCGAATATTCATCAATTCCCACCCAATGCCGACCCCATGACCCAGCGCACGACTGTCAATCGGCCCACAGCCACGAGGTGGGCGGTGCCTATCGATGATACCCACACCATGCAAATTGGCTTCAATCATGCGCCTGCGGACCGCGAACCACGGCGCGGCGCCGGTTTTGGGCAGGATGGTAACCGACCCTACGAGGCGCGGCAGCGCGTCCCCGGGGACTACGATGCCCAGGTGAGCATTCATGGGGGCATCGCCCGGCACGGCCTGGAGCATCTCGCCTCGACCGACCGGGGCATCACCATGTTGCGCAATATGCTGCGACGGGGCATACGGGCGGTCCAGAGTGGTGCTGACCCCCAGTACATAGGCTATCAGGCCGGGCAGGTCATCCCGACCTACTCTCAGGACAGGGTCGTCGCCGGCATTCCCCCCGCTCCGACCCCAGAGGAAGACAGGCTGCTCCTGCGTGAGATGGCGCGCAAAGTAGTAGAGGAAGCCATCGTTGCTCGACTATGACCTCACAGAGGAGCACGGCATGCGCAGGATCGACATCCATACCCGCGAGGCGAGAAAGCCATGAGCCGTGGTCCCCAAGCCGGCGTAGTCGCCGAAGGCATAGAGTGGGCCTTCACGTCTGGCCACCACCATGAGCACCGTGAAGGCTCCAAGCGACATGAGCGTATAGGCCACCAGGTAATAGAGGATACTGCTGGCCCCTAGCGCATTATGCGCCACCAGGGCCACAAAGGCATAGCCAGCATGCGTTTCAGACTCTGCTGTGCCATGACGACAAAATTGCCCAGGATCATGGTTAGCACGGCCCTGTTTGGCAGTTGACATGCTCGCAGCCCAGGGCAATGACGCCGAGGCTCTGACCGCCTACCAGTGCAGCCTGGCCATTGCCGAGCGGCTCGCTCAACAGGACCCCAGCAATACCCAGTGGCAAACAGACCTGGTTGTTTCGTATTGGAAGCTTGCCCAGGCTAACGCGCCGGTTGCGAAAGGTTACGCCACTCCATACGAGCTGCTAGAGAAGGGGTTAGCGATTCTGTATCGCCTACGTGCCGAGTCACGCTTGACCAAGGACCAGGAAGGATGGATCGGAACGCTTGAACAAGCATTACAAGCGCCTCATCCAGCAAGAGATGAGGAATGACTGCTCACCCGTGTTCGTCCCTGGTTGCACAGACTCTGGCACAGGAGCGCATCATAGGCACCAGGCAGCTCGACCATGTCTACTCTACTCTGCTGTGCAAAGCTCCACTGTTACACCATGAGCACAATCTTGCCAACCTGTGCGTTCGAGGCTAGGTAGGTCTGTGCTGCCAGGGCCTCACGTAGCGGAAAGACACGGTCGATGAGCGGCCGTAGCCGTCCATCGGCCAGTGCCGGCAGGAGGTCAACACTAAAGCGCTGGGCAATGGCAATGCGTTCATCGAGTGTGCGAGTGCGGAAGGTCACGCCAATAAATTGCAGACGCTTCAGTGCCAGCACATCCAGGTCGAATTCTCCCTTGCCACCTCCAAGCCGTCCAACACTTACCAGGCGGCCGCACAGGGCCATGCACCGCAGATTGTCCGCCAGATACGGCGCACCAACGTGGTCGATGATCACATCAACCCCACGCCCATCAGTGGCGGTGAGCACAGCATCGGCAAAGTTTTCGGTGCGGTAGTTTATGCCCATATCCAGCCCTAACTCTGCAAGCGCTGCCAGCTTCTGTGGAACTCCACTGGTGCCAATAACCGGCTTGGCACCCCAGGACTTGGCAATCTGGATTGCTGCAACGCCAACGCCCGATGAGGCAGCGTTGATCAGCACTGATTCCCCGGCTTGCAGACGAGCGTTCGTAATCAGCGCGTCGTGTTCGGTCATGTACGCCACCGGGACGGCTGCGGCTGCTTCCCAACTCAGGCGGTCAGGCACACGCACAGCCAGGCGATAATCCACTGTGGCCAGTTCCGCATAGGTCCCGGCACACATCGCCATCACCCGGTCGCCAACCGTAAAACCCGCCACCTCGCTCCCCATGTCCACAACTTCACCAGCCGCCTCTAGTCCAGCAATGGCCAACCCGCTGTCGCTGGCTTTTACCGGGGCTGGATACGCCCCGCGACGCTGCGCCAGGTCAGCCCGATTCAGAGCCGTGGCTCTTACCCGCAGCAGCAGGTCGCCTGGTCCTGGCACAGGGTCAGGCACATTGCGGAGTTCCAGCGTTCCGCCATCCGTACTGGGAACGATAACCATAGCTTGCATAATCTGCCTTTTTCTTACAGGTATCACATCCCAGGCGGAAAAAGCCATGAGCGAGGATACCGCTTCACATTTTGGCCTGGAACAGGAATGCCACCGAATGTTCGGCAAGACGCATGACCCCCCCAGGAAAGATTCCCATATACAGAATCCCCACCGCCGTAATGCCCAACACCGCCATTGTTGTGGGGGTAAGACGCGGTATCGGGTGCGCCCCGTTCGGCTCTCGCATGTACATGAGCATGACGACCCGGGTGTAGTACACCACCGAGACCACGCTGGTCAGGACCCCGATGAGGGCCAAGCCATAATAGCCAGCCTGCACCGCGGCACTAAACACATAGAACTTGCCGGCGAATCCTGCGGTAGGCGGAAAACCGGCGAGGGCGAACATAAACAGCGCCATCACGGCCGCTAACAGGGGGTGTGTGGTCCCCAGGCCGGCGTAGTCGTCGAAGGCATAGAGTGGTCCTTCACGTCTGGCCACCACCATGAGCACTGTAAAGGCTCCGAGCGACATGAGCGTATAGGCTACCAGGTAATAGAGGATACTGCTGGCCCCCAGCGCATTATGCGCCACCAGGGCCACAAAGGCATAGCCAGCATGCGCAATACTGGAATACGCCAGCATGCGTTTCAGACTCTGCTGCGCCATAGCGACAAAATTGCCCAGGATCATGGTTAAGGCGGCCAGGAACGCAAAGAGCGGGGCCCAGTGCTGGACCATCTCTGGCGTGGTAAACCCCTGGAAAAAGACCCGCAAGAACGCCGCAAATGCTGCCGCTTTGGGACCAGCCGTCATAAAGGCCGTGACAGCGGTGGGGGCACCCTCGTAGACGTCCGGAGCCCACATGTGAAAGGGCACGATGGCAACCTTGAATCCTAAACCCACGATCAGGAGGGCCATGCCCATCAGCAGCAGCGATGAGAAGTGGCCCTGGCCCAGGGCTTGCGCCAAGCTCACCAGGTTGGTGTTGCCCAAGGCACCATAGATCGTGGCAATACCATAGAGGAAAAAGGCCGACGACAGGGCCCCCAGCATGAAATATTTAAACGCCGCTTCCTGTGAGCGGGGATCCTCGCGCAGCAGACCGGCCAGAATATAGGTGGCAATCGACAGGGTTTCGATGGCCAGAAAGACCATGATCAGGTCCGCCGCCGCCGCGACAAACATAAAACCTGTAGTAGCAAAGAGGATTAACGCATAATACTCACCAGCGCTCAGCTCCTCACGTCGCACGTAGCTGGCGGATAAGAGGATAGTCAAGGCCGCAATGAGGAGAAAGGTGGCGTTAAAGAACGCCCCCAGATAATCGACCACTGCCATGCCCATGAATACCTGCCGGGGCGCGCCGGCCGTGCTGAGCGTGAAGAAGAAGGCCACGAGGAGACCGATGAGGCCAACAACCTCATTCAGATAGCGACTCCGGGGCGTGAGAAACAAGTCCAGGGTGAGGATAACCAGCCCCGTCACCAGGACGGTCATGTGGGGGAGCAGGGCTCCCGTGCTCTCCAGCAAGGCCGTGGCATCCATGCGTGTCTCCTGGTCCTCCGTCCGCCCCGCCACACGGGTGGGGCTTGCTTGTAGTCCCGGCTTAAGCCGGTTCCTGGCCTGTACCGCCTACAGGCGGTACGACGAACGGCAGCATTTAACGCTGTAGCAGGTGCAAGTTATCCACGTCTACCGTGGCGCGGGCACGGAAAATGGTCAGCAAAATGGCCAGCCCCACGGCGGCCTCTGCCGCCGCGACCGTGATGCTCAGGAAGACAAACACGTGTCCAGCCATATCCTGATGCAGACGCGCGTAGGCCACAAAGCTGAGGTTCACGGCATTGAGCATGAGCTCAAGCGACATCAGCATGATCAGGGCGTTACGCCGCATGAGCACACCTATGGCTCCGGTGGTGAACAAGATCGCACTGACTGTGAGATAGTGAGGAATAGGGATCATACTCAGGGGCTCCGCGTGCTAGAGCATGCGACGTTTGGCGAGGATGACCGCCCCGATGATGGCGATCAGCAGCAGCACTGACGTCAACTCAAAAGGCAGCATGTACACAGTGAACAGCTTGTTTCCTACCGCTTCGATGGTACCAAACTCGGGCGGTGGAACGCCAGCCGGCGTACGGGGAAACGGTGGCAGCACCGCGACCACCAGCACCAGACCGATAAGGCCAGCAATAATCCAGGTCACCATGCCCCCTTCGCGCTCCAGGGTCTCTTCACGCAAATTGAGCATCATAATGACAAACAATATCAGGACCATCACGGCCCCAGCATAGACGAGAACCTGAATGACCGCCACAAACGGTCCAGCCAGGAGGGCATAGAAGCCCGCCAGGCACAGCATGGTCACCACCAGATAGATGGCGCTGCTCATGGGGTTGTGATGAAATACCACCATGATGCCACACCCCACACCGACGATGGCAAAGATCCAGAACAGGAACGTTTCCATAACCTCGTGCCTTGTGTGTCTACGTCACCAGGAGGACAATCACAGCTGTCACCAACAGGTTGGCCAGGGCGAGCGGCAACATCATTTTCCATCCCAGGCGCATAACCTGATCGTACCGAAAGCGGGGGAGGGTCCAGCGCACGAGCAGCAAGAGCCAGCATCCTATCAGCACTTTGACGCAAAAAGTGCCAACCTGGATCAGGACGACGAGCAGGTGGGGCAGGTGCCAGACTCCGGCCTCAAAGGGCCAGTGAAAGCCATCGGCTTGCAAGTAGGGAAACTGCCAGCCACCGAAGAAGAGGGTGGTGACCAGGCCAGCGACAATGACAATCTCGATAAATTCCGCCAGGAAGAACATGCCGAACTTCATGCTACTGTACTCGACGAAATAACCGATAATTTCGGACTCGCCCTCGGGCAGATCAAACGGCGCGCGCTTGTTTTCTGCCACTGCTGCGGCGACGAAGAGGAAGAAAGCCACTGGCTGCAGCACGATACCCCACTTGGGGATGAAACCCCACAACAATTGCCCCTGTTCCCGGACAATGACGTCCAACTGCGCGGACTGGTAGATCATCAGAATGCCCAGAATGGACAGCCCCATGCTGACTTCATACGAGATCATCTGGGATGAGGCACGTAACCCACCCAGGAGGGAGTAGTTATTATTAGAGGCCCAGCCTGCCAGCAT
>JBMDXC010000514.1:0-3820 GCA_048594805.1 Candidatus Entotheonellaceae bacterium | reverse complement strand
CATGCCGATACGTAGGGTGCCACCTTTGCCTTGCGCTAGCACCGGAGCCCAGGCTATGACCAAGGCCATGAGCCCTAGGACCACTGCGCCCGGTATTGTCATGATATGGCTTCTGTCCAGCCTCGGTCTCTGCAGCATCGTCGCCTCCTCGGGCTATTTTTCCACCCACACCGGTGTTAAATCCTGAAACCAGGACTGTGCCTGGACAAACCCTTTGACTTTCTGGCTCATCGCCCTGGGGTTCAGGTCATGCACAATGAACACCCATGGAGCGTCATCCACAATAAGCTCATGCGCTTGGGCCAACAGCCTATCGCGCTCCTGAGCGTCAAAGGTAGCCTCTGCGGTCTCGAGCAAGCGGTCCACCTCAGGATTTTTGTACGGCATGATATTCGTCGATTTGGGAGGGGTAAAGGCACTGTGGAAGCGGCGCATCAGGGCGCCATGGGGCTCGACGAAGTGCAACGAGATATTGATGCCTCCCAGACCGGCATTATCCGGGTGTTGAAAGCCTTTCAGGTAGCGTTGGATCATGACATTCCACTCAATGGGCACGAGTTCCAGATCGATGCCGACTTCGCGCAGATTCTCTTGAATGAACTCATTCATGGCCAGCGGCAGCATCTGACCAGACCCCGAGGTGGAAATGAGCATACTGCTTTTGACGCGCTTGGCTTTGCCATCATATCCTGCCTGGCGTAACAGCTCTTTGGCCTTGGCCGGGTCGTACTCATAGCGCTGCTTGGTGTCTCCATACCACGGGTGGCCTGGATAGACCACACCGTTTTCAGGGATGCACGTGTCATTCAGTAGGGACTTGCACAGCCCTACCCGGTCGACGGCATAGTTCGCCGCCTGCCGCACCAGCTTGTTGTCCCACGGGGCTATGCTGAGATTCAGGCTATAGGGCCAGTTATGGGGATAGGAGCGTAAGACAATCTGGAAGCCGGCCTGACGCAGGCTGGGGATGGCGTCCGGTGGGGGGACTTCGATCCAATCCACCTGCCCGTTGCGCAATGCTGCCAGGCGCGTGGTGGGCTCGGGGGTGGCGAGTAGGATGACCTTGCCGGCCTTGGGCACACGCTTTGGATCCCAGTAATCTGCAAAGGGCTCCAACTCGGCGCGTTCGCGGGGTACGAGTTTCGTCAGCCTGAAAGGACCGGTCCCAGACGGGTTCTCTGCGAAGGCCTTCCAATCCTTGCCGACTTTCTCCCACTGGACCGGGCTCGACATCATGATGTACGTGAGCAGGTAGGGGATAAAGCTGCTGGGACGGGTCGTGGTCAACTCGAGCGTGTAATCGTCGAGCTTACGCCACTCCTTCATCTCCGTCGTCGCCCAGTGGATGATGCCGGCCTGCTTGATGTCATACTGAGGCGCGTCCTTATTGCGGAGTTTGTCCCAGTTCCAGAGGAACGCATCGGCGGTGAAGGGACTGCCGTCGTGGAACTTCACTCCCCGGCGTAATTTAAAGAGCCACGTAGTGGGCTCATCCTTGCTGATCTCCCACGACTCGGCCAGCCCAGGCACCAAGGCGGGGAGTGTATCGCCTTGCGACAGATCCCAGCGCACCAGGCCGTCATAGAGCTGGAAGCCGATGAAGCGGAAGCCCTCGAACCCCTGGTCAGGCTGTCCTGCGGTGTACGGGATGTCCGCCGCTGTCATGCCGATGCGGAGCACGCTGCCCTTGCCCTGAGACCGGGCGACCGGAGGCAAGAGCAGCGTCCCCAGCAGCCCCAGGATGATCAGGCACAACACGAGTGGCATATTAGACATAGGCCGTGTATTACACTGCTGCATACGTGCCTCCTATCACCTATTTACTCGGCTCCCAATTCATTTCTCCATCCACACGGGTGTCAAATCCTGGAACCACGACTGGGCCTGCACATATCCCTTCACCTTGGGGCTCAGGGCCCGTGGGTTGAGGTCATGCACGATAAACACCCAGGGGGCATCTTCGACGATAATCTCATGTGCCTTGGCGAGAAGCTGGTTTTGCTTGGGCAGATCAAACTCGAGCTCGGCCGCCTCGATCAGTTTGTCAACTTCCGGGTTGATGTACGGCATAATGTTCTGCGACTTTGGCGGCTGTGACTCACTATGGAAGAAACGCGTGAACGTGCTGAAGGGGTCAATGAACCCGTACGACACATTCATCGCCCCCAGGCCGGCGTTTTCAGCGTCCTGAAAGCCCTTGCGCCAGCGGAGGAGGAGCGTATTCCATTCGATCGGTATGAGCTCCAGATCGATACCCACGGCACGCAGATTTTCCTGGACATACTCGTTCATGGGCAAGGGCAGCATCTGCCCCGAGCCGGAGGTCGAGATGAGCGCGCTGGTCTTGATGCGCTTGCCCTCGTAGCCTGCCTCTTTAAGCAACTCCTTGGCCTTCTGCGGATTGTACTCATAGCGCACACTCGGGCTGCCGAACCACGAATGTCCCGCATAGACCTCAGAGATGGCCGGCGCACAGGTGTCGTTCAGGAGGGATTTGCAGATCCCCTCACGATCAATGGCATAGTTCGCCGCCTGCCGCACGCGCTTGTCATTCCACGGCGGACCCGTGAGGTTGAGGCTGTAGGTCCAGTTGTGCGGGTACGAGCGGAGGATAACTTGAAAGCCCGCCTGCCGGAGGGTAGGAATGCCATCAGGAGGCGGCACTTCGATCCAGTCCACCTGCCCGGTGCGCAGCGCCGCGAGCCGTGTTGTGGCTTCCGGCATGGGGAAGAGGATTACCTTGTCCGCCTTGGGGACACGCTTCTTATCCCAGTACTCTGGGAACGGTTCGAGTTCTGCGCGCTCGCGCGGCACCAGCCTGGTGAGCTTGAAGGGACCAGTGCCCGAGGGGTTCTCCGCCACCTTGGCCCAATCACGCCCGAGCTTTTCCCACTGCGTCGGGCTGCTGAACAGCACGTAACACACCTGGTAGGGCACAAAGCTGGAAGGACGGGTGGTGGTGAACTCGACCGTGTAGTCATCGATCTTGCGCCAGCTTTTCAACAGGGGAATACGAAAATCGACGAACGCCGCCTGCTTCGGGTCGAATTGCGGGGTGTCCTTGTTGCGAATACGTTCCATGTTCCAGATGACGGCGTCGGCATTGAACGCACTACCATCGTGGAACTTCACGCCACGGCGCAGATAAAAGATCCACTTCGTGTTGTCTGCCCTGCTGACTTCCCAGGACTCCGCCAAGCCCGGGACCAGATCGGGCAGCCGCTCGCCCTGGCTGAGGTCCCAGTTGATCAGCGCATCGTATATCTGGTAGCCGATGAAGCGATAGCCTTCACCCCCCTGGTCAGGCTGGCCAGGTGTGTAGGGGATATCCACTGCGGTCATCCCAATGCGTAGCACCCCACCCCGCCTCTGCGCCTCAGCAGCAGGTTGCCAGGGCAGCGCCCCGAGCAGGGCGCACGCCACCCAGATAAAAAGCGTCTGCACGCGTCGTGCACGGCATCCGTGATCGTGGGCCACGCTGTCCTCCTTTCCCAATCGCCGATTGCACATGGCCGATCTCGAATTACGTCTCCAGCAAAAAGCAGCGTGCCATATGGTCGGTGGAACCGCGGTACTCGTTAGGGAATGCCGCGAGGCAGCGGGTCTGTCCTGAGGGGCAGCGCGGGGCAAAGCTGCAACCCACAGGCAGGCGCGTCAGATCAGGCGGCTGCCCCGGGATGGGCACGAGCTGTTTGCCCTTCATGCCGCGATGCGCCGTCGCGTTCATCAGTCCCTGCGTATACGGGTGCGCTGGGTGTTGCAGGACGGCCCGCACCGGACCGTATTCGACAATGCGCCCGGCGTACATCACCGCTACCTC
>JBMDXC010000513.1:0-3240 GCA_048594805.1 Candidatus Entotheonellaceae bacterium | reverse complement strand
CGCACCGCCTCACCATCACGAGCCCATAATTTGATGCTATCCATGACGCCGCCTCCTTGAGCGTGTAGGATAGCATGGTTTCTATACGGCCTGGTGCTGAGACACTATAGAGTCCCTTTGTCAACCTTTCCGCAACGGAGGAAACAACATCTGAGCTTGAAAGGAATTTCTGCAAGTAATGAGGATCGAGAGCAGTGACTGGACGTACGATCAATGAGCCAGTGCCGCATAGCCAACCATGCTCTTCTTCCCCCACCACGGCGCAGCGCCCCATATCACCACGCCGTCCGAGGACAACATCACCACGCTGAAGCCGAAACTCCGCAAGGCGCTCTGCTGTCTCTGGAGCAATCGTGGTTCCAGACAAAGGAACAATCTTCCCATCAACAATGTGCACTGGATTCACCACAGGAATACCATTAGTCCTATAGTCAGATTTGTGCAAGGTACTACCGAACGGACCAGTCTTCAGAGCAGCAAGCTCGCCAAGGCAAGTCTGCTCCCATTGCTCAGGCAGAAGCATCACGCTTCAACCTCCTCGCCCAGTTCCTCCAGAATCCCTCGCAGTTCCTCCAACGCCCCTTCCAACTCGGTCATCGCCTCCTGTGCTAGCACTGCTGGCTCCGGTAGCTTGTCAGTGACGCCTTCGCTCTCGTCTTTAAGCCAGGCAATGTCAAGGTTGTCGCCACGCTCGGCGATCCAGTCGCGGGTGAAGCGACGGAAACGGCCCGACTTGCCAGTGTCCGTGCGCTTAGACAGGCTTTTAGCGCTGCCAAGCGGATCGTCACCGAAAGCCGCCTCGAACTCGGCGAAATACGCGTGCGTGAGCGCGGTGCGCTTGCCAAACTGCGGCATGTTGGCGCGCAGATCGTAGACCCAGACTTCCCTGGTGTTGCCCTTGACCGTCTCTCCTCGGGTGAAGAAGAGCACATTGGTCTTCACGCCCTGGGCGTAAAAGATGCCGGTGGGCAGGCGCAGGATGGTGTGTAGATTGCACTTGTCCATCAAGTCGGCACGGATCTGCCTACCAGTGTTGCCCTCAAACAGCACGTTGTCCAGCATCACCACGGCGGCGCGGCCACCTGGCTTGAGGCTGCGGTAGACGTGTTGCAGGAAGCAGAACTGCTTATTGCTGGTGGGGAAGGAGAAGTCGGTGCGCGTGGGCAGCCCGCCGCCCTTTTTAGTGCCGAAGGGCGGGTTGGTAAGGATGAGCGTAGCCTTGGGCAGCGCCTCACCTTCTGGCGAGAGCGTGTCGCCATAGCGGATACCAGCGGCCTCGGGGTCCGAGTCGAGCCCGTGCAGCATCAGGTTCATCAGAGCCAGCCGGTGCGCGTCCTGCACGTGCTCCATACCGTAGAAGGTGTTGCGCCGATATTTGCGTTGCTGCGTATCAGTCCAGGTATCAGGGTCACTGTGCTCGCGCAGGTAGCGATTGGCGGCGATAAGGAAACCGCCGGTACCGGCCGCCGGGTCCTGGATGATGTCGTCGAGCGTCGGCCGCATCACCGCGACCATGCTGTCGATCAGTGTCCGAGGTGTGACGTACTGGCCAGCACCGGATTTCTTCTCGTTGGCGTTCGTCTCCAGCAGCCCTTCGTAGAGGTCGCCGAGCCCCTCTTGCCGTGCGCTATACCAGTCTAGCATGTCGATCTCAGCCACCAGCGTTGAGAGCGTGGCCGGTTTCTTGATGAAGGAACTGGCGTTGGCGAAGATTTCCTGTACCAGGCGCGAGCCGTGGCTGCCGAGGTGGCTGAGTGTGACCCTGTAGGCTTCCAGCCGGTTGGGCGCGGGCAAGGCTTCTAGGTCGCCCCAGCGGTGGCCAGCGGGGATCGCGTCCTCGGTGCCGGTTTCTTTGGCCATCTTGAGGAACAGCAGGTACGTCAACTCGGTGACGTACTGATGGTAGGTGACGCCGTCGTCCTTGAGGATGTTGCATAGGTTCCAGAGCCTGGCAACGATGTCGGTGGTGATAGTGCTCATAGGAGCTGAGTTCTCCCTCATGACAAGATATCGCCGGGTGTTAGCAGCAGTAGGGGCTCAGATACCATGGAACCTGGTACTCCCCCCATAGCCCCCACCGTCCTTCCCTGGCGAAGCCGCCGCGTCGCTGGTTGAGGTCACACGTGTATGATGAGCATGGTACGAGTGAGTTCAACAAAGTCGTAAGACACAAAGGCTGCAGTAATGTCGTCCATATGCTGTGTCACAAGTGTTTCGAGTGCCGCATTGGTGATGTTCCCCGTGGAGATCAGGAGGAGCTTATAAGGCACTCGCTGTAAGGTGAAGGTATCGACAAAATCGGCATCCTTGGTCACGACGATAGCGCGGTCGCGGACGGACAAGTCCCTAAGCTCCGGGTCGGGGGTGCGATTGCCCCTGGGCAAGTCGAGTGTATGCACTGCCTCGTGTCCGAAGGCGCGGAGCTGATATGCCAAACGGCGGGGGAGATGCGCGTCCACGAGAAACTTCATACTGCGAGCGGCTGCATACGCTTCACCTGGCTCAGGCGGGTGGCAAAAGCCAGGGTGGCGAAGATATCCTCTCGTTCCAGGTCTTCATAATCCGCCAGGATCTCTTCAACGGTCATGCCGGCACTGAGTAACTCCAGCAGTATTTCAACGGGGTAGCGCAAACCACGGATACAGGGCTTCCCATGACAGATATGAGGATCGATGGTGATACGTTGCATCAAGTCATCGGCATTGTACATCTGTTGCGCGCTCATACAGTGTTTCTCCCTCTCGATCAGATTACACTACTTTTTGATGTTTTTGTAGCGTACAGAGTGAAGTCAGCACCAACCATCTACGCCGCAGCCCAGAGTGATGCGTTGAAAGTGTCCAGCACCTGCTGGAGTTCGCCCCCGAAGATGCGGTCGAGCCGACTGAAACCGCCACCCTCGCGTCTGAAGACGAGGTCGGGATCGTCCAGCGCCTCGCGGTCGACAAGCATGTTGGCCTTGGTCTGAGCAGCGATTCTCTGCAGCCACTGGCGCTGCGGTGTGCTCCACTGGCGCGAGGCAAGCAGTTTCTGCAGGGCCCTGTCCACACGCTGGTCGTAGGGCACGAGCGGATCGCCGATAGCGGCCTGGCGAATGTAGCCGACGATGCGCGCGGCAATGTCCTGGTTGGTCATCTCGCGCCAGGCAGTGGCGAGACTTGCCTCACTGAAGCCGGCCTTATCCAGCTCTAGCGCCAGCTCGCGTAGTTGCTTGCGGGTGAGCTCGCGCGGGCGCGTGAG
>JBMDXC010000512.1:0-26464 GCA_048594805.1 Candidatus Entotheonellaceae bacterium | reverse complement strand
CTGATAACGGGCATTATGTTACCAGTGCGGGGCGTGTTTGTATTGCTGCCAGAGCCAGCGTGGATCAAACTCATCTTGATGGAGTACTAGTTAATATGTCGTTAAATCAAAGCAGTATTGTTTGATCTGTTCTCAAACTATTGGGATATTATGTTTAGTTCCAAAATACCAGCTTGTTGAGATAATTCTATAAGGGTTACATACAGTTTATCTCTTGACCTCTACAAAACATTCTCTTGAAGTGTATTTTTGTATCATTTATACTCTTTACTGCTTGTGGTGCCATACACAGGTGAGCCGCTGAAGCCCTGTGCACTCCTGGTGTCTCCCGGACAGGGCTTCACGGGCGCGGGGGTGTGGTTGCGAGCTGTGTCACTCCTCTTTCCCTGGCTTGGTGTCTGCGGTCCCTTCCCTCCCCACGAACCCTGATTCTGCACGGAGTCAGGGTTCGTTCAATGGCCATACCGGCGCCGTACGCTGGCGGCTTCACTGGCAATCTGCTGCGCAGGGCCAACAGGGCCTCACAGGAGGGAACGTGCGATGAGACGCCATAAGAGGGGCTTGGATCTCCATCTTTTTCCTTTTAGCCATTCTGCACTGGCACTTCCGAGCAAAACCCCCTGTAAAATCAAGCTCAGGATCTCAAAAACATCGAAAAACGACCGGTTCCTGAGCAAGTGGGAAATTTTTGCCACGCGCTTTTGAAACCATAGATGCTCACCAGATACTTGTAATACCTTCGTAATAAAAGAGATATGGCTTGTGGCGTCTTATCGCATGTTCCCTCCTGTAAGGCCATGTAACGGCTCTGGATGGCTCAGCCTCTTTGTAATCCCCTCTCGAGTCGCGTCGCTTTCTGGTCGCCTGCGACGCAGAGGCCGTCTAAGGCTCCTCAAGCTAGAGGCATCGCTAGTGAGCATCAGGCCCTACACCTTCAGTTGAGCAAGTCCAGAGGATCTAACGCTCGCAACAACCGATCGCCGTCCTCGACTCTGCCGAGGAGGTAGTAAACCCGCATCAGTTCATATTGGGCAGCAGCAATGTGATGTGCCTGAAAGGCGTCTTCATATGTCTGCTCCGGGGATTGCGCATCACGTGCTGGTTGATGGGTGGTAAGAAACGCTTCCCAGCGCACAGCCGCCATCTCCAGGGTGGTCGCATGGGCCGCCCAGAGGAAATCGCCTTTGAGGGTCCCTCGTGCCTCGTGTGCAGCAGGCGCCCTCGGCGTGGCATAGACTGGCGTGTATGGACGCTCCCTCGCGGGGCTTGTCATCGGCTGCGCCATGGCATCATGGCCTGTAAGCGGAGCCATGGGACCGGCACCGCCGCATCGGCACCCCAGCAGATGGAGAGTGACCCAGAGCACAAGGACCCTATGCTGTCGCCAGCGACGTCCAGGGACGAATAGCATGTTATGCCCCCCACAGCGGTCTACGTATGTGCCTGCAAATCCTCGATGAGCGCCCTGGCAATGGCGTGAGCAATGTCACTGCGGACTTGTCCAGCGTGCGGGCCGATATTCAACAGGGTATCAACCGCTGGCACGTCAATGAACTCAATTTCCACCAGGCAGCCACGCGTCTCAGTCCCGAGGTTTGCTTCGTTCAGCACGCCGAGCTTTTGATCTTTTACCCCCCTATCCTTCGCGTTGGCGTCATGCGCCTTGATCGCGTGGAAGACAGCGCCCTGGATTCGCTGGGCCAAGGCTTTGTCGGCAGCGTGATTCGCATTCACCGCCTGGGGGCTAATCAACGTTTCGGTGCCTCGGACTGTGCCGTCAAAGCCGTTACAGTGAATACTCAGGAAGATGTCCGCCCCGTTGTTTTTGCCGACCTGTGCTCGATCGGACAGACTCAGATTCGTGTCGGTATCCCGTGTGAAGATCACGTGGATATGATGGCCTCCGGCTTGCCCCATGGTCTGTAAGGCATCATGGACAAGAAATGCCAAGCGCAGCGCGATGTTCTTCTCTAACACCCCACTGGGACTGACGGCGTTATTCTTCGAGGAGCCGCCGACGTCCAGATTCCCACCATGTCCAGGGTCGATGACCACGATCCCATTCGCCATAGCTTTCTCCTATGATCCGCCAAAACAATGTTACGCTGCCTGCTCCTCAAGCCTGTAGTCATGGTGCAAGCCACGCAGGATCGTCCGGGCGACCCTCGGCACATGTGGTGGCATTCGGTGCCGATGGGCTTGCAGTCGAACCGGCAGGGAGGGAGGCGGCTGCAGGATACCCGGTCCTAGGGCCATGTGTGGGCGCCCTCTCTTGGCATGCGAGACCCAGTCGTGCAGGATGCGTCGCAGGTGATTGCCCGTCAGGGGGATGAGCAAATCCAGGCACTCCCATCGGCGCGTGCCAATACGTCGTTCGCCGAGCGCGTTGGCTGGGGGACGCCGTACTGGGGTCGTGAGCACCCGTAGCCTCAGGTGCTGCACATGCTGCTCCAGCTGATGGGCAAAGATACGGTCCCGATCGCGGATAAGGCAGCGAGAGCCATGGTCAGCCGGGATGGCTGCGCGGAGGTGCTGCATGGGCCAGTGCGCTGTGAGGGGCCCGGTCACATTGACGTGAAGGATGCGCCGCGTAGCAAGCTCTATCACTATAAACACATCCAGCAGGCGCAACGTCGCCGTGATTACCACGCAAACGTCGCAGGCGATGTTCCCCTGGGCATGATGCCGGACAAAGGTCCGCCAGCGTTGGGACGTGGCACGGGGGCCTCGGCCGTGATGCCCGCGCTTCGACATGTACTGCCGGACAGTCCACGGCGACACTCGTTGCCCAAACTTGAGCAGTAGCCCATGGGCCATGCGCTCCTCGTCCCACGTGGGGTTAGCCTGAGCCATCTGGCGGATGAGCATTTGGATAGCCAGAGGGGTTAGGGGGCGTCCCGGACGCGATGTCCACCGCCACAACAGACCCAATGCGTGTCGATGCCAACGGATGAAGGTCTTAGGTTGTACCACGGCCGATACCGGTCGCCCATCGAACCATTGCGACAACCAGACCACAGCGATGCGTGTGGCATATGTAGCACGGCGCGGCTTGCCATTGCGCTCTTGAAACAGCGCCAGTGGCTTGCGCCGAAAGAGAGGCTCTGCTGCAAGAGCAGGGCTTGGATGCAGGCAGAGCGCGAGGGAGTGTAGGCTATTGGCCATGCGTGTGCGCAGTATGGATGCCAGCTGGAAGACATGGCGAAATCGGTGCAAGCGTTGCAGCATGGGTATGCATCCCTTTGCGGTGTGGCTTGTCCTCATACGTATTGTTGCGATTCGGAGGGTTCGTGTCCAGTGCCATGTTGCCTGTGCGCCATAGGGCTTGAGGGGCGTTGATCCCCTCATGGCGCGGGGATACAAGAGTGACGGAGCGCAGCTGGTGACGACCGCTTTCTGCACCACCGCCGGTTGGACGCGAGGCGGCTTGGTGACGTTCTAGGGGTTGGTTTTCATGGAGTGGGGCAGTCGGCGGGTGTCTATTGCGGGGGTGACATCGCATCCCAATGGCTCGTGGAGGATGCAGGTGGCACGGAATGTCACAATGGACGCATGGGGCTTGCTTGAGCCCAGGCAATACCTGATCCAGGGCCGTGACCCAAAGTGTTGTGCGACCTTCAAACCGATCATCGACGATGCCGGCATCAACCGCACGCCGCTGCTACCGCAGTCCCCTCAATTTGCACGCATACGCGGAGCGCGTCGTGCGATCGGGGCAAGAGGAAATCCTATCGCAGTGCATGCTGTGTGGGCAGATCTCCTTGCGACACGTGCTCACCGAGTAGATTGCCCATTATCACGAAGAGCGTTCCCCTCCAGGGAAGGAAGAACCATGCCATGCTGTGCCCGTTAGCCCAGCCAGACCAGGATCCTGAGAAACCGATCCGGGGTCGCGAACGGCTCAGTGGACTACTCACATACTACCACCGCAAGGCCGCATGGGTGTTGTGGCCCTACAGGTCGGTGCGCACTTTCTGGCCGCATGCGACGCTGTTTTGCGTGTTCCGACGAGCACGATAGGCCCATGTCCTGCCGATCGTGTCCCCCGAGTGGCCTTCCTTGGCCGGACATTCGCCTTGCGCGAGTTTACTCCTTGGGTGGGGCTGCCCTGTGTCACCTGTCTTGCTTTGATGAGGTCGTGACGACTGGCTCCAGACCGCCTTGCTGGCGGTTCCAGCGCATGTCACGGATGGCCCCACACTGGCATCCCCACGTGGCTGGCGCTTTGTCACAGGCAAGTTGGGCGACAAGGCGATGCCCATCACGGTTGGGGTGGAAATGATCCAAGGCTTGAAAACGTTTGTGCATAAACCAACGTGGGAGGGCAAGGGTTTGTTGCACGTAGGCACTGATTTTGTCTTCCTGTTGGGCCTGCGATAGGCCATGGAGCTGCGCTTGAATCCAGGGAGTGTGACGCACAGCAGCATGCACGTCTAGGAGCTGACGTAGCGGTGCGTCACGGTCCCGCAGGACGGAATCGTAGACATCAACGGCAATGTCAGGCAGTTCCTCAGCTTGCCACCTCGCGGGATGGTTTTTGGCATAGGGACCTAAGGCAGCGGTCGGTGAGAGACGCCCCATTACAAAATCAACCACTTGCCGAGTGCTATACCACGTCCTGAGGCCGCGGGTCTCACGCCAGCGACGATCGTGCTCCGACCCCCATGGCAGGAGGCTGATGCCCATAATGTGGAGACCGGCTCGGTGCGCATCAACGAAGGTCGCGCGGATATGATGATTGGTCATCGCGGGGTCCTCAACACTATTGAGGCCGCCCTGATAAATCAGCCAGACTTCCTGTGTGGCGTGCAAGTTGCTGCGCGGGTTGCGTAGCACTTGCTGGACAAAGTGTTCTCGGATTGCATCAGCACCGATGAAAGGTTTGGCCAGGTTCACCACTTCGAGGTGTGGGCAAGCAGCTTGTAGAAACATGACAAAACTCCCTTGCGTATACGCCGTAATGGAGTCTCCTATCGCCACGGCTTTCACCGGACGGTCGGCGTTATGGAAAGTCCAAGAGCCAAGATGCTGGGTGGCAGACGCGATGGGGACAGCCATAAGACAGACCAAGACACACATGGGCCTTACAGCACGTTTCAAAGGTACCATGCCAGCAATTTTGTGGACTATGATAAGAATGATCGGCGCGTAGTGCATCACTGCACTCGCTGGCGTGAGGTAGGCATTCTCCTGTCCCAACGTCGGTGCTTTCCAAACCATACGTACGCCTGCTCAACCCTCTTCGGTTGGGTACGACAACACCGCCTGTGCAAGATCTTAGTATTGCCTTGTGGATCAATCGCTTTGAGTGTGACTATACGCTTCAAACGCTCGCTCACCTCCCCGCAAATATCATCTCATCATCGCAGCAATCAGGTTCGCGTACATTTTCGCACCTGCGGGACGGAGATGGATACCATCCTGCCAAAACCATTCGGGATGTGCGGCACCCTGCGTGTGCCAGTCCACGAGGCGTGCATTGGGATAGCGGCGTACACCGTCGGCCAAGGCGTTGTTGTTCGGCTCTTGCCAGGTGCGTGGGACTTTCGTGGTGAGGAAGACCACGCGTGGGACCTCCTGCAAAAGCTGCATCATTTCGTCAAATTGCTTGCGACTGAATATCCCGTTGTTCCCAAGATGGATGATGACAGTGGGTGCGAGCAGACGGGCATCTTTGCGCTCGCGTAACATCTGGAGTGCCGCCGACACTTGACGCCCAACGTGGGCGTCCACATGTATATCGGTCACCGCTTGGCGCAAAGCCTGTGACGCACCGAGCATCACTGAGTCGCCAATCGCCAATACCTGTGCAGGGTTGGTGCGCTTTGGCAACGCCACGCTTGCGGCAGCAGGCCCAGCGGCATGTAGGCTGCCCTCGTGCATGTGGGGCATGTAATGCTGCGTCTGACACTCAGCTGCGCAGTGCAACACATCAGCGACGCCAGAGGGCGTCGCCGCGTCACCGAGATTTCGCTGCTCTTCCTGCACTTCGCCCACAAACCATGCACTGGCTTCTACCCCAAGCGTATTGGACGTATCTGGCGCTTGTGGGTGAGTCTCAAACGACATGGATCGGTCCTCCGCTGTCATTGAGACATAGACAGGTTCTCGCGGAGGTTGTGCATTCATCACGGTCCTACCGAGTAAAAGGATGGCGACTACTATGGGGGTAACGATCCCCGCCCCCGCGAGTCCCACACCCCAATGTCGTACGCCTTGCGTATGATTCCATGTGGTCCACACTTTGCCGAGTGCACCATGGCGGATCGGGGTCTCGACGAGGCGATACGAAAGCTCTGCGAGCAAGAACGTCACCCCCATCCGCAGTGCAAAGAGTGCTGCACCGTCAATCGTGACGTCCAAGTGCGGCCGCGTCACCATGAATACGGGCCAGTGCCACAGATACAGGCTGTATGACCGCACACCAATCCAGCGCAGTACACTGTTGCTCATCAATGGTCCGAAAAGTAGCGATTGCGGATGAACGACAGCAGCAATCATCAGTGTGGTCGCCACTGCAACAAGCAACATGCCCCCATAGTAGAGGAAGGGAGCGAATTCATTGACCTGCAAACCCACCACGACGAGTGCGCCAAGAGCGATCCAAGCCGTCGTCTCGAGCAGCCAACACCTGACACGGGTTCTTGGTGCGTTGGTCACCCACGGCGTCCACACGAACGCAAGCGCCGCACCGAGGAGTATACCGGCGGCACGTGTATCGGTGCCATAATAGACACGCGAAGGATCGGTGTCAGGCTGAAACAGTGTACCCATCCATAACGTCGATGCCCCTGCTCCGGCCATCAGGACCAGCATAGCAAGCTGCGCCTTGAGACGCACAAGCAAAGACGTAAAGAGGAGGGGCCACAGCAGATAGAATTGTTCTTCGACCGCGAGCGACCACAAATGCCGCAGCAAAGATGGACGCCCGACCATTTCAAAGTAACTTTTTTGGGCGAGAATGAGGTACCAATTGGTCGAATAGGTAAATGCTGACAAAGCATCCGCGCGCAGACCCGTGACTTCGTCTGGCAAAAAGATTACCGCATAGACCAACACGGCAAGAATGAAAGCAAAGAGCGCAGGAAGCAAGCGGCGCGCGCGCCGGTGCCAAAATTTTTTGAGGTCAACCGTATGATCGGTGCGGTACTCGGACAAGAGCAGTGCGGTAATGAGATAACCACTGACCACGAAAAAGACTTCGACTCCGAGGAAACCGCCGGGTAGCCAAGCCGCGTCAGCATGGTACACGAGCACCGCAAGAACCGCCAGCGCACGTACGCCATCTAAGCCCGGCAGGTAGCCAAGCCGCGAAGCATGCGTATATGCCCCACTCTGGGTTTTAGGCTGATGAAAGAGTGGTGAGAACATACATTAGGCCTTCTCATCGCAATGGCATAGTGATTGAACGACTTCCATAATGGGGTTTTTTATGGCTTCGCTTGTCATCCGGCGCTGGAACGCTACCTGTTATGGCAAGATGACTGCGCGTGACGTGTTGGGTTGGAAGATACCTGCTGAGGGGAGCCATGGGGTGTGCGCCAGGTCACCGCAAATCTATATCCTGTGTTACACACCGCCCGCTGCCCAGTGAGGGTATGACCTCACGAGTCACGCCGGTGCGTGGTTGGCATGGAGACAAGAGGGGGCCTGCCCTTGACGGTGGGAGCACCGTTAGGATCTGACAACCCATGAGGATGCTATCGGGAGTGCTCAGGTGAGAGAGCCCCGCGGTGGGGCAAGGCTCAGCCCTAAGTACTGCCGATAGCATGAGTTGAACGAAGCTTGACGAAGCTTGGAGCTATGGAGATTGCTTCTGGCACCAGCGGTGTTAAGGTGTGGCCGATTTTGCTTGACGATTCGTGAGCAATTTCGCCGTTGCGACATGGCCCATCCGGGCGGGCTTTTTCCCCTGCAGGCGAGGTTTCTTCGGCCTCCGAGGACTTTTTCGCATCGCTTGCAGACGGCCCTTTTGGGCCAGGGCAAGCAAGCTGACAGCCAAGTCTGCCGGACGCATCGCATAAAACACGTCCCACTCCGGAGCCGGAATCGCGATCATCATCCCGTGATAGGTCGTCGAAATTGCGTTGGCGACATAGTACAACGACACCTCTTCATCCACCGTCTTGTCGCCATGCACCCCACGCAACGCCGCTAACACCACCGCCAATAAGTTGTAAGCCACCAGAGCCAGGCAAAAGCCGAATAAGGCGGCCTTGGGGTAGCCCAACGTATTGATTTCAGAATGAAAATACGCCTCGAGATGCTGCAAGGCGGTTTCCAGCGTCCAGCGCTTGCGGTACAGATCAGCTACCCGTTTGTCCGACACCCGGCGAGGTAAGTTGGTCAGTCTATGGACAATCGTGGCCCCATCTCGGGTGGCTTGCTTCAACTTGATCCGTACCCGCCGAAAGACATGCGCGTGGCCTTGTTCATCCACCACTGTGACCCGTTGTTGAGCAACACTGCCGGTCTCCGTGCGGCCACACTCGCGTAGCGCTTCCAAAATCTCGAACCTGAGCCCCAGATGTTCGCGGGCGATGAAGAACGCCCCCCGCTTGGCGATGTCACACAGAAAGTCTCGCGTACAAAAATTGCGGTCTTCAATCCAGAGCTCACCCGCCTCCACCGTCTTCAGAAGTGCTCCGAACAGCGAGCGTTCCTGAGCATGGCCATTTTCACAGGGAAAGACGTCGGTCACCACGCCTTGGGCGGGCTCATAGACGACCAAGGATGTGCCGGGCAAAGCCCGCCCCTTGGCCGCACGCAGCTCTTCGATGCGATGCTCACTCGCTTCGAGGCAGTTGCCATCGACAATTTTGATCCGAGAGCCCTCAAGCCAAGGAGCCCGCTCACCGCCCATGTGTGCGATAATGGGGGCAAACTCACGAGCGCTATAGCGCACCAACTCCGCCGCAGTATGTGTCTCTAGATGACTAAGCTTGTTATAGACCGAGACGAGAGAGGCCCCCACATCGTCTTGGTGAGCCTGATAAGCGGCGCGCACGGAGGGTTGCACGCAGAAGACCACTTGGTTCATCATATCATAAACACTGGAAAACAAGAGGTCTCGGGTGTATTGCTTTTGCGCGGTACGCTCGAACCACAGATCAAGTCGATCGGCGCCCAAGACCCGCTCGAGTGCAGCGCGAACCATGACGGAGATGGGGCTTTTTTCAACGAATCTCTCAAACACTTCACCGACATGGGGGCCTCCTTATTCGCAAAATTGACGAAGCCCTATCCTACACAAAATCGCCTCACCTTTACACCACTGGTGACGAGGCTTGACGGCACTTATTGGGTGATCGCGAGCGGCACGATGGGCGAAGGCAGTGACAGTAGTTTGCCTAAACTGGACGGCACTTCGACGTTGAAGCGCACTTTGATCGTGCTGATACGGAGCTTGTTCAGCGCCTCTGTGATCCGCTGCTGCTCCTCTGATGGGGCAGAACGCACAAACTCGTTGACCCCAAAGTTGCGGCTATTCCCAGCACGAAATTCCTTTATAAAGTTGAGAAAGCCTGATTGTCCCTGGTAGCGTATGAGAAGGCGAACCGAGCCCTCAGGCACGGAAATCCTGAATAAGGCAGCCCGATCGACACAGTCCCGATCACAGGAGACATAGAAAATGATCCGTGGTTCCCCACAACTTTTGGGCGACCAGGCAATCGTGGCTGAGGACTCGCATCCGTCTTTCGACGGGTAGCAGACCTTTTGTTGATCCTGACAATTGGATAGAAGTTCGGTGCTCAGCCCAAAGGGGACTACCGGCGCAACGATTTCAGCCTGCGTGGCTGTTACCTGCACTTGATATTTCCCCTCTTCGAGAATGGGGTTGAGCTGTTTCTCAGCACTGAGTGCTTTCAAGATCGCCGGTGAGAGGGGTAACTTTACACCCAGCACCTGACCAACGTCCGACTCATTGTTGACCAGGAACGGCTTCATGAATTGATCGGCGAAGGTGCGGACCTTCCCTTGAGGACCATACAGGAGCTGCAACTGCTCCAGCTCTGACAGCCCCTTGGTAGGCGCAATCACATTGTCTGCCCAGCTCTTCTGCAAAAACTCCCCGCCGCTCTCCAGGGCTACTTTCCACACGAAGAGCAGAGGCCGCTCGAGCAAGGGCCATACCACTTTTATGTCATCTTCGCTCATGCCCTCTTTTTCCCGAAACTGATTAAGAATCCACCAGGCTTTGAGCACCGGATGCGCTGATTTCTCTGTCGGCTGCCCTTCCTGAAAGGCAGCCTGCACTAACTGAAAGCTCTTCTCTATCGGTATGGCTCCGGCCAACAGTCCCTGTATCTGCTTCAGAGCATCCAGAGAGGCTTTGCGACTCTCAGACCTGAGATAATCGTGCAATACACGCACCCAGCTCGGTAGAGTTGGCTCGACTGTAGAAGCAGTGACAACGTCTTTGACGTCCTCTCTGACTCTGCCCTGACCAACCTTCTCCCACAACTGGCTTATACTCCGTTTAGCCTTTTCCAGCCAGGACACCGGCTGCTCCGACTTGCCCTCAGCCACGTCCGCGACGGCACTCTCCAAGATCATCGTTACCGGCAGCAAGGGTTTGAGCTGTTCAAAGGCGACCGTGAGAATATGGTTATAGGGCGAGTTCGCGTCTGAGAATTTAACTGCCAGCCGACGACGAGGCTCACGCGACAGCGCTTCACCGCGTGGAAAATCCACCAGGAAACCCCGCCATTGCTTGAAGTACTGTGTGCGGTATTCCTCCTGGAATTCTCTGAGGATTGGTGTCATGTCTGGCACAGCCTCTTCAGCACGTTGCAAAAAGGGCAGAATGCTCTGTTTCCAGGCGCCTGTGGTATAGGCCCCATCTACCTGCGGGGCTTTCCGGGTATCGGCGACAGGGATCCCTCCCCAATACTCTTGCAGTGTCACAGGTGCGTAGTTCTGGTTTGCCCAGGGGACAATCTGCTGGAGTGCGAACTGCTTTGCCGCGAACCAGTGGCGAAGACGTTCAGCGTGCGCTTCTAATTCCTGACGTAAGACGTCTTCTGTCCCTTCCGCGGCCCAACGTACGTACGCCTCATATGTGTACTGTAACTGCGTCACTTGCTGTACAGATGCCGCCTGTTGCGGTTTGGGGTCGAGCATGAGTTGGTAGTCGGGCTTCAGGGCCTTCTCGAGCTTCTCGGGGCAGCCAAACCTCGAGAGACATTGATTGAGGAGCTCAATGCGTTTAATGAGCAAAAAGACTAGAGGGATAGTGTCGGAGCCAACGAGGCGTTGACTAAGATTCGTGTCGAGCCCTGCTAACACACCAGTGGCAAATTGCTCTACATAACGCTGGCGCCACTGCTCCTCAAGCCGTCCACTGCGGTTGAAGACGATCTTGCTCCACACAGCACGTTGGCGGTTTTGTTCGCTTAGTGCCTGTACTATCTGGCGACAGGTGTCTGACAATTCTAGAAGAGATCCTGTGGTCTGCTCTGCATTAGCCACCGTGCATGGCTTTTGTTGGGCTGCAGAATAGACGCGGCGGTCACTCACAAACGCCTGGAGCAATAGAACAACAAGCAATAGACAGAGCGCGACACAACCACTAAAGCCAAAGAGATGCCAGAACCATCGACCCCGAATTGCCCCACGCGTAGGCTTCACAAGAGACCGGTCGCGGGGCAGGACAATGGCAAAGAAGTCGTGCAGGAAGTACGTTTTGGTACCACTCGCTACGGAGCCAACGCTGGAATCAAAGTGAAATTTGCGACGTGCAAACGAGTAACGCGGGCCTTGCTGTTGTGCACTACTGAAGAAGATGCCGCGCAGGTAGGGAAGATGATAAAGCGGATTTTCCGTCAGGAGTGTCTCGATGAACATCTTCAGAGGCTGCAGTAGGGCCTGGAATTCCTCTGGAAAACAGAATATCCGCTGTCGCAAGATCGCCGGGGGTAACTTGTCCTCGTTAAAAATTGACAGGCGGAGCTGCTGCAAGCGCTCGACCAGCCTCTCGGCTATAGGCTCGAAGTGCAGGATAGAGGCAGGCGGTTGCGGCTCATGGATATAACCGAAGACCTGTCGTAGCATCTGCTCTGGCAAGCACTCGAAGAATTCTATGAATCCTTCGAGCGTATCACAGCGTGTAATCAAGAGATACACCGGGAAATCACTCCCCAGTTCCCTGATCGCCTCGTCAATCCGCTTGCGTAACTCTGCAGCCTCAAGACGCACTTCTTCCTGGCGCTTGGAGGCGAGCGTATCGGCTGGCAGGACAATGATGAGGCCATTGATCGGCTGCAGTGCACGGTATGTACGCAGTAACCGCAGGAAACGATACCACCGGGAGTGCTCGACTTCATTCTTGGGGAAGGCATAATAGCCAGCCGTATCGAGGATGATTGCTGTGTTGAAGAACCACCAGTCACAATTTTGCGTTGGGGCCGCAGTTGTAGAAGGGGGATGCGCAAAAGGCGCGAAGGAGGTCGCCACACCTCGCAATAGGGTGGTTTTTCCAGACTGACTAGCACCGATACACAGATACCATGGGACAGCGTATAATGGCAGGCCTCTTTGCTTCCTGAGGTCTGGAGATTTCGCTAGCGTCTGCACCGCCTCTTGCATCTTTTCCTGAAGCTGCCGGTCGCTTTCTGCCTCGGCATCCGGCGGGGTGTCGTCAGTGTGCAAACGCGTGAGAAACCGCCTCTCACGATAGCGGGGGAGGAACGCACGCAGTGCTATAACGCCTACCACAACGCTCGCAATAAGTGCGCCGACCAACAGCAGGACAAGGAGCCACCAGAGCCATGCCATCCCAGTTCGTTCTAATCTATCCCACCATCCCAGTGTACTCCCCAGCACGAGGAACACAATCAGAATGATGATGCTAAGGAGGAGTCGCAGGGTCAATTTCCGCATATACTTCCGTTCGCTCGCTAGCAAAAGCCACGTGGTCTCCCGGTCCTTATCATAGGTGCACAAGCTCTCTTGCACCATCAGGGCCTAGGCAATTAAGGGCTTGCGCTGGCCTTGCTATTCGTCCGAATGAAGTGGAACGTTGCTGTAACATCCGACTTCACATTCTCTTTTGACAGTACCTGGCGTAGCTCGTTGAGATACAACTCGGCGGATTCATTATTCCGTAGCATCGAGAAAAGTGACGTTTTACTCGCAATGATCGTTATAAGCTCCAGGCCAGGTGGATCGGCATTAATCTTTTGTTCGTAACCACCATCGGGGACAGCAAACGACTGGTTAGATGCTAAACGGTTCGTCTTCTGATCCGGGCTTGGTAAGAGGTGGCCAACATTACCATCTGCAGCATAGTAATCGACATAGATATAACTATCGAACTTGCTGGGTGTTTTCCCAGTGATGACTAGGCTCTCCTTGTCATAATAATCGGGGATATTTCCATCCTTATTGAGCTTGGTCACTACGGTAATGCCGCGACCTTCAGCCTGCTTTTTTATGGGTTCCAGGAGATCGAGCACAGCGCAGAAGGGACTTGGGATAATATCAAATTTCTCCTTAACCTGGGTCACCCCCTGGAAGCTCTCGACAATTTTGCGAATATCAGCGCCTTGACTCGCACTAGCCACCCGTCCCGCCAGTTCAACCACACCCGCCTGCACACCCACGGAGACCTTGACACACGGCTGCTGGGGCAAGAGCTTCTGAATAGCCTTTGCATCTAACTGCAGTGGCGTAGATGGACCACCACACGTTTGGAGCCCGAAAAAAACCAGAGGCACTGTCACCAATAAGACGAGACCAGCCTGGAGGAGTAGATGGGTCAGTGGATATCTGACGGGCCTGCCTATAGGCGGGTGCACCTCATATGGTTGGGCAGTAATTTTCTCGATGTCCTGTACACTCTCTACCGGAAGGGTGAGGTGCCGCGCCTGCTCATGCCGCATCTGTGTGAGCTTGAGTTCATCTTCCAGGCTGAGGAAATACTGTCCGCTAAAGCCCAAAGCCAGGCAGAGATAGTAGACCTCCCGTATTGCTTGCTGTGTCGCCCCAAGTTGTTCTAAGTGCTCAAAAAACTCTTCGCCGGCGTTTCTGGTCTGGTAATATTCGAGCTGTAGTGGATACGTATTCCATTGGTGGTGGTACTTCCAGGTCGTATGCTTCAGGATCGTTTCGTCTGCCCAGGCGACCACAGCAAAGGCGGCGTCCTGGAAATCCTTGTCAAGCATCCCTTGACGCTTTGCCGTCCCTTTTTCCTGTTGGAACAACGCCGCAATATCCTGGCGTACCTGCTCGTACGCGGGCTGAAACTCGCCTTGCAAGTGGGTTTGGTCGAACAGCAATACGTATGTAAACAAGTCAGCAAACAGCATGTGTGCCATCGTCATGCCACCTTATCCCATCGCCGCAGCCCAAGCACTCCTGCCCGGACCCGGCTAAGGGCTGGAGCAGAGCCACTTCAATCCGGCGGAATACTATCCGTATGCCCCACAATCTCGACCGTGGAGGGCAGCCGCGTAAGTGCCTCTCCGAGTTTGTTTAAGCCAGCGTAATATTTGGCGGCGATCCGATCCGAATTGGTAGCAAAGGAAATGTTCAGGGCAACCACCGTCTTAGACACTGCCTCCTGACCACTAACGGCATATGGAGCACTGCTCTCCACAACACTGCTCCAATGTGCTGCCCATCATAGCACAGGTGATTATAGGTGCAAGCACGAAGATACTTACAAGCTTGAGGTGAAATCAATTATGCAAGGCGATCTTGACGGCCAAACAGCTCGAAGCCTGCTAAGAGCAAGGGGACGTACGCAGTCAAGGCGGAAGGTATATGGGGCACCCGTCCTTCACAACCCTTATCGCCGACAGAGGAGCCGGTTGCTGGGACCCCAACACTCGGCAAGCTGGTGTGGGCTGGCGGCGCAGAGCAAAGCAGGTTGCCACCAGTGGTTGATTTGTCGTGCCGGCCGTGGCAAAGCCAACGCCTGGCTCACTGCCCTGGGGGGCACCGCCACCAGCAGGTAGAAGCCTTTATACTTGCTGAGCCAGTTGTTTCAGCTGATATCTGCCAAGCCAGGCAATCATCTCGCACCGTGGCGCTTTGCATCCTGGGGGACGACAGTGACTGCGGACAGGACTAGCATGGATGTTTCCCTGACTTGCGCAGTGCTCAGGCCTGATTTACACCGAAATTTTCTCCAAGAGATCGATATCGTCCAGCACGTGACTGACACCATGCACCACACAGAGGAGGGGCTCCTCCGCCACGGCAACCGGGAGTCCCGTCTCTTCCCGAAGCAGCATATCGAGGCCAGGTAACAGGGCACCACCGCCGGCCATGACAATGCCTTGGTCAATAACATCCGCCACCAACTCGGGTGGCGTGCGCTCGAGGGCAGCCTGGACCGTTTCGACAATGGCCTGTATCGACTCGGCCATGGCGTCGTAGACTTCCAGCGAGTTGAGCTGTATATGTTTCGGTAAGCCGGTCAGCATATCTCGGCCCCGCACCGGCATGGTACGGGGAGACGACTCGGGTATGGCGGTGCCCAGCGCGATTTTGATGATCTCCCCTGTGCGTTCACCAATCAGGAGGTTGTATTTGCGTTTCACATACGCCACAATCGCTTCATCCATGGCGTCACCAGCAATACGCACCGAGCGGCTGTAGACCACGCCAGCCAGGGAAATGATGGCCACTTCCGTCGTGCCACCGCCGATATCGAGAATCATGTTGCCGGTGGGCTCGCTAATGGGTAACCCCGCACCGATAGCCGCGGCCATAGGTTCCTCGATGAGATACACGGCCCGCGCCCCCACCAGTTCCCCTGACTCGCGCACGGCACGTTTTTCTACCTGAGTAATACCGGAAGGCACACCAATAATAATACGGGGACGCACCAGGCGCTGGCGACGATGCACCTTGGTGATAAAGTACCGCAGCATGGCCATGGTACATTCAAAGTCGGCAATGACCCCGCTACGCAAGGGGCGAATCACCTCGATAGTGCCCGGGGCACGTCCCAACATGCGCTTGGCCTCGTCGCCCACCGCCAGCACACGATTACTGCCTTTCACCAAACTCACCACTGACGGTTCACGGATGACAACCCCCTGCCCACGGAGTGCGACCAGCGTGTTGGCTGTCCCCAGATCGATCGCCAGATCCTTGGATAAAAGACTGCTGAGCTTCTTGATGAGCAAGGTCTACTCCCTTCTGCTCGTACGCTGTCTGCTGGCATCTGTACCTAACGGAAGGTCACATGCCCATCTAGGCTGCTCGGGCCACGTGCACCACCTGCTAAGTACGCAGTACCCAGACGCGTGTGCCACGTGTAGAACTCACGGTGTACTTCCTGCGCACCGTACGAAGGCCACGTATCTGGACGCCTATATTGTACCCCTCTATTGTATAGGAAGAGCAGCGCGCCGCCCATGAAATTTTGCAACTTGACAGCCGCCCTGAACCCCAGTACAACATTCCTGTACAAGGAGACAACCAGCGATAACCCCCTTGCGACATGACGCTGGAAGGCATGCTCATGGACGCTCCTTCATCCAAGCCGCCACGCTATAATCAGCAGCGGGTGGCCGATTTTTTCCGCGTGCACGTACGGCTCTATGGCAACGACTGGCGGGCCCTGGGCTGGCAGAGCCGAGCTACCCAGGTGCGCCGCTTTGCCGTGTTAGCGGAGATTGCGCCCCTGGCCCAGGCACGTGTGCTGGACGTCGGCTGCGGCCTGGGTGACCTCTATGGATACTTGTGTGACCAGGGCATCTGGGTCACATATACGGGCTATGATCTGGTGCCCGATATGGTCAAACGCGCCAGCAAACGCTACCCTGAGGCCCGCTTTGTCGTGCGCGATGTCCTGCAAGGGCTGGGCGACGAACATTTCGACTATATCCTGTCTTCAGGGGCTTTCAATATCAATTTTGGTGACAATTTGGGTGCTATCCAGCGGGTGCTACGTGAGATGTACGACGCCTGTACGCGTGGCGTGGCGATCAATTTCCTCAGCATCACCGACCCACAGACGGACCCCATTTTCTACCATTACGATCCGCAAATCATGCTCGCCTACTGCCAGACGTTCTGTGCTGACGTGCGCGTGCGCGAGGATTACCTGCCCAACGATTTCACGCTATATCTCTACCGTGAGACACCCTCCTGAGCGCGCTGCGCCAGCATCTAGAGCTGTCACCGTAGATGTGGCGTAAAATGCTCAGCGAGGAGTAACCAGGTCAGAAAATACGAGTTATAATTTCACCTACATGATGCCATTCTAGCCATATACTACTGCGGGTTGTCGCATATGGCGAACGCAAACCGTTTGAGCCCCGTGGTGCAGTCAAAGATACCTCAAGCATTGGGGGGAATATGGAGACGATGGATTCCTGGTGGAGCGCACTTGGTAGGAGTCATCCCAAAGGACGTGCCATGTGGTGGCACGTTGCGCTCGTACTTTGTGCCCAGATGCTCTTTGTTGGGGGGAGCTGGGGGCAAGGGACAGCGCCAGAGCGGCGCACGGCGCTGGTCATTGGCAACAGTGCGTACCAGAAGTCCCCGCTGGTGAACCCGGTGAACGACGTGCAGGCCATGGCGGCGACCCTGGGGTCGCTCGGCTTTACTGTCACCAAGCTTGAGAATGCCTCGAAGAGCCAGATGGCCGAGGCGATCCGTCAGTTCGGTGAGAGCATCAAGCGTGGAGGTGTGGGCTTGTTCTATTTCGCCGGCCACGGCGTCCAGGTCAACGGTGAGAATTTCCTCATTCCCGTGGATGACGACATCCAGGACAAGGGCCAGGTCGTGACCAAAGGGATCGAAGCCAGATTGGTGCTGCAGGCCATGAGCAATGCGAAAAACCGTATTAATGTGGTCATCCTTGACGCCTGTCGCAACAATCCATTCGCACAGAGTGCCAGTCGTGCGCTCGTGCCAACGAGCAATACTGACGGTCGTGCACGCTCAGACAGCGCTGGCGGTCTCGCACCTATGGAAGCTCTCGTTGGTACCCTCATTGCCTTTGCGACTGCGCCGGAGTCAGTTGCCGCTGACGGCAGTGGGAAAAACGGGGTCTATACTGAGAACCTCCTGCGGAACATCACGGAGCCCGGGCTCAGGATCGAGGACGTGTTCAAGCGCACACGTTTCGGCGTGCGGCAGGAGACAGGCGGGCGACAGGTACCGTGGGAGAACACATCGCTAGAAGGGGATTTTTACTTTGTCGCACCATCGACGAGCAGTGTTGCGTCATCGGGCTCGGCTGGACAGCCTACGACCCCGGCGGGCGGACTGCAGGTGGCGCTCCAGCCAAGTCGCTCGGACACTCCTGTCGCTAAGCCCGTCCGTAGCCCGAGCGGTTTCTCTTTCTCACGCGAGGAGGAGAAGGATCGGACCACACGTTTTGCCAAAGACGACGAAATCCGCGCCCGCCTGCAGGCGCCCTGCCCCGAAGCGTTGCGACAACGACCGATTGTCATCGACATTACGGAGGAATCGCATGCGGACGGACTGCTTGCGACGGACAGAAGCTCGCGCTTCGCGCAGCTCGTCAACCAAAACTTGCAGCAGGCTGGCCTGACGACAAATCTGGCTGACGCCCGGGTGCAGCCCATGGGTCAGGCGAGCCGGTTATCAGCCCGTGCTGCTCGTGCCCCCCGCCTCCAGGGACACTACTCAATCCAAGGAGTTGTCTTGTCCCAGCAGGGTGCCAATCGCGTGGTACGCTTGAACGAAGCCAGTGTCAACGCTGAGCTGGCGCTCCGGGATCCAGCAGGCCGTATCATCACCATGGTGGAAGTGTCTGGAGAGCGCTTCGCCGGTCAAAACACCAGTGCCGCGGCCTGGGCCTTAACCCAGGAGCAGGCTAACGATGCGTCATCACTACTCTACGCGGCGTTTTGTGGCTCCAGATAGTAATATGGGGCGTTCAGGACGGTAGCATCGACCTCGCAGAAGGGAGCCTTCGGCATCTCTTAAGCAACCTCTGGATGTAGAGGAGCATGTCCTGGATGGAGTACGGGAGCCGCCTGGCGATAGGGCTCCTTACGCGAGCAGATTTTACGGTGAAACTGCAGGTATTTGGCAGGTGGAGATCAAGTAACGGGGGTGCGGTGTACGTATGCTTATCCCATCTTTGGTGAGGGGAGCATGCGGTCATTCTTGTCGTGCCATACATGGCAAAATCGACGCCTAAAAAACACCGCATGCTCCCCTCGCAGACGATCTGGCAGCGTTTCTGCGAGCACTCTAGTATATGATTAAGGAGGAAACAATGGACGGCATGCGTAAGACCTGGCTCAGAGCAGTGGTGGCCGTTGCAGGCGTTGTCCTGAGTGGATGTGCCGGCATGGGTGGGCCGACAGCGAGCGGACCTGCGCCGGCCACCGGTGCATCGGCGAGAGCCAATGCGGCCGCGGACACGGCCACGTACAAGGCGGTGAGCTACGCGAACACGGCAACAAAAGGGCCGGCGATCATCGTCCTGCCTGGTGAAGTGAAGAGCAACAATGCGACATTCACGCAGCGATACTTTCCGAATAACATCGCCGACTACGCGGAACTCGAGCTCTCACAGGCGAACTTCCAGGTCCTCGATCGTGCCAATCTGGGCAGCGTGCTGCGCGAAATTGAGCTCGCGTATAATCTGGGTGACCCGCAGAAGGCACAGACATTGTTCCAGAAGGGCGAGCTACAAAATACGCGCTGGATCGTCAAATTTGACGTCCTCCGCGCCGAGAAAGTAGCCGAAGCGGGCAGCAGCTTCTCTGCCGGCACACTCGGCGGCATCGCTGGGACCCTCCTGGGTGGCAGGACAGGCTCGGTGGTGAGCCAGGGTGCCAGCTCAGTGCAGACAGCCGAGGCCGCTGGTGTCTGGATCGTCGGTATGCGCTATAAGATCATCGACGCCCGCACGACGCAGCAAGTCGCCCAGGGCTACGCGGAAGACAAGATGGAAGTTGGTTCGACCGGCGTGTCGGTGTTCGGTGTGTCGTCACAACGAGCCGGTGGCACGACACTGGACTCACTGGTAGTCAAGTTAGTGCAGAAGAACGTGGCGGACATTGACCAAAAGTACAAATAGCCGGCGCGTTCGTCTGTATATGGTCACGCCTCTGGCGCATGGTGAGTAAGAAAGGAGGCTAAGCATGGCGCGCAAAACAGTCGATGTGGAAACGACGGCACAGGCATACCTGGAATTACTCCGTGAACGCGGCATTGACTATTTCTTCGCCAATGCCGGTACGGACTTTGCACCAATCATTGATGCCTTTGCGCGCTTTGCGGAGCAGGGCAAACAGACGCCGAAGCCGATTACGGTGCCGCACGAAAACGCCGCAGTGGCGATGGCGCATGGGTACTACATGGTCACGGGCAAGCCGCAAGTGGTCATGGTGCACGTCACCGTTGGCACCGCGAATGCGCTGAATGGCATCATCAATGCCGCCCGCGATCACGTGCCTATTCTGTTCTCGGCCGGCCGTACTCCCCTCACAGAGGCCGGCCTCCCGGGGTCGCGCGATATCTATATTCACTGGGCCCAGGAGTCTTTCGACCAGGCCGGTATGCTACGTGAGTATGTCAAGTGGGACTACGAGCTGCGCAATTTCGCTCAGCTTGAGACGGTGGTGGATCGGGCCCTGGAAATTGCCATGACCGAGCCGCGCGGGCCGGTCTATCTGACCCTGCCACGCGAGGTGCTGGGGGAACCTCACACCGAGTTCAGCATGACGTCCCCGGCGCGGCGTGACCGTGGCGGACGCCTCTATCCGGATCCCACGTGCATTGAGGCCGCGGCGGCGGTCCTGGCGAGTGCTGAGCGCCCTCTGATCATCGCGGGCACAGTGGGACGGAATCCTGAAGCGGTCGGACATCTTGTGGCGCTGGCGCAGAGTTTTGCCATTCCCGTGGTGGTGTTCGGCCAACGTTATATGGGCTTTCCCACCAATCACCCCCTGCATCTCGGCTTTACCCCTGATCCGGTCTTGAGCACGGCCGATGCGATTTTGGTGATCGACAGTGATGTACCCTGGTTCCCAAGTGTGAAAAACCCGCCGAGTGATGCCAAAGTGATCCACCTGGGTCTTGATCCCTTCTACAGAAACTATCCGATACGTAGCTTTCCATGCGATGTGGCGATTCAGGCGGATGCAGTGGCGGCCATTCCGATGTTGACGGCAGCCCTGGCCGAGCACCGCAAAGCCGCGCAGCCACGTATTGAGGCACGGTTCCAGCAGGTCAAAGCGCTGCATGACCAGCAGCGCGCCTCCTGGCGGGAGGCCCTGGAGCACGTGCGTGACGATTCTCCACTCGACCCGCTATGGGTGTCACACTGTATCAACGAGATCAAAGGCGACGACAGCATCATCGTCAACGAGTACGACCTGGTGCCCACCCAGGTCGATTTTGTGCAACCTGGAACGATTTTTGGCAGCTCACCTGCCGGTGGCCTCGGCTGGGGGCTCGGTGCGTCTATCGGGGCCAAGCTCGCCGCCCCTGACAAATTGGTGATTGCGACGCTCGGCGATGGTAGCTACATGTTCGGCAACCCCACCCCATGCCACTTTGTGTCACAGGCCTATGAGCTGCCAACCCTTACAGTAATCTTTAACAATCGGGTGTGGAACGCTGTGCGTCGAGCCAACCTCAGTATGTATCCAAATGGCTGGGCTGCGAAGACGCAGCACTTCCCCCTCAGTGAATTGCAGCCATCGCCGAACTTCGAAGTCCTGGTCGCTGCCAGCGGTGGGTATGGTGAACGCGTCACACAGGCGTCCGAAGTGCGGCCAGCCCTGCAGCGGGCCGTGCGCGCCGTGCGTGAGGAGGGACGGCAGGCAGTGTTAAACATGATCTGCAAGCATCCGTAAAACTGTTTATTAGACAAGGGCTTATAGACCCTCCTCCGCGACGGGGGAGGGTCAGGGCCATACTTACCCTCTTACTGCGGCAGCAGACACGGGGATCTGACGTCCCTGCTCCGACGACTCCCTTATCGCATCAATCAAACGGTGCAGGTCCACCGCGGTCTCAAAGGTAGCGTTGCTCGGTGAGACATCGCCAGAGCGGATCGCTCTGACAAAGCGTGTATACAGCTGGCCGACATTGTACGGCGCGCCCTGGGGTGTATTCTCAGGCACGTAGCGATAGCGTGGGGGAATCTCCAGGGGCTCAAGATTCCCGTTGGCGCGTGTTCCCTGAAGATGGACAGTACCGAGCTGCGGCGACTCAGCCGAGGTGGCGACGAGGGTGCCCTCGCGCCCGTAGATTTCGAGACGATAGCCACTGCCGGCCCAGGGAATGCTCGCCACATGGACCGAGGCTACCGCCCCGCTCGTCAATTGTCCGCTGACCAGAATATTGTCTGGTGCCGTGACATCGACGAGGCGCTGGGTATCCACCTCCAACCACTGCGGCACCTGGGTCGTGACCACGGCGGCGACATGGCGAAAATCTCCCAACATAAAGCGCATGGCATCGATGGCGTGCCCGGCGGCGATGGTTAAGGGCGTGGCGCCGAGGGTGTTATCGCGCTGCCAGGTCCGATCCGACGTACGCTGGAGCACACCATCACGCAGCAGGCTCATGTGACAGGAGAGCACCTCTCCTACATAGCCAGAGTCGATCAACTCCTTCATGTACAGCACGGCTGGTGCAGCACGCGCTTGCAGGCCCACGCAGGTCTGCAGGCCACGCTGCCGCGCCAGGGTGGTGAGTGCCTCTGCCTCTGCCGTATCCTTACCAAGCGGCCATTCCGTGAAGACATGCTTGCCAGCCTCCAGTGCGGCACGTGTCGGCTCGTAATGGGAGGGAACCCGTAGCACGACCGCCACAGCATCAATGTCTGGGCAAGCCAGCATGCCTCGATAGTCGTGGAAGGCCATCTTCGCGCCATATTTTTGGGCTGAGGCCGTAGCACTTTCCTGGCGCGTCGTGCAGACGGCTGTCAATTCAATATCAGGACTGGCCGCGAGAGCGGGCAGATGGGCCCTTGGGGCCCATCCCACTGTCGGATTTGCTCCGATGACGCCAAGCCGTATCTTGTCAGAGGCCATAAGACGTTCCTCCCTGTGAGCTAGTGCTGCACCCCGCAGTGCTGCGCACGGCAAGTGCCAGTGTGATGGAGTGGAGCGCCCGCCATGGTAGTAGTCGCATACGCCACGCTCCACTAGGTGAGCAAGGCCAATAACTCCTCCCGCGTAATGGCCGCGGCGCGGTCCGCTCCTTCCAGAGCGGCTTCTGCCAGCATACGCTTTCTTTCTTGCAGTGCCAAGATGCGTTCTTCAACGGTGTCCTTGGCCACGAGGCGGTAGACCAGGACTGGGCGGGTCTGACCGAGCCGATGCGCCCGGTCAGCAGCCTGGTCTTCGACGGCAGGATTCCACCACGGATCGAGCAGGAAAATATGATCTGCGGCAGTGAGATTCAGGCCGGTACCACCGGCCCGCAGGGACACCAGCATGATCGGCGGCCCCGCCTCGTCCTGGAAGGAGTGTACGACACTGGCACGGTCGCGGGTCGTGCCATCCAGGCGCGTGAAGGCCAGGCCGGCAGCGCGCAGGTGGGGTTCGATGCGGTCCAGGAGGGCAGTCCATTGCGAAAAGACCAGGGCCTTATGCCCGTCAGCCACGGCTTCTTCCAGGCACTCCATCACGAGGCTGACCTTAGTCGAGGTGGAGGCTGTGTGTCCGGGCAGCAGGCCAGGATGGCAGCAGGCCTGGCGCAACCGCAACAGGGCTTCGAGGGCGGCTAGGACACTGCCACCGGCATCGAGGAGTGCCACCACATTGGCCAGTGTGGCAGCGCGTACCGTATCATAGACGACGCGCTCGCTGTCGCTGAGCACGCAGTGCAGGACAACATCGGTGCGTGGCGGTAGTTCGGGGGCCACCTCGCGCTTGCGCCGCCACAGCACAAAGGGTTTTAATTTTTCCCGCAGATGGGCTGCCAGGCCGGGTTGGCCAGCAGCAATGGGGCGCTCGTAGCGTTCCTGAAAAGCCTGACGTCCGCCGAGCAGCCCGCGATTCAAAAAGTGCAACTGACTCCAGAGTTCATCGAGCCGATTCTCGACGGGTGTCCCGGTCAAGGCCAGACGAAAGTTGGCCCGCAAGCCATAGGCCGCCCTGGCCACTTGACTGTCAGGGTTTTTAATGGCTTGCGACTCATCGAGCACCACCGTGTCCCACGTGGTCTGTGCCAGCGTGTCCGCATCCAGGCGTAAGATAGCGTAGGTGGTGAGCGTCACGTCCGCGGTTGCCGTGAGCGTACGTTGTGGACCATGATACATGCTGACGCGGAGATCTGGCCGAAACCGGCGCAGTTCGTCGGCCCAGTGGTGCAGCACGCTGGTAGGAGCTACCACGAGGGTACGGCCCTGGAGGACACAGAGCGTCTGCAAGGTTTTGCCGAGTCCCATATCGTCCGCCAGTAACGCTCCCAGCCCCGCCTGGCGTAAAAACGCCAACCAGTTGACGCCGAGCCGCTGGTAGGGACGCAGGATAGCCTGCACACCGGGGGGGATGGGCGCTTCAGGCAGCTCGTGGAAATCTTCAAGGAGGGCCTGCAAACTGGCGCACTCTGGTGGACGCGGTTGCTCCAGGGCATCGCACAGGCGGGCCAGTTCAGGGAGGGCGTAGCGCGGCAGCGAGCCGTTGGCTGCACGCGCCGCCAGCAAGTCCCCCACGCGGTGGCCGAAGCGCTGTAACCAGTCCAGCGGCAGGGGGGCCCAGCCGCCCTCAGTCAGGGGCACGAGCGACGCCCCGTCTTGCCAGGCGCGCAGGACCGTCGCGGCACTCATCCTGGACGAGGGCGCGTGGCCAGACGGCCCTGGACTGGCGGTCTCAAACCATAAGTTAAAGATACTCGCATCGAGCTGCAACCGCGGTTCCAGCGGCGGAGTGAGCACGAACGTTTTATGGCCTTCACCGCGGATCTCCCCCTTCCAGGTTTTGAGTTTGGCTGCAAAGCCCACGGCGTCAGCCGCAGTGAACTGTGCTCTGTGACCTGGCACCAACCCCAGAGCATTCCGGAGGTGGCGTACGAGGTTATTCTCAGCCACTTCATCCCGTTGCGGAATAGTTCCGCCCAGGTGCACGAGGCGCTCAGCATCGACGCGAGCGGTCGGCGGCTCTCCGTAGACTAAAGTCGGGAGCACCGTTAAGGTATCTCCCTCACGCTGGACTTCAAGGACCACCCGTGGCGGCACGGACACGAGCTGTGGGAGGCGCCGGGTGCGGATATCCACCGTGAGGCGCTTCCTGAGCGCTGGCAGCACCTCCGTGACCAGTTCCAGCGCTTCAGACGCGGCAAAATAGCGGCCGGTGGGCAGGACTTCGCGCTCCCGTGCGGTGAGCTCGGGCTCCTTGACGGTACGCAGCGTCGTGCCACACAACACCACACCGTTCGCAAAGATTTCTGTAACAGACGCATCAGGCTCAACAAAAAGTTTAAAACCGTCCGCCTCATCGACGACGCAGGCGCGCAGTCCCACAGGGGTGGCCGAGGTTGTAATAGGTGCATTATCTAAACGGACATCGGCACAGCGGGAGAGGGCCGCTAACAGCTTCGGCATCACCTCACGTGGCAACCAACCGCGGCGGCGTGAGCCGAGGGCCAGTTCAACCGCCACATCGGCCTGCGTGGTCATTAAGACTTCCCCCGACTGCCGTGCCGCCAGAGCTGACAGAGTGCCCTCAAGTATGCGGACCTGCCCATCCTGCACCACAGCCCGCTCAAATGCCAGCCCCCCTTTCTCACGCGTGAAGCAATAACGTAACTGCGCCGTTGCAGGGCGCTGGGAGGATGCCTCTGGTCCTGCCTTGGGCGCATGGTGCAGCGCGATCACTGCCGCGGCCACATGGGCACAAACCTCAGCCTGACTGGAGCAGTTGCAGGACCAATCCTTGTCCTCAGGCCACAACGTCACTATCGGTGACAGCATCCCGCTGCGCGTGGAGATCCTGAGCATCACCTCATCCCTGGTGGCGTGGTCAACAACCACAGCCCCACCACGACTCAACTCAACTCCACGTGACCAATCGCCAGGGGAGCACGCCTGACGCACTGCTTCAAAGAGGGCTTGCATGGGCGACCATACTCCTGGGTAATAAAATCATCGCCGGTGAGGTTATGACATGATTGGTTTCTCGCTGTCTCTCAATAGCATAGCATATGCTGCTTACTCTGGCTGTCTATGGGTGCGGCATGCATGATACCTTGCTATACTCCAACCACAGGCACATGGTCCCGAGAACGGCATGGAGAGAGCGGAGTGGAGAAACGGATTCCTGTACTGGTGGTCTCAGGTTTTCTCGGTGCTGGGAAGACGACGTTGGTGCGGCATCTCCTGCACGATGCCCAGCGTACCGGGGTGCGGGTGGCGGTGGTTTCGAATGAATTTGGCGCCCTGGGTATTGACAAGGCCCTGTTGGGTGAAGGCGAGGAAGCGTATGTCGAGATCGAAGGGGGCTGCGTGTGCTGTCAACTGTCAGCTACCTTGCTCGATACCTTGCAGATGCTCTGGGAGCGC
>JBMDXC010000511.1:0-2492 GCA_048594805.1 Candidatus Entotheonellaceae bacterium | reverse complement strand
CAGGCAGCACGCACCGCCAGGCTGAGCATCTCAGGATAATTCCCGATTGGGCATGTCCCCCTCGCGGAGCTACAATAGTTCCTATGGGCGATGGCCTATGAGCCGCCTGCATCCCCGTATCCTGCAGAGATGAGAGATCTCTGTGGCCCGGAGGCAAGATGGTTGCCCATGAGCATGACATCGGCCATCATGACTAGGAACATAAGGACATTGTGCCTCAAGGCCGGGATGGAACAACCTTGGCAGTAGTGTAGAGAGAGGTCTGCGTGAAATACCTGCTGGTGTTTAATCCAAAGGCAAAACGCTACAGCCACGCGAATGAGGCGATGCTCGTCAAGCAGGCCGCAAAGCTCCTGAGCGGTTCCGTGGCCGTGACCTATACTACGCCACAGGCTGATGGGCCGAGGACGCGCTATGACATCGCGGCTTTTGCACGTCATAGCCGCGACAGCGACTGTATCATTGCCGCGGGGGGAGACGGAACCGTCAGCATTGTGATCTCAGCGCTGGCGCGACATGGGCTGCTGCCCCACATCCCCCTCGGTGTTATTCCTTTCGGGACCGGCAATAATCTGGTGCGCTCTTTTGGCCTGGAGCGCGACAGCGAAAAGGCACTCGTGACGATTCGTCAGGGATATACGACCCGTCTCGACATTAGCCTGGTGAACCAGGAATATTATGGCGTCAATGTGAGCTTTGGGTTGTTTCCCTATTTGCTGGAACGCCGGGTGACCAATTCGCTGGTTGGCTATACCTATGAGGCCATACGCCATATTGGCTTTCAGCCCTGGCCAATGCGCATCTGCTACACAGACGCTACCGGACATACTGTCACATTGCCGTCCCAGCGCTATATCGTAGGCGCCATGCTCAACACCTCCCATTACGGGTCAATCCTGCGCATGGCCCCAGACGTTGTGAGTGATGACGGCCTCTTCGATGTCAAGCTCATCCGCGCCACACCACGCGTGCTGTATCCACTGGTGTTCACGATCATCCTCACCGGACAATACGACCTCTCCCGATATACCACAACATTGCGTGCCACTCGTGTCGAGCTCTTACCCGAGACCATGTGTGGCGTGGAAATGGACGGTGATGTCATCCCTTCCCAGCAGCGCTATTGCGTCGAGATTGCCGGGCATGTGCGCTTGCTCGTGCCAGCGCCACACGGGTGGGATAAGCGCCTTTACGGGGTCTCCTGACCAAAGGCGGTATAGAGGGCATCCAACACGGGCATCATGGCAGCGAGCACCTGGTCATCGTCTGCGCCGGACGCCCGCACGCCCGTGAGAATCGCTTCGAATCCGGCGGCCTCGGCCACCGGCACCCCACCCACGTCCAGCGCATGCACGAGCAGGCCCAGCCGGGTGAGCGCTGGATCAGTCGCCAGGTCAAAGCTGGCTAATAACACCTCGAACGTGACGCGCTGGCCTATGTGGGTAAACACCGCGCCATCGAAGTCGAAGCCAATGGCGTCGGCAGGGCAGTCCTGCGGGGTTTTGAGCCACAGAAAGCGCGCGTTGGGATCGATGAAGTGCCGGATCAGCCACGCACTGGCAACGCGATCGACCCACACCCGTTGCCGGGTGGCCCATATCTTCCCGTGGTACGCGGTGCGCTCCAGATGCCGGATGCCCGTATGCAACGGCTGAGGTTCATCGGGCGCAAAGTGCCTGGTGACAGCGGCATCGGCTTCGGTCAGGGCCTGGCCCATGTGGACTTGAGCGGGGCCAGGGAAGTAGTCGATGGCCACTATGGCCCCATACTCGCGTCGCACCTGCTGGAGCACACGACGGGCCTGCGCTTGAGTCGTCTCAGCGAGGGTGGCCCTCAGGTGGGCGATCGCGGTCAGGAGCGCCGCATATTCCTCGCTCCGGTCAAACAACGCCTGGAAGTGCGCGTCTGTGGCTGTGACGGGCTCGACCGCCAGGACATAGGCGGCTCCCCCTAAGGTCTGGACCCCTTGTACCTGTTCTTCCAGCGCCTGTCGCAATGTCTCGCGGTGCGGCAACAGGTAGACCCCATCCCGTAACACTGCGGCCCCCAGCCCTTTGAGCAGCCTCCAGAGGCGGATCCTCGGTGTGGTGCTTTTGCCGGGCTGACTCATGATAAACACGAGCCAGGAATTTTTTGTGTTGATCATATTGCAATTCTCGCTACATAACGGTAATGTATATTATGTAGTAACGAACGATACGATTTAGTAGCGTATATTACATCTTTTGCCCCTTTTTGTCCAGAAGGAACAGACAATGAAATGGGTTACACGTGAACGGGCCAAAGTCGATCGCATTGCCTGTCCCTGGCTGATCAGCCGTTTTATCGATCCCCAGCCAGAATTCCTCTACGTGCCAGCCAATCAGGTCCTGGCTGAAGCAAGCGCGCAAGGCGCGCTCCCCTATGATATCCCTGGTGTAGAGCTGGGGCACAAGGGTCCCCTGTGCAGCTTCGACGCGTTGATGCACAAGTATGGACTGCAAGGGACTGAC
>JBMDXC010000510.1:0-5917 GCA_048594805.1 Candidatus Entotheonellaceae bacterium | reverse complement strand
AGGGCCAAGGTTGGTTTTGGACTCGCTGAGCTTCCTGAAGTGATGCAAACCTTGCACGCCCGTGGGGTGAAGGGGTTCATCACCTTGAATACGCTGGTTTTCGACCATGAACTCCTCGAGGCGGAGGAGGCCCTGGCGGCGATTGCTGAGGCCGGAGCCGACGCTATCATCGTGCAGGACGTGGGCATTGCTCAACTCGCCAGGCCTATTGCCCCTGGCCTGGAGGTGCATGGCAGAACGCAAATGTCAGTGACCAGTGCCCAGGGGGCAGAACTGGCGAAACAATGCGGCTGTGCACGGGTGGTGCTGGGGCGCGAATTGAGCCTCGCAGATATTACGCGCATTGCCCAGGCAACGGACGTCGACCTTGAAGTCTTTGTCCATGGGGCCTTATGTGTCAGCTACTCGGGCCAGTGTTTTAGCAGCGAAGCCTGGGGAGGGCGCAGTGCCAACCGTGGGCAATGTGCACAGGCGTGTCGGTTAGCCTACGACCTCATCGTGGATGGGCAGCAACGCGATCTTGGCGCCTATCGCTACCTGCTTTCACCTGGTGATTTGTATGCGCTGCATCAGGTGCCCGAGCTGGTACGCATTGACGTGGCGTGCTTTAAGATCGAAGGGCGCTATAAAGACAGTGAATACGTGGCTCTGACTACGCAAGCCTACCGCCAGGCTATTGATGAGGCATGCGCTGGCCTCAGTCTCAGTATTACTCCAGAGGCAGAACTGGCCCTGGAGCAGGTGTATTCGCGCGGCCTCGGCCCCTACTTTCTGACCGGTACGAATCATCAGCAGGTCGTGCGCGGGCGGGCCCCACGCCATCGCGGGGTACAGGTCGGTGCAGTGGTGCGGGTGTTGTCCGATGGGGTGCACGTCAAATATCTCCACCCGATCAAGCGCGGTGATGGTCTGGTGTTCGACGCCGCGACCTGGCGCAGCCCTGAGGAGCCTGAAGAGGGTGGCAGCGTCTATGAGGTGCAAGCAGTCAGTCGAGATGTCGTGCTGCTGAAATTTGGACGCAATACAGTGAACTTTACGCGCATTCGGGTCGGAGACCTAGTGTGGCGCAGCTTTGACCCGACGTTGCCCAGGCGCCTCAAGCACCTCACGGCAGCGACCGCCCCGGTCTATACGCGGCCGGTGCCGTTTGCCGTCACCGCCCGTAATGGGCAACCGCTGCATCTGGTGGCGCAGACCGCGCACGGTCACAGCGCCAGGGCCACAGGGACCGTAGCGCTGGCCACAGCGCAGCACCGGGCCCTGGATGAGGCATTTCTCCGCGAACACCTGGGCAAACTTGGCGGGACACCGTTTCATCTCGAGGCCGTGACTCTGGACAGCACGGAGCCGTTATTTGCCCCTGTCAGTGAGGTCAACGCCGTGCGGCGTCAGGGAGTGGAACAGCTCATGGCCTTACAGACGTCCCACGAGACCCCGCAGACATACCGCGTTGTCGCTCATACCCTGGCGCAGCTGCAGCCACCGGTGGCTCGCTCTACCCCGGTGCAGGTCCATGTGCTCGTGCGCACCCCTGAGCAACTGGAGGCAGCGCTCGCCGCGCGTCCGGCGAGCATCACGCTCGACTACCTGGAACTGTATGGTCTGAAACCCTCTGTCGCACGGGTCAAGGCGGCGGGCATACGCTGTCGGGTCGCCAGCCCGCGCATCCTCAAACCGACCGAGCACAATATCCTGCGCTTTTTGTCGTCTCTCGACTGTGAGATTCTCGTGCGTTTGGGCGGGTTCTTGTACGATCTGCAGCATGTGCCTCAGGCCCAGCGTCCCGTCTTAACGGGTGACTTTAGCCTCAACGCGGCGGACGCCATTACAGCCCAGATGTATCTCGATATGGGGCTCACGGCGATCACCCCAACGCATGATCTCGATGCGCAGCAGATCGCTGACTTAACCCACCACCTGGCAGCGGACACCCTAGAGGTCATAGTCTATCAGCATCTCCCCGTCTTTCACACCGAGCACTGCGTCTTCTGCCGCTTTTTGTCCACCGGCACCGACTACACCAACTGCGGGCACCCGTGTGAAGCGCACCGTGTGGCGCTCCAAGACCAAGCCGGACGGAGGCACCCCGTGATGGCGGATGTGGGTTGCCGCAACACGGTTTTCGGGACCGAGGCGCAAGGTGGCACACAACACCTGCAACTGTGGATCGATGCTGGTATTCGTCACTTTCGGCTCGAGTTCGTCCATGAGAGTGCCCAGCAAGTGCGTCAGGTGGTCGGGGCCTTCCAACAAGCTCTCGCGGGAGAGATGCCTTTTGAGCATCTAGAGCGCACCCTCAAGCAGCTTGCGCCTCAGGGTATTACGGAAGGGAGCCTGTTCGTACCGCTCGACTATAGCCGCGTGCCGCAGCTCGGGTAGAGGAGATAACACAGATGCCCTCACCCTTGCCTGGTATGGATCCCTATATCGAAGCCCCAAATATCTGGAGCGATTTTCACGGTGATGTGGCAGCGGAGATGCGGGCGGGGTTAAATCATGTTCTGCAGCCACGCTATGTGGCGCGCTTAACACCGCATGTCACATACGAAATCGTAGAAATTGCCGAGAGGCACAATATTCGTCCTGATATCGGTATCTGGCAGCCGCAACCTCCGAGTGGGGATCAGGCCAGTGAGGTGGCAGTCATTACTGCCAGACCGGTCGAGAGTGCGGTGGAAATGGAAGTGCCTCTCCGTTTGTACACGGTCGAAGTCCATGAGACGGATACCATGCGTCTCGTGACTGCTATAGAAATTCTCTCTCCTGTTAACAAACGCCCTGGCCATGAGGCTTATCATGACTATCAGCGCAAACGTCGTGCACTGCTGCGTTCCACAACGCACCTGCTCGAAATCGATCTCCTGCGCGGTGGGGAACGCCCACGGCTGGCGCAACCTGTGCCAGGCGCCCCCTATTACGTGACGCTGAGTCGTGTTGAGCGTCGTCCCTATGTCGAAGTATGGCCTATACAGCTGTGGGAGAAACTCCCTGTATTGCCCGTACCACTGCTCGAACCTGATCCTGATGCAGCGCTGGACCTGGGCACGGTTGTCGGGGCTGTCTACGACCGTGGGGCCTATGCTCGCCTAATTGACTATCACCGTCCGCCCCCACCTCCAGCGCTATCGGACACGGAAGCCGTTTGGCTGGATGAGCACTTGCGGACTCGGCAGGTACGTTAATACATGCGTGGAGGGAATGCCGACGCTATTGTGCCATAGGGCAGAGCGTCTGCCTCTTCCACTTTCCCCCAATAACCATACGGCTTCCTCACTACTCAGCACGGTAAAAGGTAACGTAGGCAACTCCTTGAGGAAGTCACGGTTCTCAGACACCAAGTAGCGGATAGCAGCGCTCTCAAGGTGGGCTGCAATCGCGGCATCTCCCTTTTTCGTCCCACGTTGCTCCCATTGCCGGATGAGGTCCATCCGTGCCGGGGCATAATCCCAGGTCACCGCTTGGGCCATCGTGAGTGCGCGTACGACCCGCCGCATTTCGCTGTCTGTGAGGTTTCGCTGCATTTAACACTTGCCACACCACTTGTCATTTGGTGCCCTTGTTGGGGCTGGCGAAGCCGACGCCTTTGTATGGTGGGCGAGTTTTTCCTCCGCATACCTTGCGTCAGATGAGGACCGCTGCCTATTGTCAGGCGTAAGCCCTGAACCTGGTTTTTGTAAGGAACGATTGTTCTTGTCTCCGTGTGTCCGGAAGAGTATAGCCATTTCGTACCCCTGGTCGGCGGCCTTGCGCAACCAACGTTTCGCTTCCGCATCGTCCTGCGGGACGCCTGCGCCTGCATGATACAGGCGGGCGAGGTTGAACTGGGCCAGTGCGTACCCCTGGTCGGCCGCCTTGTGATACCAACGCGCCGCTTCCGCCATGAGTCTCTCTACCTCTGTAGCCACGATGCTCTTCCGTGCCTAGACATAATGACTTCCGATGGGTAGGCTGACCTCCAGCGCGAAACGCGGGTTCGCTTGCCAAAAGCCAGAGCCGCCTCATGTCGCCACATGAGCTATAGGAACTCGGAGGTCAGCCATGTCACAGTCTCGCACACTCTATGTTGGTCTGGATGTCCATAAAGACTCTATTGCCGTGGCCTATGTCGCCAAAGACCATGAGGCCCACGTCATCGCCTCTGGGACGATCGGGACACGACACGCCGACCTTGATCAACTCACCCGGAAGCTCCAATCAAAGGCCCAACGCCTCGTCTTTGTCTATGAAGCCGGCCCTTGTGGCTACTGGCTCTCTCGCTATCTGAGCAAAAAAGGGTACGACTGTTGGGTGGTGGCCCCCTCCCGCATTCCCAAAAAGCCTGGGGATCGGGTCAAAACCGACCGCCGCGATGCAAGGCAATGGGCCAGGTTGATGCGCTCGGGGGCTCTCACTCCCGTCTATGTCCCCACCGTGGAAGATGAGGCGATCCGTGACCTCTGCCGCGCACGTGCAGATGCACTCTGTGACCTCAAGGCCGCCAAAGTGCACCTTAAAGCTTTCTTGCTGCGGCATGATCTACGCTATACCGGCCAGGCCACCTGGGGACCAGCGCATCTGCGCTGGCTCTCTGAAGTGGTTTGTGCCACACCAGCGCAACAGATTACCTTCCAGGAATACGTCCGCGCCGTCACCGAACATACCGCACGCCTCCAGCGTCTGGAGCAGGAACGGCACGAGCCGGTGCAGACCTGGCGCTTGCAGCCAGTGGGCGAGGCCCTTCAGGGGCTGCGTGGGGTGCCGTGCACCGTCGCCGTCACGACGGTGGCCGCACTGGGTGACCTGACCCGCTGCGAGAATCCCCGACAACTCATGAAGTATTTGGGCCTGATCCCTTCAGCATATGCCCGTGGGGAGCGGCGCCGGCAGGGAGCCATCACCCCAGCTGGCAACACCCATGCCCGGCGTGCCCTGGTCGAAGGGGCCTGGGCCTACCGGTATCCCGCCAAGGTCAGCCGCCACTTGCAACTCCGGCTGGAAAAGCTGCCAAAGCCGATCCAAGACATCAGTTGGAAGGCACAGGTACGGCTGTGTAAACGCTAGCGCCGCCTGATCGCCCGCGGCAAAAACGCCCATCAGGTCGTCGTGGCCATTGCCCGTGAGCTGGTGGGCTTCATGTGGGCCATTGCTAAGGAGATCCCTGTCACACCGTAAGTCGTCTTTCCATGAAGTCTTTGCACAGTAGAGCAACAACGTGCCTGGTCATCTCGAGTCCGAGAGCAGGCGCATGTTCAAGAACATGTGTGCAAGGCCAGTAAGTCCAAAAGACCGAGCGTCATGGCACTCTTAACTCAGAAGGTTTCCTTCGTGCATCGGAAGAGACGCAGCCCCGGTGTGGTGTCACCCTCGACGGCGTTACGAGGCTTGAAAAGGATACTCGTGCCTAGAGAGAGGCAGGCACCCGACGGAGGCAAGTAAGGTGGTACCCAACCCACGGATAGCAGTAGGATCAACCGTCGTCTCTTACTGGCTCCGACTCTTGTGATGCACGAAGGGCCAAAAACATCATGAAGACCTAAAAAAAGTTGCTCCCAACCCTTGACATTGGAAGTCATATCAACGCTGGCGGTGAGCCGCGCCCGGAAGCGGGAGCGGAGCGGACGCTGGAGGCAGTCAGGTGCCGCGCTTTGATACTTATTGAGGCCCCCTCCCCAGCAGACCACGGTGGTCTGCTGATCAGGGGAAAAACCTGTTGACTAAGAAGGAGGAGACCTCCATGCGATGTTACCCCACTCAGCACCCCTTTTACTGCGGTATCGACCTGCACGCCCGCACGATGTATGTCTGCATCATCGACCAGAACGGCGAGATCCTGGGACATCGCAATATGCAAACCAGTCCAGAGGCCTTTCTGAACATCCTTGCTCCATATCGACATGGGGTGGTCGTCGCAGTCGCATGCATGTTGACCTGGTACTGG
>JBMDXC010000051.1:0-2067 GCA_048594805.1 Candidatus Entotheonellaceae bacterium | reverse complement strand
TTTGGGGACAATGTCGCCATAGCCCACTGTCGCCAGGGTGGTAATACACCAGTACAAGGCTCGCAGATACTTGCTGAACTCATCCGCTTCCATGTCAATACCACCAATGGCCAGCCAGCCACAGGCTAACCATTGGGCGATGATGAAGAGCCAGCAGACAAAGAAGACCAGACGCAGGATCTGCGCATGCTGGTCAGCTTGACGCCGCCAGCGCCGCATAAGTTGAGCGACCCGGGCCAGTTTCAGCAGCCGTAGTAACTCAAATACCTCTCCTCCTGGTAGGACACGAAAGGGAATCGCCGCCACCAGGTCAACCATAAGCCACCCTATAGCGTGGGCCATAGCCCACCGGCGCCTGGGCTCTGCAGGGCTCACCGGCTGCGGGGCCGTGCGGTACCGTTGTACGAACACGTCAACGCACAGCATGAGTGTGACGAGCCAGTAGACCACTGGACGAGCGGCTATATTGTATTCCAGGACGAAATGCTCCGGCACCTCAATGGCCACAAAGGCCATGGTCGCCGTAATCAGCACATCCCACAGGCGGTAGAGATGATGGTAGTCAAGACGCATGGGATGTCTTATGAATCGTGAGAAACCTTGCTTGCCCTGGGTTGTTATCTGCATGATGAGAGTCCGAGAGTTTAGCCGTCTCGCTCGTACGGCAGGCCTACAGCAGCCGGTGGCACAGCACGCCCAATCAGTCCTGCCAGGACGATTATCGTGACAACATAGGGCGCCATACTGAGAAATTGATACGGCACATGCACACCGGCAATTTGCAACTTGATCTGCAAGGCATCTACAAAGCCAAACAAGAGAGCCCCGCCGAAAGCGCCCCACGGTTTCCATTTGCCGAAGATCATGGCTGCCAGGGCAATAAAGCCTTTGCCACCGGTCATCATATCATCAAATGTACCAACGGTCTCGAGAGAAAACCAGGCGCCTGCCAAACCTGTCAGTATACCACTGGCGATGACGTTTCCATACCTGATCATGTAGACGGGCACCCCCAACGTGTCAGCCGCGCGTGGATATTCACCCACGGCCCGGGTGCGTAAGCCCCAGGTGGTATAAAACAACAAGACATGGACGACGAGCACGAGGAGCCACGTTGTGTATACCAGCGGCTGATGGCGGAAGAAAATCTGCCCGAGCACCGGGATATCGCTCACCAAGGGGATAGGCCAGGTTGGGAAAACGGCAGGAGCACCTCGCGTGTTCTGGAGCAGCACGGCACGGCGCAGAAAACCAGTGATGCCCACCGCAAAGATGTTGAGCACCGTGCTGCTAATGATCTGATCGACGCTGCCGTGTATCGCCAGGATGGCATGCACGGCGGCCATGACGCACCCCACCAGGATCGCCATGGCCAGGCCTAGCCAGGTATTGGACGTATAGAGCGCGACGATAAAGCCGAGACAGGAGGCGGTGAGCATCATGCCCTCAATCCCGATATTGATCACGCCACAGCGCTCGCAGAGCACACCTGCCAGCGCCCCCAGGGCAATAGGCGTGGCCAGACGCAAACTTTGCGCCAGCAGACCCAGCACTTCCAGGCGTTGTCCCATACTGGCCCAGACGAGGATGCTACAGACGAGACCGAGAATATTGATGCCAAGGCTCACGGTAGTGAGGCGCCATGCTGGGGCAGCGACCAGGGTCCAGACGCCGGTGATGAGGGCCACCCCACTGCACGCCAGCAAGGCGTGCCGGGTGGGGCACTGTACTGCTCCTACGGTCCCAAAACGCAGCACAGACAGGACGTCTGGCGCTATCGTGTAGGCCCACCACCCGAGTCCCATACTCCCGAGGAGATAGAGCAGGCCGAGTCTCTGGTGGTGCTGCGGCACGGGGTTCTCCCTAGGCTACACCAACGCGCCGGCGTCGCAGGGTGCGGACAAGATGTTCTGCAGCCAGGCCCATGATGATCAGGGCCTGGATGGCATTGATCAAGTCGATAGAAACACCCGTACGCACTTGCATCAGTCCGGCACCATTGCGCAGCCCCCCCCACAGGAGAGCAGCGGGAAGGACACCGAGGGGACGCGTTTTGGCCAGCAAAGC
>JBMDXC010000509.1:0-5561 GCA_048594805.1 Candidatus Entotheonellaceae bacterium | reverse complement strand
GCTGCGCCCAGGGGTGATTGTGCGCTACCGCCAGCACCAGTTCATCCTCGACAAAACGGTCATAGAGCACCTGCGTGTGTTGCACACATGCGCCCACGACCCCAAGTTCCAGGTCACCACGGAGAATGCGTTCAATGATGTCCATGGTGTCGGTGATACTCAGGCACACGGTGATGTCCGGGTATTGGCGTTTAAAGTGCCCGAGAATTGGCGGTAGCACGTACTGCCCCGGGATGCTACTGCCCCCGATCAGCAGTTCCCCACTCACGCCCCCCTGCAACTCCTGCAAGGCTTGCACGGCCGCGGTTTTGACAGAGAGTAAGCGTTTCGCATAGCTGTAGAGCACTTCCCCTGCCTGGGTAAGCGTGACCTCTCGGCCGAGCCGATCGAAGAGGATGAGGGCAAGGCTTTCCTCCAGCGTTTTGATATGGCCGCTGATGGTGGGCTGGGTCAACAGCAGGGCCTCGGCGGCTTTCGAAAAACTGCGAAATTTCGCGACGTAGTAAAAGACCTCGACTTGTCGAAGGTCTAAAGTGCGCATGTGGTCACTGTTGTGCACGGCAACACCCACTTGAGCCTAGGAGAGCGACTTCGAGAATTGCACGACGCTTACGTTCTGTATAGTATACAGGACGGTGGCTACGCGTGCGCCTGGCCTGGGACGGAGGAACCTGTGCATTGGTTTGACATTGGTATGACAATCGCCCTGATCCTCAGTGGCGTGTGGGGTTGCCTCCGGGGCCTGGTCCGCGCCGTGCTGTCGCTCATAGGGCTGGCAGCGGCTTCGGTCCTTGCTGTCCGTGGTTATCCTGACCTCGCCCAGCGCCTCGCTCCGCTCATCGCTACACCCTGGGTACGACAGGCCATCGGGTTTGCACTGATTTTCCTCGCTGTGATGGCCATCGCCATGGTATGCAGTACTCTGTTACGCTTTGCCCTTCGGGCTGCCGGCCTGTCACTCATAGATCGGCTGCTCGGAGGGCTCTTCGGGCTTGCCAAAGTTATTCTCGTGGTCTCCGTACTGCTCATGATGGCCGACAGGTTTTTCCCGTCTGTGCGGGTGCAACTGGAGGCAGACTCGACGCTCGCCCCCCTCCTCTTCCGCAGCGCTGAGTTCCTTGCCGCATTCCTGGAGAAGGATGACACTGTCATACAGCACCTGCAACGGCAGCTACACTACCCCGCCGGCAACCCCTAGTTTCTAAGCTTTGTCTGGCACACCGGCCTCAGCTGTCAGGTGTTTGCCAAAAGTCTGGCGCACCTCTTGATTCGCCTCGATCAGGCGTTGCATACGTGTGGTCGCTTCCTGATGCATAAAATCTTTCACACACACCAGGACGACACGTCCCGCCAGGGTATTGACGTTGGCAATGTCGGGGATTGGATAAGCGTCAGGGTCCTGTTGGAAACGAGCTATGGCTGTGGCCACGGCAGCATCGCTATACATCTCACCGAAGAGATAATTGTAGCGCAGACGAACATAGTCCCGTTCCTTGGTCTCCTCCCCACCAACTTCCTGGACAATATTTTCCATGTCAATCGCCGTAGGTTGCTTGGGGTCATGTTTCAGGAAGTCCTGAATGGCACTGAAATAACTGGCAAAATCTTCTCGGTCGTCCAGTTCATCCTGGGGGATCTTGGAACTGATTTCGAAGGTAATGCTATCGCCCTCGAGGCGCGCCGGACCAATCTCATACGTAATACCGTCAATATTGAAACGATTTTCTTTTTTCGGCTGATACTGGCTTTTGAAGGCGTCGATGCTCGCGGTCAGCCCCTGCGAGGCGAATTGATGAAAAAGTTGCTGTCTGAAGTTGGACATCACGTTACTCCCTGACTTGTCTATGGTGTTCAGGTGTGCGACTCCACCGCCGAGATGGGGCAGCATCCGCGCTGGGACGAAGAATAAAAAAGGTGCTAATGCGCAGTATATCCACCAGATGCGTGCAACGATTATACGCGGCGTGGAGTGCCCTTGCAATGCGAAAGGGGCAGGTCGCCCGCCGTACGAGCCCCGGGCGACCCCTACGCAGGCTGCCCTTGACGGGTACGAGAAGCGTGAATTAGACTACTGCCTATGACGCTCATTCGTGTAGAACATCTCGTAAAAACATTTGCTGGTGTGCCGGTCCTGCAGGATGTCTCGTGGCAGATTGAGGCGGGGCGGAACATTGGACTCATTGGCACCAATGGCAGTGGTAAAAGTACGCTTCTCAACATTCTTGGCGGGGTTATGACCGCCGATAGCGGTACGGTGGAACGCGCGCGTGGTCTGCGTCTGGGACATCTCACTCAGGAAATGACGGTGGAAGGCGAGCGCACGCTGTACGAGGAGGTCCGTGAAGCCTTCCGTCCGCTCCTGGATATGCAGGACGAGATGACTGTCCTGGAGTCTCGCCTGGCCCAGCAGACGGGTAGTGCTGCGGACCTGCAACGCTATGGGACGCTGCTCGAAGAATTTAACGCGCGTGAGGGCTATGCCATTGCGGCACGTGTCGAGGCTACGCTGCTGGGCCTTGGCTTTCGCCCCGCTGATCTGCACACCCCGGTGCAACACCTCAGCGGTGGGCAGAAAAATATGGGAGCCCTGGCGCGGGTGCTGCTGCAAGAGCCTGACCTCTTATTACTCGACGAGCCCTCGAATCACCTCGACATTACTGCGACTGAGTGGCTCGAAGGCGTCTTGCGCGCCTATTGTGGCACAGTGGTGGTGATTTCGCATGATCGCTACTTTCTCGACCGTGTGGTTGACGAGATCGTGGAGCTGGCGCAGCATCGTTTGCAGCGCTACGTGGGTAATTATTCGGCCTATGTAACGGCCAGGGCCGCACGCCTCGAACAGCAACGCAAAGCTTACGAACTCCAGCAAGCGGAAATCCGACGTCAGGAGGAGTTTATCCGGCGGAACATGGCCGGGCAGAATACGAAACAGGCGCAGAGCCGTCAGAAGACGTTGCAGCGTCTGGAGCGGGTAGAGAAACCTACGACAGACAACCAGCGCATGCAGTTGCGTTTTACCACCCATCAGCGCGAGAGCCACGAGGTCATTGTCGGACGCCAGGTCTGGAAGTCGTACGGTGATCGCACGGTGCTGCGCGGCCTTTCCTGTACCGTCTACCGTGGCGAAAAAGTTGGCCTGATGGGGCCGAATGGGGCCGGTAAAAGTACATTCTTGCGCCTGCTCATGGGGGAGGAGCTTCCCGATCGCGGGACCCTGCGCCTGGGCCAGAACGTCGCTGCTGCCTATTACGATCAGGAGATGCGTCACTTAAACCCTCAGCACACGATCTTGGATGAGGTGTGGCAGGTTGAGCCCTGGAAAACGGCGGGTGACATGCGGGCCTATCTGGGGCGTTTTTTGTTTAGTGGCGATGAGGTGTTGCAAAGGGTTGGGACGTTGAGCGGGGGAGAAAAAAGCCGCGTGGCCCTCGCCAAGCTCATGCTCTCAACGGCCAATCTCCTGGTGCTGGATGAGCCCACCAACCACCTCGATATACCGGCTCGCGAGGCCCTCGAACAGGCCCTGGCGGCATATCCTGGCACGCTGCTCATCGTCTCGCACGACCGCTATTTTCTCGATCGCATTATCTCGCGCCTGCTCTATCTGCGTGATGGCACGTGTACGTCCTATGCCGGGAATTACACGGACTATCAGGCGCATCTTGCTGCGCAGACAGCCGTGCAACAGCCGGCGCCCAGTGTAAAAAAAACCTCGCAGGGACCTCCACGTCTCCGTCCGCGTCCTGCCAAACGCCGCAAACCTGGTGTGATCGAGGATGAGATTCACCACATCGAGGCAGAGATCGCCGCAGTGCAAACGGCTATTGAGGCCCATGACGGCACGGATTGGCAGCGTCTGACCGAACTCAGCACGCAGCAGGGCACACTGACGGCACGGCTGGAGAGTCTGCTGGAGGAATGGGAAGAGAGCATGGCGGCCGAGGGTAGCTAACGGCCACCGAGGACGGCTAACGGTGGCAGAGAGAAGCACATACAGCAGGGAGGATAGAAGCGGTGGACACGGAGCAGGATTTGATCATCCTGACCTATGTGGATTACATACGCCTGCGCCGCGAGCTGAAGGCGGCGGGGTTCGATCTGTGTTACACAGCACAAGTAGAACAGCCGATACGTATCGATTGGTCCCCCAATCTCACGCGTGATCCAGAGTTTTTGCGGCAGATAATGCAGCGGCGTCCGGCTGATCCCAGTTTTCGCATTGCCGCAGTGCGCCTCACCAAAAAAGGCAACTGGTTTTTTCGACCTGACCAGTATGCCGTGACATTTCATGCGGTAGGGGCACTACGCAATGCTGAGTTCCAGCACTACCTGGCCGAGCACCACATCCAGAGTAGCACAGACGTATCCCGTGCTCTGCTCACTGCCTCCTGAGACGCGCCGCCCGGATGTTCTAGTGATCCACGCGGTAGCGCTGCACAAACGCCTCGTCCACCTCGATACCAAAACCAGGCGTTTCGGGCAACTCGACCCAACCCTGGCGCAGAGGTGGGGCCATGGTAGGCAGGTAGGCTCCCACGGGGTCGCGCTCCGCCGAAAAATATTCAGGGTACAGGCCCTGGGGCGTAGAAGCCAGGAGGTGCATCGAGAGCAGCGGTTCTTCATGGTGCGCCATCTGCACCCGGTGGCTCGCCGCATGCGCCGCCACGCGCCGCCATTCGGTGACCCCACCGGCCAGCGACATGTCAGTGTTGAGAATATCTACAGCACCACCTTCGACCAGGTCGCGGCAACCCCAGCGCTGCATCTCACTCTGCCCAGCCGTGACGCGGATGCCAGTCGCGGCTCGCACCTCGTGCATGCCGCGCACCTGGTCGTACCAGTGCACGGGTTCCTCGAACCAGGCGATGTGGCAATCAGCCACGCCACGCGCAAAGATAATTGCGTCTGCGACCGTATAGCCCATGTTCGCATCACAGGCGATGATAAAGTCATCACCGATAGCTTGCCGCACCTGCTGGACGCGCGCAATGTCTTCCTCTGGGGGCCGTCCACCCACTTTAAACTTCACGCCAGCGTAGCCGGCTTCGCGATACTCAAACATCTCCTCAATGAGCCCTTCAACGCCCTTATCCTCCGCATAATATCCCCCGATCACGAGGGTTTGCAGCCGGGTCTGCGCCGCCCCTAAGAGGCGGAACACCGGTAGCCCGGCCTGGCGCCCAATGACGTCCCACAAGACCACATCAAGGGCCGAGAGGGCCTGCATCATGGCGCGCCGTCCGGCCGAGACGGTGGTACGTCGAAAATTCTCTTCCCAGATCGCCGTCACCTCAGTGGCCTGACGCCCGAGCACGCTCGGAAACAGCTCGTGGCGTAAAATGCGGCACACGGCCGCCTGCTGGTCGCGTTCATCCCCGATATAGATCTGCCCCCGTATGCCCTCAGCCGTCCACACCCGCAGCAGCAGCGTACAGCGGCGGTTCATGGAATACGTGCCCCCATAAAACGTCCGTGCGAGCGGCACCTCTAACGGAATCACCTCGGCCCGTGCAATCTGCATCCTCGCTCTCCCTCTACCTTTCCTCTGCCGGTAAAATGGC
>JBMDXC010000508.1:0-3061 GCA_048594805.1 Candidatus Entotheonellaceae bacterium | reverse complement strand
TGCCCCATAAGGGCGAATGTACAGACTGCATCCTTACATGTGTTTTCAGGAGGATGATGTCATGTATCTCGCCCCGAGCAAGGAGAGCCTCGCTGAGCATTCACGGCCATCCTTTGATGCTGGCAGGAAGCTGAGCGAAATTGACAAGGCGCGCCTGTGGCAGTTGCTCAACGAGGCCCCTGAGTGCCCGAGTCGTGAGCTGCTCGCACAGGCCGCCCAGAGGCAGGGACTGGTGCCGGTGAGTGTCCGCCATCTCAACCGGTTGCGGGTGCAGTGGATGCTCAATCGGCCCAAGGGCCGTCCGCGCCAGGCAGCAAGCTGTCCGCCTGTGGCCTCTGGCGCAGAGGTCGTCCGCATCACACCCCGTCTGTCGTTTGTGGGCGTGCACCTGTTTGCCCATTGGCTTGACGACCAGGGTCTCTTGGACACGGTGGTGAGGCAACTCACGCAGGCGATTCACACCTATCGCACGCAGCATCCCGACGACGCCTTTCCCCTGTTGCATCACCGCGAGCAGACACTGCGTCGTCGCTTCCAAGCGCTGTTGTTTGCGCCCCTGTTGGGGATCAAGACGCTGACGGCGTTCGATACCCACGAGCATCCACTCCCGACGCTGCTTGGCCAGGGGTATCACAGCTCAACGCTGAGTCAGTTTCTCGGGCAACTCGAACGCATTGCTGCTGCTGCGGCACTGATGCCCGCCCTGGTCCCACAGCAGGTCGGCCAGATGGTCTACGTCGATGGGCACATGATCGCCTATTGGAGTCGCGTGCCCATGCACAAGGGCAAGATCACGATGCTGGGCCGCATCATGGCCGGCTCCCAAGCCGTCATCGCTCATGATGACGCAGGCCAGGCGCTCTTTGTGGCGTATTATCCGCCTGATGTGCAGGTGTCTCAGGTTATTGTCGCCTACTGCGAGAAGGTGGCAGAGGCCACTGGGACCGCGCTCTTTGTGATCGACCGGGCTGTTAATGCCGTCGCCATGGCCCGTGCATTCGGCAACAAGGACTTGGGCTTGCTCTGCATGCTCGACGATAACGAGCATCAGGGGCTGGCGAGCTTTGAAGCCACATTGGAGGAGACCCGCCAGGATGGCACAAAGGTCTATAGTGGGCCATGGAAGATACCCAGGGCAGACGATCCCAGGCATTTTGTGATTGTTGAACCTGTTGAGGGCAAGACCTTGGTGTACTGGGGCACGCCCAGGGTCAAGGCGACCGTGGAGCCGACCACGTGGCCCCAGGTGTACCGGGCGCGCAGCGAGAGACAGGAAAACAGCTTCAAGCGCATGATTGACCATGGGGCACTCAATACCAACTATGGCCGCAAGAAGATTGTCACAGCCGACCGGCATCAGCAACGCGCCAGAGAGCAACTCGAGCAGTCACTAGCGACAGCGCAGAAACGGGTCACCAAGAAGGCCGAGGCGGTCAAAGTGAAACAGGCCCAGGTAGCCGTGTCCGAGTCGAGAGGACATGGCAAACGGCTCGCCCAGCGTCAGGCCACCTTAGCGGTATTGACAACGGAGTTGAAGGAGGCGCAGTACAAACAAGGCCAACTCGCCGCGCAAGCTGCTGCCGTGGGACCACCTGGGGAGCGGGCGGATCGTGATTTCCGCAAGCAGACGATCATGACGGTGCGGACGCTGCTCTTAGAGAATGCGCTGATGGCGTTCATGGCCGTGCTCGTGGGGTGCCTCAAGACGCAGGTGAGTCTGGACTGTCTCTTGCACCTCCTCTTTGAGCGCAGCGGGGCTCGCATCGAGACAAGCTCCCAGGTGGTGTATTGGGTCAACACCGCAGGTCTATCGGTGCCGTATCGCCACCTCCTCACCAAGGTTGTTGAAGGACTGTGTGCGATGGACTTGAAGGAACAAGGCAAACCAATTGATGTGCGCCTCAAAGACATGTCGCCTTGAAGCTACTCTCTGCCCGGGCTGACCGAAGGTCCTTTTTTTTCGGAGGCTGTTAGAAGCCCGTTCTAATTAACTGGTTACGGGTTTTGTTAATCAGGCTAAGCTCTTGTGGTGTTTGGAGTAATCTAATTCTCCAGCGTACATCACGATTCTTGCCATGAGGCTATTACACGATGAGCACCACGGCACCAAGGCCTGTAATAACACCCAGGACATGTTTCAGATATGCACTTTCCCTCTAGCCCGGATTATTCATGAGAGCCAAACACGTTCATGGGATTCACTCCGTGACGTCCTATAATAGGACTTGCAATCACCACAATCACAGGAGTGAACCCACATGAACGCTTATGCCCCCCCAGCATACACGATTCTCGGTGTCGATTCGATGCTGACCGAGATGGCAGCTCCACTTCACCTGGCTCCAGTCGGGGACAAAGCCGTTGACCTCGACTTCGATGGAGGCCTCTTGTCTTCCGATGCTGGGCTGATGCTGCTCAAAGACCCCGATGAGCAACTCGGCTTCACCCGCGCACTTGCCGCCGTGCTCAAAGATTCACGGGATCCACGCCGGGTCCACTTTACCTTGCATGACCTGCTCAAACAACGCGTGTTACAAATTGCCACGGGCTATGAAGATGCCAACGACGCCCACACCCTACGCCACGATCCTCTCTTCAAGCTGCTCCTCGATCGTCTGCCGGATACCGGTCCCCCCTTGGCGTCACAACCGACACTCTCGCGGTTCGAAAACCATGTCTCACGCACCGAACTCTACCGTATGGCACGCGTGTTGGTGGATCACTTTATCACCTCATACGCCCGCCCACCCCAGCGTATCGTCCTTGACGTCGATGACACCGAGGACCCCGTCCATGGCGAGCAGGACGGATTGATCGTCATCGACGGCCGCATGCTGCTCATCTTTGATGTCCAAGCGCTCGCCGCCTTCGCGGAGCAGCGGTAAAGACCCCACCCCGCCAAGGCCACGGCATCGGGGTGCATAAGTACTTAGGCAAAAGTAATCTGGTATTTTGATCCGAAATCTTTCAAGATCTGTTCCAATGCCTCTCGCAGGGCCTCCATACACTGATACGCAGAAAAAGGTAACCAGAAATATTTGATGTGGCGCCAAAGGATTTC
>JBMDXC010000507.1:0-3471 GCA_048594805.1 Candidatus Entotheonellaceae bacterium | reverse complement strand
TTGTTCCGATACTCGGCAATGACCGCGCTCAGGCGGCCCTCTAGGTGCTTGCGATTGCCAATGCCCGTCAGTGTATCTGTCAACGCGACCTGACGCAGCTCGCGCAACTTCCGACGGGCGTCGATCACGCTGGCATTGTTGCTGAAGGACTCGATCGCGCCAATGACATTGCCTTCCTGATCCCGCAGCGCCGTCGCTCGGATCACGACCGGCACGCGGTGCCCATCCGCGTGATGCAGAAATACCTCTGCCTCGCGCACATTGCCATCCTCCATCACGGCGGCCAGGGGGCAATTGTGGTTGCAAAGCTGAATCCCATTAGCGGTGACATGGTTGAGCAGGTTCTCGCGGCAGGCCCGGCCAATCGTCTGCGCGGCGGAATAGCCAGTGATACGTTCCGCACCCTTGTTCCAGTAAGTGATGACACGGTCACGGTCTACGAAATAGATGCCGTCGTACAGATTGTCGATGATGTCCTTATAGAAATCTTTTTCGTCGGGCATGGAACCTCCGGGACGTAAGGAAGTTGCTACAAGGCTCTATTTTACATGATGGAGGACAGGAGTAGGTTTTGTATTTGAAATCAACAGTGGAAACCGGTCGGGTCTCCGCTATCTGTTTTGGTTGTTGTATCGATAACAGTCATTTTTCCCAGATAGAAAAGAACGGGGAAGATGGACAATACTCCTGTCGCGTCACGTTGCCTGCCAGATCCCAGGCTTCCACCCGGATGCGTCCGCTGTTGGCGGCATGATAGTCCCACCAGACATCCATCCACAGCTCGGCATCGCCCTGTTCCAGAGTCTGCCCTGCCTCATCCAGAATAGTGATCGTTACTTTCGTTACCATCAGATCGTCATGCGCGCCCACACGGACATTGCCCTGCTCCCACACGATGCGGTGGATGACCGGTGGCTTGAACCAGTCCCTGAGCGCGAGGTTGTACGCATTTTTGGCTGTTCCTGCGGCCTTCTGCGCGTAGATGGGATTTTCCTTTGACGCCACCTTCGCGTATGCGGCTGCCTGTTTCATGCCGCGCTGCACGTTGAGCTGTGCCTCACTAAACTGCCGGTTGCTAAAATCGGGCTTCTCACTGATAATCGTCCTGCCATCTTTGGTCACACGGGCATAATGATCTGGCCCAAGCGAGCCGCTCAGCCCAGATATCATGATGTTCCTATTCACCTTCGCCATTCGTTTTCTGCTCCTTTGCCATTTCCTCGATCAATAACAAGTCTGACTATATCCTGGCTATATCGCGCCTATAACTTGGTCATATCGTAGACAGGAAATAGCTTCGTTGTTCCTTCGATTGTACTTAACCCTTGCGTTTTGTCACCTTGGGATCAGCTTACAGTTCCAGATAGCCTCTCAGGCGCGTAAACAAGAGCGGAGACCCCATGGGGTCTCCGCTGGCTGTTGACTTTTCCCGCAGATGGATCGTGTTTTCAGGTTATGGACCGGGTGTCGCCGTTACGGTAGGAAGAGCTGTCAGTGTTGGCTGGGGTGTGAGCGTAAGCAGACCCGCCTGATAGTTCTTCTGGTTCACATCCCAACTGCTGGCGACGTACTGCAGGATGTAATGGATCTCCCAGTCTGCCAGTCTACCGCTGAAGGACGGCATTTGAATGGGCTTATCGAGATTGCGCCCTTCCTTGACGATTTCGGTGAGTTCCTGCTCGGAATATTTCCATGCGCTTCCGCTATGATTGAGAGGCGGCGGAAGCCGTGAGCCGTCTGCCAGCTCTGTTCGCCATGCCGGGTTCCCTGAAAGGTCCATGAGATGACAACCGACGCAGTGATGCTCATATAACCATTGTCCGGCATTTACGTGACCTGGAACCAGCGTAAGATTGCACACAACAGGAGTCTGTGTTGGACCAGCCAGGATCTGGGCGCTGATCGGGATATCGTGCTCGAGCAGGTAGCGCAGGTCGGCGCTGATCTCATCTGGCTGAACGTCATGCCCCCAGTTCAGCACGAGGTAGCCCTGCCTGTCGATCACATAGACATACGAGGAGTGGTCCACTGCATAGTTCCCATCCGAGTCAGGCGGGTTGATCTTGTAGGATACGCCAAGCGATTCGGCGATCAGGTCGATCTCTGTGCGCGTGCCTGTCGCACCTATGAAGTCGCTCCCAAAGACATGCGCGTATGCTTCCAGCTTTTCCGGCGTATCGCGGGCCGGGTCAACCGAGACGAAGATCACCTGGACCTGTGCATGTTCCTCCGCGCTGAGTTCGCTCAGCGCAGCCTTCAGCCGTGCGAGCGACGTGGGACAGACGTCGGGACAGGATGTATACCCAAAATACATCAGCACATACTGACCCTGGTAGTCGCTCAGGCGCACGGGTCCCGTGGCAGAGCGCAGGACAATATCGCCTTTTTGTCTGGGTATCTGCAGCACCGAGCCGTGGAATTCATAAGGCTGCAGGAACAGGACTGCCAGGGCTCCCGTCAGAAGAATCACTCCGGAGACGACGATTAACAGCAGCTTTCTGGTCATATCGGTTACGGAGCCTTGACCGGGGCTTCGATGGTGACCTCGCCTGCGTTCCTGAAGGTCAAGGTGAAGCTGATGCTCTCCCCCTCCATGATCTCTCGTTTCAAGCCCATAAGCATCACGTGATAACCGCCCGGTTTTAGCTCCGCTATGCCGCCGGCAGGGATCTCGACGCCATCTACCTCATGCATCGACGAGACGCCGTTGGCGTCGATCTCGCTGAGATGGATTTGGACCATTTCGGCAACATCACTTTCCGCCCGGAGAAGGGTATCCGCTGTTTCGGCATGATTCTCGATATTCATGAACAGGGCTGTGGCGGATGAATTGCCCATGCCCTCCATCCCGCCCACGGCGCGGACCCAGGGCTCTAGCACTTCAATGGACGTGCTTGGTGTACCGGCAGCCGGGGCAACGCAGGCAGCCAGCGCCAGCATCAGGACAACGAGCAGAACCAAACACAATTTCATGAGCGATGTCCTTTCTTTATGAAATTTTTCACATGGCTGATTATACGCCTGCGTTGGCTTTCCCTCATTGCGCTGCGTCAAATAACCGCAGGGAAAACAAAAGCAGGGACCAAGTGGCCTCTGCTGCGGGCTGTCGAAGATGATAGTCACTTTGGAAGTGACTGTCACCTGCTTTGTAGGATATTGCTCTCGCTAAATGTGGATGTTAGTACCAGTATACAGTGCTCTAAGTAGGGTTACAATACCAGTATAGTCTCAAAAACATGTCACTCTGAAGGAGCGCTTTCCGCGACCGACACTTGCACCGCACGCAAGTGCAGGTGAGAGTCTCGGCACAAATCGCAGGAGATTCTTCGTCGCCCGAAAAGCACTGGCTCCTCACGCGAAGCGTGACAAGTCCGTGAAGTACTGAATTTTAGAGAAAGGAGATTGTGAGATGCTCCCATCCAGACGCTTCACCTGGTCGATGATCGTTATTTACGCCCTCTTGATCCTCGG
>JBMDXC010000506.1:0-21944 GCA_048594805.1 Candidatus Entotheonellaceae bacterium | reverse complement strand
CTCTGCCCGTGCCCACGCAAATCAATAGCATACGATGGCCACCCCTGCTCCGCGAGCGCCTGCTGCCAGAACCCCCAGACAGCAGCAGAATTCGCCGAGCCATGAATGAGGATGAGGGGGGGATGAGCAGGCATAGTATCAGGGAGGAGGGCAGACACAGCCAGCATAGCACAGGCCTCCGAAGGTGCATGATATGCGGTGCTCGGGTTCTCGTGGTGTCATGATCTTCATGAAAGCACAGGGGCACGACCTTATAGACGTAAGCGATGCGACAGGCCTGTCGCTCTCATCCTCTCCTAGACAAACGGACGAATCGCCCGTAGCACGTCAATATAACTGACCCTACCAAGCCCTTCTCCAGTGTCGGGATCGAGCACGGGCACCGCGCCAATGTTCTCCTGCAAGAGGATATCGAGCAGTGTTGCGAGAGGCGTGTCCGGGCGCACTGTGATCACGTCTACTCGCATCATCGCACTGACACTGTCGGCCATACGGGCGCGGGCTTCGTCCGCATGGAGGATCTTCTCGGGGCGCGGCAGCATGTAGCTGCGCAGATCACGATCGCTGATCATGCCCACGAGGCTCCCATGCATCATCACAGGCAGGTGGCGGATGTTCGCAGCAACCATCAGATCAGCGGCATCCTGAACCGTGCTCGTGCTACCTACCGTCACAGGGTTCGGGGTCATTATATCCTCGGCCTTGAGAGATGGTAGAGTATGGTGTGCTCTTGGCATAGGGATCTCCTAGCTTCTCGTGCTGCAAATGTACATCTATAGGCCGTAATGGCCTTGATACGAGGCCCTGCAGTCTTGAGCGTTGGGCCCTCTGCAAAGGTTATACAAGGATCGTACCATAACCCATAATGCCACAAGGAGAAAGAGCTGCAACTGCATAGGACATCTTCCGCCAAGATTATCTCTGCCGCAGCGTGCGTCAGAACATCGTAGGCCAGTCCAGTGTCATCCATAGCAGGGCAGCAAAGTCTGGTACATTTTCATGATGCAAGGCGTTTACAAAGCAGGGTATGCTCCTTGGGGCATAAGGGGACTATGGCACCATGGTAGCACGCCTCTTTTAGTAATGCCTTATACCTTGTCTCGGCACAGATGTAGGGAAGGTTCCCGTATGCGCAATGCACGAGGAGACGTGATGGAAACGTTGCATGATCGGCCCGATGTGCGAGCGGCGCTGCGGGCCTTGGATGCGGAGGAGTGCCAGGCCTTTGCGTGTCTGCTGTCGCCTCGGGAGTCCGTCGTGTTGCACGGACGCTTCTTAGGCCACCCCCCACGGAGCTGGGGATCGCTGGGTCGGGCCATGGGTGTTGCGCCGGAACGCGTGCGCCAGATGGAGGCAGAGATTATCAAGAAGTTTGATGCGTGGAAGCGCCCACACTAGCCCTCAAGCTCTTAGGGATCCTTGCTCGGGCCGTGCGCTCACAGGTCAGCGCTGCCAGCCTGGGCCGGTGATCGCCCGCACCGCACCTGGGGGCTTATCTTGTGCTGGAGAGCGTCCTGCTGCTTTTGGCAGAGAGGTGAGGGATGGACTTTTCCGCCGTTGCATTGGAGATGCCAGGGCAGGAGGGCTTGATACGTTATTGATCTTTTCACTCCTGTTCTTGCCGTCCTCTCCCTGTGTCCACCCGAAGCGCGATGTGAGAATAGGCGCCAGACTCTTCAAGACCTGGACCGGTAAGGCACTCGTGAAGCTATAGCGCGCTGCCTCTGGCCCCGTCACATAGGCCGTCACCACCCCGAAGAAGCGATCGCCGAGGAAAAAGACAAACGTGGCAGCACGGCTCACAACGCGCGACCCGGTCAGCCTGCCGCCTGCACCATAGCTTTCATACCGATGGTCGCCGGTGCCCGTTTTGCCACCGACCTGGAGTGGTTGACGATCGGGGCCTTGGTAGACGCCTCGCAGGCGGCGCGCTGTGCCTTGCTCAACGATGTCAATGAGGGCGCTCCGTGCCACCGCTGCCACGTCGGAATGGAGCAGACGTGTGCCCTGCGCTGGGGGGAGGGCCAGGTGCGTTTCATAGGGCGTTTCTACCGCAAAGTCGAAAGAGTCAAAGCGCATAGACGGATACAGGACCCCATCGTTGAGCAGAATCCCTATCAAGGTCGCCAGTGCTGCAGGTCGATCACCAGACGCCCCAATGGCGCTGGCATAGGATGGTGTGAACGTATCGAATGGATACCCAAGGCGTTTCCAGAACTGGTGCACCTCAGAGAAGGCTTCGAGCTCCAGCAGGGACTGGATACGCTTATTCTGGGCGTATTTTCTGCTACTCTTAAAGAGCCAGCGGTACACGTCCTGGCGTTCATTGGTGCTCGCGACCATGACCTGCTGTAGCTTGGCCTGCGGATGGTGCACGAGATAGCTGACCAACCACAGCTCCAGGGGATGGAGATGAGCAATGTAGCCGCGATCGTGCAGGTCAAAGCGCGCCGGCGCATAGGTAGAATAGAGTTCGGCGATCTGCGTCTCTGAAAGCCGAGGTGTCTCGAGATGGGCGCGTATATAGTCCGTGAACGTGACCAGGTCGTGATCCGGATACACAGTACGATAGATAGTGGCGAAACGCGCGGGGTGCTGCTCAGCATTCTGGGTCAAGTGCTCGAGCGCCTCCTGGGGAGACTTGCCACGGTATTTGGCATAAAAGCGCCGCAGAAACACCTGCCCTTCGTGATCCGCAAAACGTTCTAGATACGCGCGCCGCTGTGGACTATCACTGGCCTCGATTTGTAATGCGATCGCCCCAGGCCGATACAGGTAGTGGTACACGATATCGCGCATCAGCCGGATAAACACCAGGTTGACGGAATGGCGCAGGGCCTGGCGCACCGACATAATTTTAGCATTGTCCTCTTTATTGAAATTGGCAAACGTGTGCAGACCACCACCCGTAAAAAAGCTCTCCCCTGGACTGGCGGAATAGCGTCGCTCGAGAGCGGCATCCAGGAGGGCTACGAGACTCGGTGGCGGAGTGACTTGCAAGCGCTCGACGACCCAGCGCGACAGGTAATCGCGTCGATCAAACGTCAGCGCCCGGAGATCCTGGGGTGATTGGCCGGCATAACGCTCATAGATATCAGCGATGAGGGCCAGGTAATGCACCAGAGTGCGCAGCTTAGCCGTCGAGCCCAGATCCAGGCGTATGCCATCATTGATGTCGAGGGGCTGCGTATAGTTGTCGGTGTTGATACGCAGCAGATTCCCCTGTGGACGGTGCTCGTATAGCGTGAAGCTATAGACGATGCGGCTCAAGTCCTCCTTGCCGCTCAACAAATGCTCACCATAGAGGCCAGCAGCACGCGCGTACTCGGGCTGGCTAAGTTTCTGGAGTGCTTCGGTCACGGCCTGTTGGGTAGCTATATCCAGCGTGCTCGTGACGGTCACATCGAGGCGGTCGAGGTCATAGAGGTTGGCGACGCCTAAATCATGGGCAAGACGAGCGCGTATGGTGCTGGCGGTCTTATGGCTCGCGAAGGCGCTCGTCTCTGCCGCCCGGTCAGAGGAGCGCAAGGAGCTCTGCACGTGTAGTGCCGCATCGTGTAAAGCGGCTGGGATCACACCATGCGCCGCCATGAGATGTAAATAGCCATCAGCAAGTGTCTGCAACTCTGCGTAACCCTCGCCGAGGTACCAGGCGGGACGCCGCTGCGCGATGAGTAAGCAGAGGACCTGCCGATACGCGGTCGCCTGCTCAGCGCTCACGAGGTCGGTGGCGGCGAGGGTGTCTGCCCCTAATAAGCGGTTCATGATCGCAAACTCTGCCCCATACCATGCCCACAGGCCGTCGCCGAGGCTGTGTATCTCACCGTAGCCAGGAATGGCGCCGAGCGGTACGGAGTTGAGATACGCCAGGGCGATCTCCCGCCGTGCCGGTAGGGTATTAGGGCCATCAAGATAGGCGCGTATGGACGCACTCCCCATCTGACGGAATTTCTCGACAATGGAGCCCGTGCGGCCATCGGGTGAGTGGCGGAACTTCTCTAATTGCGTTGCCAGGGTACTCCCACCAGACCTGGAGATGCGGAACGGCAGCACACGCAACAGCGTGTGGGCCACGGCCAACCCGAAACGGTCCCATTCCACTGCCGGATTGCGGTGCGGATAGCGTGCATCGAAGAGTTCGCGGTTCTCAATAAACAGCAACGTCTGCAACACAATCGGCGGAATATCATCAAAAGTGCGGTAGACATGTGTAGGGAGCGTGGTACTGTACACCACTTGCCCGGCTTGATCGAAAAGGCGCAGGCCAGCCTGCCTCTTCTCGTGATATATAGGAAAGAAGCCCCTATCGACCACCTGGGCCAGCTGGGGGGAGACACGGGCCTGCGCAGTGATGGCAAAGCCGCGCGCGCGTAAGCGCTGGATAAAACCGGGGAGCCCCACATAGCCGAGACGCAAATCGTACGGACCGGTGGTGGGATAGCGGATCAGCGGACTGGGACCAGGCTCCACGACAAAGGAGAGTTGGCTACCGAGCTCGGAGAGATAGCGGGCTTGCAGAGTCGAGGAAAGCAACTCATCATGCAAGAAGAGGTAAGCCTTCACTCCCAGCGCTATCAGGACAATACAGAGGATGCCAAGGAGGATATGGCCCCACGGCCAGTGCCGCCGCTGTCGTGGCTGGACAGGGCGAACAGCATTTCTAGTGTGTACAGTGACAGACACGGCCTTCATCATATTCATACAAGCTTAGAGTGAGTAGGTCCACTATGGCGCAGCATTGCATCATAGTAGTGTCGGTGTCGCAATGGCAGGCGACAGATGTTCATAGCGTTCATGAGCAGCATGAGGAAACTGCAATGTCCTCCTCCAACCAGCGCAGAAAGATGACCCTACCCACAGAGAATCATATCTTAAAAGATACCAATTCTTGGATAATCCATCCAGCCAATTTCAATGTCTACACAAACATACTGGTCTATTAGTATAAGTAGTATTTCAACTTATAACCGGATGATTTTTGATTAAAAAGACTGGTAACAGTATCTTTCGAAGAAGCCGCATACTCAAACGGCCATAGACTGAGGAGCCACCTATGCGAGACCGCCGCTATCTTCTACTCGCGTTGTTGCTAGGCACGCTGACCCTGACCTGCTGTGCGCGCCGCTCCGAGCCCATCGACATGCGCCAGCCCACCTTGATTCACCCTGGCATGCAGGAAGCCGAGGTTGTACAGCGTCTGGGCCCACCTGTGCTGATCACTGAGCAGCCCCCCGCGCAGGTGCAGGTCCCTACTCCTACAGGCATTGAGTTCCGCGAGAAGCGCCGCTACACGTATTACTATCTCGGCCCATCACAGGATCTAGACACACTGATCACCTTCGAAGATGGGGTGGTGATTCATACGGGCCAGGGGACCCGCTGAGGCCTTGCCTACAGCCTCTATCCCCTCACCTCTGCGGCGTGAGGGCCGCGCCACCGCGTCGCAGCCCCAGGGGCCGAGGCATCATGACTCCGATGGTACGGGCGTTGGCCGTTGGTACACGGTGATGGCGCCTCGGCGCAGCGAAACTGGGGTGTCCAGGTCGCAGGGCCGGGCCTGGCAGGTGCACTGCCGTAGCTGCGCCTGTACCTGCCCAATTGCACTATCGAGGTTCTCAATCAGGAGATCGAGGAGTGTTGCCAAACCGTCGGACTGCATCTCCGCGACGACCTGGAGGGCTGTCTTGCACCGGTCAAGTTCATCAATAATTTGCATGCTGGACATTTGCCTCTCCTTCAGATGGCGGGCAGGATATGCACCCTGCCCTCTATGGCTACTGAGCTTGTTACCAGGATCTATCGGCAGCTTGTGGCGAGGAACATGAGTCAAGCCATTGTAATACTAATACGTGAAGAACTATAAACTGTCCGAGCTTTCGCGCTTGACCTGTGGTTGTCCTTGGCGTAGAGTCGTCTAAGTGGTCTGCCTGGGTATAGGAGAGCTGTAGGACGCCAGCCATAGTCGGATACAGCACCCTGGTACAGGCACATGACCTCACGGGTGTGCATAGTGCATGCGTAAGGGAGCGCCATGACACAGACTCTGGAGCAGCCAGTCATTCGCGGGGTGCGATTTTTCCTGGCCCACACACCGGGACTAGTACGCTATGGCTCGAAACCAAGCCGTGACATCGCTCGTGACGCTACCATAGCCGATGCTATTGCCGCACATCTGCGCAGTTATGAAGCGGCGGTAGCGTACCCTCCCAATCGCGCTTTTCTCGGCCACATACATCCCGATACACTCGCCGCCATGCCGCAGCCATGGTTTACCAGCGTGGCCCCAGGTACGCGCTGGGGCGCACACGGGGAAATCATGCCGGAGGAGGAGTTTTACGGGGTCCTGAAGATCTGTGATGCCTTTGATCTGGTGCACCTCGAAGCTGGCTTTGTGGAGGAAACGCGTGCCGCTCTGGCGACCCATCCCTTACTGACTGCGGCGGACCTGGAGCGGCTCGGGACGGGGTTTCCAGAAGCTGACATCGTCACGCAGTGCGGGGGGAGCCCGCCGGCCCTGCCGCTCTACCTGCGCAACGGGCGCCGCATTGGCTGCATGCAAACGGCACACGAGGAAGACGCCGCGCTGGCGGCGGATGTGCTGCTGGAAAATCTCACCTGCAAGGCCTCGGCGGTGATGGCCATGCGCACCCTGCTGGTCCAGGAGCGGCTCGACCCTCTTGCGCTTCCCTACGTGCTCAACAGCGGTGAAGAGGCCGTGGGTGACCGCTATCAACGCGGTGGCGGCAACCTGGCCAAGGCAGTCGCGGAGATGTGCGGTTGCCAGGCCGCCACTGGCGTCGATATCAAAGGCTTTTGCTGCGGTCCCGTGCATGCCCTGACCGTGGCCGGCAGCCTGGTCAGTGCGCGCGTGTTCTCGCAAGTCGCCGTCGTGGGTGGCTGTGCCCTCGCCAAGCTGGGGATGAAATATCGTGGTCATCTGCAGCATGATCAGCCCATCCTGGAAGACGTGCTCGCAGCCGTGGCCATTGTTGTGAGTGCTGATGATGGGGTGTCGCCCAGGCTCCGCCTTGATGCGTTGGGACGGCACACCGTGGCGGCGGGCTCATCGCAAAAGGCGATTTTTGAGCACCTGGTCAGCCAGCCCCTGGAACGCCTGGGGTTACGCTTTGCGGACGTCGACAAGTACGCCACGGAACTCCATAACCCTGAGGTGACCGAGCCAGCCGGGAGTGGCAATGTGCCGCAACTGAACTATCGCGTCATTGCCGGGCTGGCAGCTATGCACAAGGAAATTACTCCGGCCCAGGTGCCGGCGTTTGTGGCCACGCATGGTATGCCGGGCTTTGCACCCACGCAAGGTCATATTGCCTCCGCCGTGCCCTTCCTGGGGCATGCCGTGGATGGCCTGCGCGACGGCAGCCTGCAACGCATCATGTTGCTGGCGAAGGGCAGTCTGTTTCTCGGGCGCATGACGCAGATGGCCGACGGCATGTCGTTTCTGCTGGAGCGTAATGCGGCAGGGAGCAGTGAGGAGAAGAAATAGTGAAATTACAGGGGAAAAAAGTTATTGCGTTGGGAGAGCGGGACGGGGTGCAGGGCAGTGCTATTGCTGCCTGTGCGCAGAGTGCTGGGGCAGAAGTGGTGCTGGAGACCACCTACTGCTTTGTCTGAACGGCTGCCGGTGCCCTTGACCTGGAAGGTCAAGAAGAAATCAAACGCGTCGCCGAGCGTTACACACCAGACGAACTGATGGTGTTGCTGGGCACGCCGAATGCAGAAAGCAGTCGCCTGTATGCCATGACGGTCACTGAGGGTGACCCCTCCTGGGCTGGTGCCCTGGCCGGCGTGGCGCTGGGATTACCAGTGTATCACGTCATGGAAGAGGCCGTAAAAACCCAGGTAGCTCCGGAAGTGTATGAAGAGCATGTGGCGTTAATGGAGATGGTGTTGGAAGCGGGAGACATCGCGCAAGCCATGCAGGAAGTGCGTGCGCATACTGGGCAAGGTGACTGAAACGACAACATATGGCACGAGTGAAACGTCACTGGTTGATAAAATCCGAACCCAATGTCTATTCTATCGCCGATCTGCGGCGCGATGGACATACATGTTGGGACGGCGTGCGCAATTATCAGGCCCGCAATTTCATGCGGGATGAGATGCACGTGGGCGACGAGATCTTTTTTTACCACAGTAATGCGCAGCCGATGGGTATCTATGGTGTGGCAAAAGTGGTCCGGGAGGCGTACCCAGACCACACGGCTTTTGATCCATCTGACAAACACTATGATCCGAAAAGCGACCCCGCCAACCCAACCTGGATGATGGTCGATGTGGGCTATGTCGGGACTTTTAGAGAGCCCATTACGCTGGCGACCTTAAAGCAGACTGCCAAGCTGGAAAAGATGCTCGTCATTCAACGCGGCAGCCGCCTCTCGGTGCAGCCGGTCACACCAGAGGAATGGGACATCGTGATGCGCCTGGGAGAGCTGGTGACTTGAGCGGTGCTTTGAGGCCCGGAGTCCTATCCCTCCAGCGGGCGCCCCTGTTGTTACGGCACAAGTGTGATTACACCGCACATTCGCGGCAATCGGGAATGCGCTCATCTTCGACCAGCGAAACCGCCTGGTGCGGCTTGGAGCCATAGCGATAGACAGTTACGCCCTTGAGTTTGAATGTCCTCGCCGCCGCAAACACGGTTCGCACATCTTCTATCGAAGCCATCGCGGGAAGATTCACGGTTTTGGACACTGCTGCATCGACGTGCTTCTGGAAGGCCGCTTGCATGCGAACATGATCGAGAGGATCCATCTCTAGTGCAATTGGAAACCGCCGCTTCAGGTTCTCCGGTATTTCCGGGACATCTCGCATTGAGCCTCGCTTGCGGACCTCCTCGATAGCACGAAGCCCAGACTGCCCCAGAGCTGCGAGTGCATCAACAGCCGCACGATTGACTTCGACCAATGTGCGCCCGTCCAGCGCGCGTCTGACGCTAGCAAGCGCGAAGAATGGCTCGATGCCGCTCGAGCATCCCGCCAGCAGGCTCAGTGTTCCGGTCGGTGCGACACAAGTCACGGTGGCGTTGCGCAGCGTCCCGATACCTTGTGCCGGCCAGATGCTCTCGGAGAAGGCCGGAAACGAGCCACGCCGTGCGCCAAGGTCGATCGATACGAGCCGTGCTTCTCGCGTTAGGGTCGCGGCGATCTGTTCGCCGATTGCCAGCGCCTGCTCGGAATGGTAGGGAATGCCCAGGGCCGCCAGCAGGTCGGCAAGCCCCATCACACCTAAGCCGATCTTGCGGGTCCGCCGCGTCGCTGCCTCGATTTCCTGCGCGGGATAGTGCGATGCGTCGATCAGATGGTCGAGAAACACCACTGCGTCATGGATGGCTGCGCGCAAGCGTTCCCACGCAACATCCCCAGGCCCCACAAAAGCAGCGAGATTGATCGAACCGAGAATGCAAGATTCGTAAGGCAGAAGCGGTTGCTCGCCACAAGGATTGGTCGCCTCAATCTGTCCCAGCAGCGGCGTTGCGTTGTGACGATTGATTGTATCGAGGAAGAGCACCCCCGGATCGCCACAGGCATGTGCCGCTTCGACCATGGCATCAAACAAGCGCCTCGCGTCGACTGTGGCGCAATCCTGTCCGGTGCGCGGATTACGCAGCGCGAACTTCTCGCCGCTGTCGACTGCCGCAAGAAATGCGTCGGTAATGCCAACTGACAGATTAAAGTTTTCCAGAACGTTCGGATGGAGCTTCGCTTCGATGAACTCGCGAATATCCGGATGATCAACGCCAAGGACCGCCATATTCGCACCGCGACGCCTGCCACCGGAGCGGATAATCGTCGTCGCATGATCAAACAGTTCCATGAAAGATAGCGGCCCGGAACTTACACCACCGGTCGAGGATACCCGGTCGCCCGCTGGCCTGAGCTCGCTGAACGAAAAGCCGGTGCCACCGCCCGTTTGTTGAATTTTCGCGGCTAGCGCGAGCGCCCCGAAGATTGAGTTGAGATCATCGTGCAGCGGCAGGACAAAACACGCCGCCAACTGCCCGTTCTGCTGCCCGGCGTTCATCAAGGCCGGCGAATTGGGCAGGAACTCCAGGGCCTCAAGCCGCCTGTAAAACCGCTCTTCCCAGTAAGCCGGATCTTCCCCGAACTCGCGCGCAGGAGCCGCCGCCGCCCGGGCGACCCGCTCCAGCATCGCGGTCGGGGTCTCGAGCGTGTGCCCGATCTCGTCGTGGCACAGATAGCGTTCCCGAAGAATAACCAAAGCATTTTCCGAAAACCTGGCCATCCCAGAGCCCTCTGTCATGCCTGGTGCCACCCCCACATGTGAGCCTGGTTACTCGTGTGACGTGAGTACTTACCCTTGGCCAATGAGATCACCCAGCAGCTCGCCGGCATGCAGTCGCGAGATCACCTGGGTCAGCAACGGCGCAAGCGTTACCACCTCGATCGGCAGTGCCAGGGCGGGTGAAATTACGGTGCTGTCGGTGACCAGCAGCCTCGTTATAGGCAGCGCTCGCAGCCGACTCGCAGCCTGACCCACAAACAGTCCATGGGTGGCAACGACCGTCGCGTTGCGAACCGCGCCCAAAGCGATAACCGCGTTCAGCGCCGCTTCTATGGTACCCCCCGTGATAATCATGTCGTCGACGATAAGCGGCTTGTGGCCTTGCACCTCGCCGATCACGTTTTGCGCCACCACCTCTTCGTCGCTTACTCGCACCTTGGCAACGATGGCTATGGGTAGACCTAGAGCGCGACCGTAGCGCTCGGCGAGTCGCAGCGCTCCCATGTCTGGCGCCACCACGATGCTGTCGGCGGGCGGCGGTGCGATCGCGCCGCACAGCAGATTAACGGTACTCACGTGTTCCAGCGCTATACCGAAGGCGCTCTCTACCGCCGGCGTATGCAGGTCGACGGTCACCACCCGGCCCACGCCGGCCATCCTCAGCAGGTCCGGAATCAGCCGAGCCCCGAGTGCTTGCTGGCCGCTCGCGCTGCGATCCTGCCGCGCATAGCCGAAATAGGGGACGACCGCGGTGACCTGGTTTGCTCCCGCACGGCGGCATGCATCCGCCAGAAACACCAATTCCATCAGATTTTGATCCAGAGGCGGGCCGGTGGGTTGCACCAGAAACACGTCGCGAGCCCGCACGTTTTCCTGAATCTCCACGCGCAGCTCTCCATCCGGAGAGCGCGCGAGGCGCCTTTGCCCCAGCGGAACCCCGAGCGCGCTAGCGATCGCAGCGGCCAGGGGAGGATTACCCGAACCGGAAAAGATGGCTAACTCCACGACGATTCCTTTCTCCAGTGCTCCGAAGCCCGTGGCCGACTTGACAGGCACGATCCAAAGCTCTTGTGCCTATGCATGTTATAGCTCGCCGCTGCGGAACTGCACGGGCAGGCAGCAGGCTCATCGGGCCGCCTTGACGGCGAGGAACTCCCCGTTACCTACGGGGACGAGACACGTTGTGAAATCGACGTCGACTTTGACGAGAGCCATGAACGGTGCCATCTGCTCCGGGTGCGACGTCGCGTTATCGACAACGAGCAATCCACCAGGCCGCAACACGCGCTTCAGGTGTGGCCACCAGCCAGGATACTCCGGGCGCTCCGCATCAAGAAAAACCAGGTCAAACGAGGCGTCGTCAGCACCTTCAAGCACACGTCCAGCGTCGTCCTGCACCAGCGTGATGGAGGAAGCAAGGCCGGAACGGCTGAAGTTCTGTCGGGCCAAGCCGACCTTGTAGTCGGAAATCTCCACGGTAGTCACAGCGCCACCCGTCACGCGGGCAGCGCTGGCGAGCCAGAGTGTGGAATAGCCGTTTGAAGTCCCAATCTCCAGCACGCGCCGGGCCGATGTAGCTTGCACCAGCACCGACAGTAACTCTCCCGTATCGCGCGTGATATTGAGCATGCGACGGGGACGCTCTGCAGTAGCGTTGTCGTTTGCCTCCCCAAAGCGCTCAAGTTCAGAGAGTAAGACCTGGAGGGATTCAGTCATGCACACCTCCTGAGGCCGATCTGGCTCGGTATATGATGTCAGAGAGTACGTATCAGGCCGCCAGCTGACTCAACGGCCCCAGAGTGACGCAGCGGATGGCCGAGTCATCTAGGAAGAGCGATGATGGGAACGGTCACAGGGCTGCCCATGTCTGCCAGACAAGCAGCCCTACCAGCACCAGGAGGACGCTGCCCAGCGCCCGGAGATACCACAACACACGCCTTCGCTTACATCTGGGCGCGCTCGACAGCCCGCTGCAGCGCACGTCTGGTATACACGCGGGTGAGATGTAGGCGATACTCCGCCGAGGCATGGATGTCTGACAGCGCCTCGACACCCTCAGCGGCCCGCTCGGCAGCCTGGGCCACCGCCTCAGTCGTGGCGACTTGCCCTTGCAAGGCACGCTCCGTCATGCTGGCTCGATAGGCGGTATTACTCACTCCCGTGACACCAACCGCGACGCTCTGCACGGTATTATTGGCGCCGAGCGTGACTTGCGCGGCGACACCGGTCAGTGCAAAGCCAGACGCGGGTTGCGCCACCTTGAGATAGGCCCCGCCCGTGCGCGGGGGATTGACCGGCACGTGAATCTCTGTCAGGATTTCCCGGCTTTCCAGCGCTGTCGTGAGCAGGTCAATAAAAAAATCGGCGGCGTTCACCACGCGTTCACCGCCAGCATGGATAAGCTTCATCTGTGCTCCAACGGCCAGGATCGCGGCTGGCCAATCCGCTGCCGGATCAGCGTGGGCAATGCTGCCGCCAATGGTGCCACGATTGCGCACCTGCACATCGCCAATGGCCGTTGCCGTCTCGGCCAGCAGTGGGCAACGCTGCTGTAACAGCGCAGAAGATTCCGCAGCATAGTGCGTCGTGCCGGCACCAATGATCAGCGTGCCATTCTGTTCACGGATGCCACTCAGTTCGCTCAGACGCCCTATGTCAATGAGCAGTGCAGGGGTGGCCAGGCGCAGCTTCATCATAGGCACCAGGCTGTGACCGCCAGCGAGAATTTTCGCGTCATCAGCATGGGCGGCGAGCAACCGTACCGCCTCAGCCAGGCTCGTGGGCCGTCGATAGTCAAACGCAGCGGGAATCATGCTCGTTTCCTCCAGGGATAGTGCGCTCTCCGATACTGCCAAAGTAGCCGGGCACTCATAGCGTGAGCCGGAAGCCTCCGCCAGACTGGCGGAGTAATCGCGGTGCGCAGCACTAGTCTGCACTGGCGCCAGCCCCCTGGCGCATCTTTTGGGCCGCATACTGCACGGCATTGACGATGTGCTGATAGCCGGTGCAACGGCACAAATTGCCTTCCAGCGCGTGCCGGATCTCCGCATCGGTCGGACTCGGATTCCGCTCTAAGAGCTGCACGCTGGCCATGATCATCCCCGGCGTGCAGAAGCCACACTGCAGGCCATGTTCTTCCCAGAAGCCCTCTTGCACTGGATGCAGAATCTCTCCCTGCGCCAGCCCTTCAACTGTTGTAATCTCCGCACCATCCGCCTGTACAGTTAGAATAGTGCAGGATTTCACCGCTACTCCGTTCATGTGGATGGTACAGGCCCCACACAGGCTGGTCTCACACCCAACGTGCGTGCCCGTCAACCCCAGTGTGTCGCGCAGGTAATGCACCAGGAGCAGTCTGGGCTCGACGTCATGCGCATAGGTCTGGCCATTCACTGTGACGGTTATGTTCATGGTATCCCTCCCAGAAGCAGACCGCGGTGTATAAAGTCCCCGTGGTTAAGGGCGTTGGCATGCCTGATAGGTGGCACACTGTAACAAAAAACCTCTGCCTGAACAAGCATGAAAAGGCGCCATGAGGCCCAAGCACACGCTTGCGGTGCGGGGGGATTTCTGCTACAAGAGACCCATCAGAGCCAGGACACCCAGGGAAGGAGCGACGCATGCGCATCGATATGCATGCCCATTACGTACCGCCGCGTATCCTCGAGGTCTTGGAACGTGACACAGCGCCTTATGGGGTGCAGGTACAACACGCTGAAGACGGTGGACGGTGCTTGCACTTTGGTGCTGGGGTGACGCTACGCCCATTCCACCCCCATTTGTTGGATCTGGACGCACGCTGGCGGTTTATGGATGGCCAGAGGGTGGACCGGCAAATTCTCTCAGTCTGGACCGACCTCAGTGGGTATGGCCTGGAGGCGGCTGCGGCAGCGCGCTGGCATCGTCTGCTCAATGAGGCACTGACTGAGGTGGTCCAGCAGCACCCGCAGCGCCTGGCCGCACTCGCCTCGGTGCCTTTACAGGATGCCGCCCGGGCCGCGGCGGAGCTGGCCTACAGCGTGCGTCAGTGTGGCGCTGTTGGCGGCGTGATTGGGACCAATATCGCAGGGCACAACCTCGATGCGCCGGCCCTGGACGAATTCTGGAGCGCTGCCGTGGAACTGCAGGTGCCACTGTTTCTGCATCCGGTTGAGCCCGTCTTGCCAGCGCGCGTCAGCAAGTATTATCTGCATGCCCTGACCTACTATCTTTATGACACCACAGCAACGGTCGGCGCCATGCTCTTTAGCGGCGTCCTGGACCGTTTCCCAGATTTGCAATTGATCCTCTCGCACGGTGGTGGGTTCTTCCCCTATCATGTCGGGCGTTTTGACATTATCTACACTAATCTGGCGCAGACACGTGAGCATCTCGCTCAACCGCCCTCAACGTACTTGCAGCGATTTTACTACGATACCATTGTGCATCATCCTACGGCGTTGCAGTTCTTGTGCACGATGGTCGGGAGTGATCGTCTGCTGCTGGGCACCGATTATCCCTTTCCGGTAGCCGACCCTGATCCCCTGCGTCTCTATGCCCAGGTCGGATTCGCCGACGCGGACATCGACGCCATGGCCGGCAAGAACGCGCAGAGGTTATTCCGTCTGCAAGGAGCCTAGTGTCCCTGTCTCCGCGGCATGCCACCTGGACTGCTGCGGCACGCCATGATTCAGGCGCTGCCGGGAGCCGCAGCGCTGGTGTCGAATACTATGAAGGCTATTGCGATACATAAGCGCCCCGGTTGCGGCGGAAGACCAACGGACAGTACATAGTGTGGACGGGACAGATGCCCCTGCGGAAAACGTTGTTGCTGGCCCTGATGGTCCTGGTGAGCCTGGGCCTTGCACTTCTCACCCTGGAATGGGTCTATCGCTTCCAGCTTGTGGATACGTATAGGCCCGAACTGTACACGTTTAACTCCACACAGGTGCTCGCGCTTGAGGCCAAACCGACGCTTCTGGTGATGGGAGATTCCTTCACCGCTGGTCACACGAGTTATGCCGGTATACTCCAAGATACGCTCCAAGAGTGGCAGGTGATTAATGCTGCAGTCAGCGGTACCGGGGTACTGCAGGCGCTGTATATGGCTCCGCATCGGTTTGCCCGATTTCACCCATCCATTTTTCTGTATCAGGTATACGTTGGCAATGACTTGTTTGATATCCGCTATCCAACGAACTGGCGCGCCATCTCTCTGGTGCGAAATGTTTATTGGTTGCTCGCCAATTACCTCCGTGTCGTCGGCTATCTAAACTATCGTCTGCGCCAGGTCAAGGAGACACTCACCTCTCGCCAAGGCCACGTCCTCTCTCTCTCTGGTACTGCCGTTGCGGCCTCTGCAGCCGGGGACACCGGAACATTCGCCGTCGAACACTACGATGCCAGGGTTAAACTCTATATGCGCGCTGAGCCATCATTGATAGAAGATTCAATTCTCGTGCAAGGCAATCGACAGCACGACTATGCCATTTTTCTGGAGAGCTTGGCGCAACTCCTCACGTACTGCAAACCTGCAGTGTGTCATGCCTACATTCTGGTTATACCGCACGTCTGTCAGGTAGACGCGGCCTCTCTCACGTATATGCACCAATTGGGAGCACGCTTCACGACCCCGGCAGCCCTGGGTCTCCCCGAATATCCCTTCCTGGTGCGTCTGCGTGAGCGCTTTACCGCATGGTCCAATGTACACATTATCAATCCTCTCTCCAAACTGCGCGAGGTGCACGCCCAGCAGGCGGTGTATGATGCCAACGATGAACATCTGAATGCTGTCGGACAGCACGAGATAGCCGCGTTGCTTAGACAGCAGCTCCATCTGCAATGATGCGCGCCTTCCTAGCGGAGTAGCAATGCACGTACGGTCCGCAGACTGTGACCAATGCGTGGTCCGTACCAACTCACCATCTTCCCGTCAATCAGAAAGATACGCCCGTCACGTACCGCTGGCACCTCAGGAAACGGCATGAAATCAGCCATATCAGCCTGGCTGAACACGTAGGGCTCATCTGGCAAGAGGATCACCTCAGGGCGCAGTGCGGCCATTTCTTCCAGCGTGATGCGAGGATAGCGTCGGTCCCGCTCCGTATAGCGCTCGCCCGTCGCCTCAAGCTGTTGCCCGAGGTCTGCGGCCAGTGGAAAGCGGCGCTGGCGGTGCGCAAAAATGTTATCGCCACCGCAGACCCGTAGGACGTCATGCACGTAAGTATCTGCATTGATCGTCATGTACGGGTCCTTCCAAATAGGGCAAAAGACGCGCACCCGTTGATGGCGCGCCACGAACGCCACAGTCTCGGCATAGTCCTGCTCGATGCTCTGCATCTGTCCCATGACCTCAGAGCGACAATCTAAAAGGTCAGCCACACGCCACAGCAGGTCAACGCCATCGCGCACAGTGCGTGGCGCAAAGACGTACACCGGCACCCCAGCGGCGGCAAGCTGCTCGACGTCCTGACGACGGTTTTCTTCGGCCACAGCAAACACCAAATCAGGGCACAGGACGAGAAGAGTGGCAAGGTCGGGATTTTTCGTGCCGCCGATCTTCGTCTTGGCGGGCACTGCTGCTGCAGGCTCCGTACAGTAGTCGGTAATCCCCACCACCTGTTGCCCTCGACCAAAACTAAACAGCACTTCAGTGATACTGGGCACCAGCGACACCAGCCGCTGTGGGGCATGGGGTATGTGTACGACGCGGCCGAGCGCATCAACGAACGTACGTGTAGTCATGATGGTCTCCGCCGAGAGCAGTCAGCCAGGGCATATAGAACAATTATGGTTCCAGGGCAGAGAAGATGCCACGCAAGCACTGAATGTGCTACTCTATGCCATGTCATTGTAGTCTAGCATCTCCGACGAAGCACGATGGTTCGTTACAGTGCCGGCCCTCTTGCAGGAGCGTATCATGGAACATCACCGCATACCTGTCAATGCGACGCTGCAAGCCCTTGTAGCCCGCGCTACCGACATCTGGACGCTCGATGCGTGTGGCGTGACGCGCTCCCAGACTCCTATTCCAGCCCTCGTCCACCGCGACGCTTATGCGCCCACGACGCCACGCGCACGCGTCTTGCTCGTCGGGGGGTTGTCAGGGCGCCTGGAAGACGTGACCCTTGCCTACAGCACTCTGGAAGCCTATGTAGAGGCAGGAGACCGTCTGGGGCAGACGCTGGCGTTGAGTGCGGTGCCGTGTGGTAACCCTGATGGGTTAGCCCTGGGTGTAGGACCAGAAAATGGTGCCGGAGGACGGCCTGAGAACGGCTATCCGCCTCTGAACCAGTTTTTTTACGATCCACACAACCCGGAGCGCCGTTATCTGTGGCGCTGGGCTGGCTTGCAAGCGCCGGATCTGCTCCTCGAAGTACGTGCTGGCCAGGCTGTCGCATGGGAAGCTTCAGCAACTGCCATGACGCTCGCCCCAGCGCTGCACGCCACCCTGGTGACGCCACCAGATTCTTTATTGGCAGCGTTCGGGGCTGACCTCTCCAATGGCCTGACTCCTAATGGTCTCGGTCCCATCCCTGGTCTGCGCCTGACCACGCCCCCTGAAGCCCTGGCCGCACAGCTCAATCGCCTGTGGTCACTCTTCCCCAGCACAGCAATACTGCGACCCTCACCAGCCCGGCGTCGGCTCGAGGCTCGCCGTGCGCGCTCACCGCTCCAGGTCGCTCACAGCCTGGCGAGAGTATACGGACACACTTTGGAGCCAGTGGTCTATACGCAGGGCATGGCGATCAGCGGTCGGCTCCGCCTGTCCCGCCTGGATCCCACCTACGAAGACCCGGTACCCAGTATTGTGCGCCTGGTCGAACCGTATGTCTCTGGGGAGGTGCGCATGTTTGACGCCTCTGCCTCCACGGCTGCCCTGGCTGGCCTGATCTGGGGCATGCAGCTGGCCGAGTTCACGCGCGATCGCCGCTATGCGGACCTGGTCATCAGTGCGGCAGAGCGTTATCGCCCAGGCGCTGCTGAGGGCGCGCCCCCGCCCTCTGATCCAGACTACCGCACTGAGGACATGTTCATGAATGGTGCCATGCTCGGGCGTGCCTTCCGGCTTTCGGGCGAGATGCGCTATCTGGATCTGCTCACGCATTTCCTCTTGACAGCACGCACGCAGCAAGCGGATGGCCTATTCTGGCACAGTCGCTCAGCTCCGTATTATTGGGGCAGGGGCAATGGGTTCGCACTGCTGGGCTGCAGCGAGGCCCTCAGCTTTCTCCCCACTGACCATCCCGCGCACGCAGCACTCCTGGACATGCACGTGCGCCACCTCGCGGCCCTACAGCAGTGCCAGCTCCCGTCCGGGATGTTTGGGCAGGTACTCAATGTCCCCGGATCCTATCAGGAATGCACGGTGACATGTATGATCGGCTACGCCATGGCGCGTGCCGTGCGCCGGGGCTGGCTCGATGCCTCGTATCGGCCTACCATAGACCTGGCCTGGCAGGGCGTAGCAGAGCGCATCGACGATGCGGGCGGACTGGTGGACTGCTGCACCAACACTGGCGTGCAGGAAAACGTACAAGCCTACCTCGACCGTCCAGCGATTTTTGGCCGCGATGACCGGGGCGGGGCGATGGCGCTGTGGTTCGCAGTTGAGCTGGAACAACTGGTACGTACGCCGCGGCGGTGATAAGGGCAATGCTACGCTCCCAACGTGTTCTCCCCTAGGCCCTGTACAGGGGCGCGACGTAGGCGCCGTAGCCATTATACAGCAGTGTCGGACGACGCTCATTGCTGCCGATCAGGCGCTCGGTGGCCTGTGACCAGCGCGGATGCGGCACGTTGGGATTGACATTGGCGAGAAAGTCATACTCACTTGGCACCAGGGTATTCCAGAACGTCGCCGGCTGTGTCTCAGTGAGTTCGATACGTGCCACGGATTTGATACTCTTAAAGCCGTATTTCCAGGGCGTCACCAGACGCAGTGGCGCGCCGTGCTGCGGCGGCAGCGTATGTCCATAGATGCCAACGGCCAGCAGCGTGAGTTCATGCATGGCCTCGGCCATACTCAGGCCCTCGTTGTACGGCCAGGGATACTCCCGGAAGAGCGATTTCCTCCCGTCCTGAAAATGGAATGTGGTGAAGCGCACGAAGCGCGCCTTGGCCAGCGGCTCAACGCGCTCCAGTAAGGCCCGCATGGGAAAGCCAATCCAGGGCACCGCCATGGCCCAGGCTTCCACACACCGGAAGCGGTAGTGCCGCTCCTCCAGAGGCATGAGGCGCCGGATATCATCGATATCCAGTGTCTGGGGGCGCTGCACCAGGCCAGTGATCTCCACCTTCCACGGTTCACTCTCGAAGGCAGCGAGCTCCCAGACGTCGTCTTTGCCGCTGCTGAACTCGTAAAAATTGTTATAGTGCGCGGCCACTTTCTCTTCTGTGAGAGGGCGATCCAGACTAAAAGTGTCATTGTGTGGTGCCGACAGCGTCGGCAGGGCCTGGGCGCGCTGCAGGATCTGCTGCTCGACCTCCTGATTGCTCTTACAACCCGCCAGTATCCCGGCCAGGCCGACCCCGGTCAAGCCCATAGCGCGCAGAATCTGTCGACGGTTCCAATACAGCGCTTCCGGGGTAATTTGATGTTCAGGAATATCCCACGGCTGGGGAATTTTGATGTGTACTACCACGGTCATCTCCTTTCATGCCTGCGTCTCCCCAGAGTGTAAGACGCCACCAGGGCTGTGGAGGATGCAGACATATACACCTCTTTGCTGCCAGATAACACCGTCTACTCTTGCAGCATTCCCTGTAATGATCTGTGCTCATTGACACCAGAATGTTTTTTATTGACGGCCTTCCTGCACGGATAGACAATGACCCCACTACAATATCGCTGCACGCACCAGGAGGTTTCGAGGCCGACTTCCATCATGAAGCCTTCTGTGCTAAGGAGGAAACAGCTATAACTGTTGATGTCTTGCCTCACCGTAGGGGCGACCAGAGGATAGCAACGCTTTTGGCTCAAATGGCGCAGATCTCATCAGAGGAGCACTGCTATGCAGCTAGGCGTAATTTTCCCACAAACCGAAATAGGTGCTGATCCCAAGGCGATACGTGATTTTGTGCAGGCCGCTGAGGGCATAGGCTACGAACACGTGATTGTCTTTGACCATGTCCTTGGGGCGGATACCGCGCATTACCAGGGATGGCAGGGACCGTATACGAAGGACGACATGTTTCATGAGCCCTTTGTACTCTACGGGTATCTGGCGGCTGTGACGCAACGCCTCGAGCTAGTAACAGCGGTCATCATTCTGGGCCAGCGGCAAACGGCGCTAGTGGCGAAGCAGGCGGCGGAAGTCGATGTGTTGAGCGGTGGGCGCCTGCGTTTGGGAGTTGGGATTGGCTGGAACGCGGTGGAATATGAGGCGCTGGGTGAGAACTTCCACACCCGTGGCAAGCGCTCTGAGGAACAAATTGCCGTGATGCGGGCGCTGTGGACGCAGGAAGTGGTCGATTTCCATGGGCGCTGGCACCATATTAGCCACGCTGGCCTCAACCCGCTGCCGATTCAGCGTCCCATTCCCCTATGGCTCGGTGGTGGGCGACCTGGTATTGAAGCGGTGATTGAACGCATTGGACGTCTGGCGGATGGCTGGTTCCCACAGTTTGCGCCTGATGACGTAGGGCGGGCCACCCTGGAGCGCATGCGTGGCTACGCGCGGGCTGCCGGTCGTGACCCAGCTACTATCGGTGTCGAAGGGCGTATTAGCATAGCCAACAGCACGCCGGATACCTGGACGCAGCAGGCTGAGGACTGGGGTGCTCTCGGCGCCACGCATCTGTCGGTAAATACCATGCGTGCCGGGCTCCAGACGCCCGATGCCCACATGGCGGCTATAAAGAAGTTTTTCACATCTGTACGCAGCTAAATTGCCTTATCTCCTGGCCTGCACCCCACGGTAGCTCCGCCCTGAACCGTGGTCACGAGCATCAGCGCGCACCAGGCGTTGTCGTGCCCCTAAGGGACGCCCGTGGTGCTTTGGGGGCGTCCAGCGCAGAGGACGACCGTCTCTGCCGTGGTGCGCAGCCGCGAGAAGGCCGTGCCTGTGGTGGCGCTGCACGTCTTGCGACACGGCGTGCAGAGGCAGCGCCTCTCCTTCCATGCCTGGATACCCATAGTGCCCGGACCCATGTGGCCTCGGGCCGGGCATGCCACGTTGGGGCAGCATGTGGTTGTGGGGTCCATGCTTCTCCTCCGAGACGCGTGTGGGAACCTCCCAGGAGGCGTATGGCTGGGCCCCGTTTGCATGACAAGTGCACCTCACCATGGTTGAGTGGAGAGCTACCGTATACGAGGCCCCAGGCCCTTTCGCCTGTTTCTCATGGTCATCCTGGCGCTTACGCCCTTGGTCCAGTCCTTCTGGTTTGGCCGGGCGTGGCGTGTGATCGACGCCGTGGCCTGGCCAGGACCGCGCACCCTGTTGCAGGGGCTCTGGATCGTGGCCGCGCTCGTCGTGCTGGCTGTGGTCCTCGACATGCTGCGGGTTCGCGTCCTCCCTCTGCGGGTGTTCGGGCCGTGGGGGCGAGCGGTGGTCCAACTCTGGTTGATTGCGTCGTGTCTCAGTTTTCTCGCCATGATGGTGGTGGAGAGCTTCGCGTGGTTCTCGCGGCCCGCCATGGCGGCCCTGCCGGTGGCGCAGTGGGCGCGCGTCAGGCCGGCTCGGCACACCGTCTTCCGCTAC
>JBMDXC010000505.1:0-7984 GCA_048594805.1 Candidatus Entotheonellaceae bacterium | reverse complement strand
GATATTGCCCTGGTTAATAGTTTTCTTTGGAGTGATGTGCATGACAAGTATTCTATAAGTGTTATTTGTCCTTTTACCTCTATACAAAAGGATATCAGTATTTTTAGTGGAATGGGCATTAGTTATCATGAAAACACGTCTAACTTCAATGCTGACCTTATTTTTGGATTTCATGGGAAATTGTATTTTATTCCTCAATACGGCGAAGAAGCTGTCATCGATACGTTCTTTAATAAACCAGTTCTAAGCGAGATAGGGATTGAACTTGGTGTAACAGATAAAGGAGTAGATGACATACGTTTTTTTGCAAAAACGGTATGGGCTCCTTATTATCGTCAAAACATTGCTCGCGACGCTGCAGGAAAGACAGTCGGCTCCAGTTTCTTTGTGGGTCTTGCTTCTGCATTTGAGCATATCCAATATGACACTGGTGAGTTTAAAGACTGGATTGGTGCTTTACATGTGTTTGGACCTTCTATGGAGCTTACTTCTTTTCATAGGGCCGGCTATGTTCGCCTAGGCTTGGACGTATTTGGTGATTTTGCTATGGTCAGGTCTTATGCTTTCGATAAGTATAAGAAGGATCATCGTATAGATAATGTTAAAAGTGTTTTAATGGCAGAAAATTATTATTACGCTTATGGAGTATATATACATCCAAAAATCGAGGTAAGATATGGATCGTATCGATTCTTGGCTGAATACAAATATGCTCACTATGATTCTTTTGAAGACAGAGACCGCAAAAAACCTACCAATGACTTTCACCTGGTCGATGAGCAACAGGAGTATAGCCTGGTAGCGGGGCAACTTATTAATTTTTTTGATGCTCAATTCTTTAAAAACCATGAAATATGGATTGAAGCAGAAGTGCGTAGGATAGCACGCTCGGGATTTATTGCCGATGGTAGAGTTGCGCATAATGGAGAGAATACGTGGTTGCTGCTACGCTTCAGAATGATGCTGTAAGCGATCACGGCGTGCCTGCCGCTTACTTGTCATAGGGGGCGAGTATGAGTGTTGCGGCAGCACCAGGGGCCTGGCAACCGATGCGCACGTTTGGCGTCTCACCTCCTGATGCGGTGCAGGTCGTGTTCTGAAAGTGGACCTGTACCGCCCGGTTGCGACATACGGGAGGAGACCGTCTCGGGCTACCTATTGTGGGCTCGGGGGCACTGTTCTCCAGCCACCGGGACACTGTTGGACATAGGGGTAATAGCCCTGTGCATTGTCACAGTAGTACCAGACAGGTGGCGATGAGGGCGGCTGGATTGATAACTGTTGTGAGGGTTGGACATAGACCTGAGGGGGATATGTATAGGGATAGATAGAGGGATAAGCATAAGAATACCTATATGGCCACCAGTATGGTCCCCAGTACGGCCCGACCCCAATGGTGACCCCTACGCCTCCCCAACCGTGCCTGCCGTGGAAGCCGTGCCCACCATGGAAGCCGTGCCCACCACGGAAGCCGTGCCCACCATGAAAGCCGTGGCCTCCGCCCCCATGCCCACGGCCACCCCGCGTGTGCCCTGGGATGGCACAGAGCACCGTGGCCAGGATGACGATGACCCCCAGCCATTGTTGAAGTTGACCTCGACGCTCATGCCTGTGATGCATGGTATGCTCCTTTACCCTGATTTCCATGACCACTGGACAGCTCTTCGAGCTCTCCCCTGCCGCCAACCCCTGTCACAATGCGTGTGTAGTCAGAAGGATAGCAGAAGTCAGCCGAGAGCGAGGTGGTGCAGCGCTGCTACCGCACAGGTTGCCACAATTGCTGCTCTAGGCTTCGACATTATCAGTGTCGCCTCATACGACGCGCACTCTCCAGCACTGCCTGCCACCGTGGTCTCTGTGGCTAAGTATTGAGCACCTCACAGATCACGTGCGCTGCCTGCTCGACCTGGGCACGCGTCACATCGAGATGGGTGACGAGGCGCATACTGTATTGGTCCACTGCCAGGGCTAGCACCTCACGCTCACGCATAGCCCGCTGCAAAGCGGGGGCGTCGAGACGCGCCGCAGCGGGATCGAGCTGCAGGAAGAGAATATTGGTTTCCACCTCCTGCGGATTGATGCGCAGACCGCGGGCACTGCTGATGCGTTCGGCGAGCAACTTGGCGTGCTGATGGTCCGCAGCCAGGCGCTCAACGTTGTGCTCCAGGGCGTAGAGACCAGCCGCCGCGACGATCCCCGCCTGGCGCATACTACCACCGAACATCTTACGGTAGCGTATGGCCCGACGGATAAAGTCAGCGCTGCCAGCCAGCACTGACCCGACGGGAGCACCCAGGCCCTTGGATAGGCAAAGCGTACAACTGTCACAATACTGCGAATACGCCGTGGCCGGTAGGCCGCTGGCCACACAGGCATTCAGCAAGCGCGCCCCATCAAGGTGCATGGCAAGTCCGTGCTGCCGCGCTACCTCGCTGATCTCTCGGATGGTCTCCACGGGATACACATTGCCGCCACCACGGTTGTGCGTATTTTCCAAACACACGAGGCGCGTCGGGGGATTATGCACGTTGTCCCCATGCCGGATGGCACGGGCTACCTGGGCCGCCGTGATGACGCCACGCTTGCCGTCAATCAAGTTCACCTGCACGCCCGAGAGGGCCGCCAGCGCACCTGATTCACTGTTGAAGGGATGGTTGGTGCGCTCCATGATGATCTCGTCACCCGGCTGGGTATGCACCTTAATGCAGAGCTGATTGGCCATGGTGCCCGAGGGTACATACAGCGCCGCCTCTTTCCCTAGCAACCGTGCGGTCACCTCCTGGAGACGATTGACGCAGGGATCCTCGCCGAAGACGTCATCGCCCACGTCCGCCTCTGCCATGACCTGGCGCATGCCTGGCGAAGGTTTAGTGACGGTATCACTGCGTAGATCAATCATGTTGGTTTGCTCCATTGCGATACCACTCGCCGTTGAATACCTCGACGGCGGGGCCAGTCATATAGACCTGATTATCTGTCTCGTTCCATTCGAGTTCCAGGCTGCCACCACGCAGGTGCCCGGTCACCCGGCGTCCAGTACGGCCGGTGAGATGACAGGCTACCACCACCGCCGAAGCCCCTGTACCGCAAGCCAGGGTTTCGCCCGAGCCTCGTTCCCAGACGCGCATGGAGAATGTCTGGGCGTCGAGCACCCGTACAAACTCGGTATTGACGCCTTCAGGAAAGGCCGGGTGGTGCTCAAAGCGCGGACCCCACGACATCACGTCAAATATCTGCGGGTCATCCACGAACACGATACAGTGTGGGTTGCCCATAGAGACCGCCGTGACCTCAAACGTCGTGCCATCGACCATGAGCGGTTCGCGCAGCACTCGCCCCACCGGTCCCCGCATAGGAATCTGGGCCCGTTCCAGGCGCGGCTCACCCATCTTTACCCTGACCTTTTCAACCACCCCATGGCCGGGAAAGAGTTGCAGTTCGAGCACGCCTGCTAAAGTCTCGACCTGGATGGTCGTCTTCTGCGTCATCCCACGGTCATAGACATACTTGGCCAGGCAACGAATGCCGTTGCCACACATCTGCGCCTCACTACCATCCGCGTTGAACATGCGCATGCGGAAATCGGCATGGGTAGAAGGCAGGATCAGGATCAGGCCATCAGAGCCAATACCAAAGTGCCGGTCGCTGACTGCCTGCGCCACCTCCGCCGGATGCTCAATGTGCTCCTCAAAGCCATTGACATAGATATAGTCATTCCCTATGCCGTGCATTTTCGTGAATTTCATGCGCGAACCTCAATGAGGGGAGTCTGCTACAGTGCCATGCTCCCGGTACTATACCAGAGGTGAGGGGAAGGGACAATGCACGGTGTTACTGGCTGTCGAGCGCCGTTCTCGACGGCGACGCCTTATACAGGCGCTCGTATATCATGAGGTTACGCAGGATCAGCTTCACATAATTGCGCGTCTCGTCCAGCGGAATACGCTCGATAAATTCGTCCGTAGGCACACCAGGCCATTGCTCGCGCCAGCGTGCGGCCCGCGTTGGACCGGCATTGTAGCCCGCCAGCGCCAGTACGACGTTGCCTTGATAGCGCTGCATCAGACCGGCAAAATAGTGCGTGCCCAGGGTCATACTGAGCTGCGGATCATGCAGCCGCGACGCGGCTTCCTGGGGCAGTTTCAGCTTGCTCAACAGTTCCTGCGCGGTCGTGGGCATCAACTGCATCAAGCCGCGGGCACCTGAGGACGAGACCGCGGCGGGATTAAAGGCGCTCTCCTGCCGAATGATGCTCAGGACGAGATAGGGATTGAGACCTCTCGTCTGGGCGAGCTGGGTGATTTCCGGCCAGAACACCTGGGGATACAGCATGGTCCAGAAATCGCGCGGCAACCCTCGCACTTCTGCCGGGCTCAAGGCCTCGAGCACACTGCTGAGGGCCTGGAAGGCTGCCGCGTATTGCTGGTTATTGACATACAGCGAGGCGAGGAAGTACTGGGCCGCTGGAGTGCGAGACAGCAGTGGCGCGAGGCTGCGGATTTCTTGCCCTGCCTGTTGAGACATCTGTAACTGCTGCAGTTCCTGCACACGCACGAGGTGGAAGCGGGCTTTGCTAGGCTTCCCCTGAGATTGTTCTGGGAGCATAGCAGGATCCTGGAGGCGCACAGGAGTCGTTGGGAGTGGCGTGTCAGTAGCCAACGCGGAGCGTCCGCCAGCCGCCTGCAGACTGGCGTGTCCCTGGGTCGTGTAATAGTGCACAGGGTTCTCAGCAACGATCCGCTGATAGAGGCGGAGCGCGGTATCCTGCTGCCCTTCCTGCTGGGCTGCCCGGGCCTGCCAGTAGAGCACCTGAGGGAGGAATGGCGAGCGCGGAAAGCGCTGCTCAAAGCTTTGCCAGAGCGTCGTAGCAGCCTGGTAGTGACGCTGGCAATACTGCAGCCATCCAGCCCGCCACAGACTCGACTCGGCCTGTGCATAGGTGGGAAAATCTTGCGCCAGCCGCTGGTAGAGCTCGATGGCTCTGATCAGCTCTTGCCGCTCTTCCTGGAGGCGGGCCAGGGCCCAGAGCGTTTTGGCAGTCCAGGGGAAAGTCGGGGGCTGCGCCAACCCCCTCTCATAGACCTGTATGCTCTCGGTGGGCTGATTCTGGCGTTGATACACGTTCCCGAGCAGATAATACGCTTCCGGCAGATGCCCCCCTCGGGGGTAGCGCCGCAACACCTCCTGCAGGACCGCCCGCGCTTCTGTCAGGCTCCCGCGGCGGACTGCCACCGCCCCGCGTTTCATGAGCACTTTCACGACCAGTGTCTCGGGGAGCGACAGGGTGTCGAGGGTGGTGAAGCGGGCCTCGATTTCCTGCCAGAGTTGCCCCTCTGCCAGACGGTCAATACTGGCAAGGAGCTGCTCCGGCTCAGGGGGCCGCGGCGGCGCTGACAGGCGGGCCAGGAGTTCACGGCTATGACGCAGGGCCATGGCCGCCTGCCTGTCACGGGGATGCGTCTCTCCCAGGCTTTGCAAGATCTGGGCCGCCAGATCGAACTCACCGCGGTCTTCGTAGACCTGACCGAGGAAAGCCATCGCTTCAGCGTGGATGGACGGCGCCGCGGTGTCGCGCACCAGGCGTTCGAGTGTGGCCCGTGCTGGGGCAGAATGCCCGAGCCGATGCTGGGTACGCGCCAGCACCAGTCGGCTCTCAGGCAACAGGCGACTGAATGGATAGCGCTCTGCCAGGGTCGTGACGGTTTTCTGCAAGGTGGGCAGCAGGTCATGCGCGGCATCGTATTGCACCATGGCCCAGGCAGCATAGTCCGCCAGGGGCGGATAGCCCTGCCATACCCGTTCAAAAGCCTGCCGCGCTGTGTTGGGGTCTTGCAGTTTTTGCGCGAGCGCGCCACGCACAAACCACAGGCGTGCCAGCTCTGGCGTTAGAGCCACCTTCTTATCCAGCTCCCCAATCGCCTCCATGGCTTGCTGCCAGCCCCCCTGTTGCATGAATCCCAGGGCTTGCGTCAGGCGTTGGGCGTATGGCCCTGGGTCTGCTACCGCCCACGTCCCCAGACCCAGCCACAGCAGCACGCCCAGCCATACCACTCCTGGCATCCACCGCATAGCGCTCTCCCGCTCTTGCTCTCTCACGCTGGCACAATTTTCCCGAGCACGACCGCCCGCCGTGCTCCTGTCGCACCAGGCACATTACCAGGCCGGCCATGCACCGTGGCATGCGCCAGCAACGCAAACAGGATGGCCTCTAGGGCTTCGTTGGGGTAGCCATAGGTTTCGGGGGTCGCCACCGGACACGGGGCGAGACCGTCGCGCAGCAGGCGCATCAACTCGGCATTGTAGACGCCCCCCCCACAGATAATGACCTCCGCGATAGTCCAGTGTGGCCAGATGAAACGGTGATAGTTGTCGAGGATAGAGGCGGCGGTGAAGACCGTGCATGTGCACACGACATCTGCTGGCGCTAACTGCAAGGCGCTGGCGCGCTCAAGCACGGTACGAAACAGCGCCTGACCAAACACCTCGCGACCGGTCGCTTTGGGGGGAGATTGTGTGATAAAAGGGTGGGCAAGTAAGGTCTCAAGCAACTCCTGGTGCACACGGCCTTGCGCTGCCATCTGTCCCCCGGCATCGTAGTGCTGCTGGCCACCGCTGAAGTGGCGTAACGCCTCATCGATCAGCATATTCCCAGGACCCGTATCGAAGGCGAGCAGGCCGTGCATGTCAGCGCCGGCCAGGACCGTGACATTGGCAATACCACCGATATTTTGCACGAGCTTGGCACGGTGCGGCTCCGCAAAGAGCAGGTGGTGCCCGTAGGGCGCCAGTGGTGCTCCGAGGCCCCCTGCGGCCATATCGCGCGGACGAAAATCCGCCACAGTAGGAATCCCTGTGCGTTCCGCGATAACGCAGGGCTCACCGATCTGCAGGGTTGAGGAGCACCGCAACGGTGTATGGGTGGCCTCCGGAATATGATAAATGGTCTGTCCGTGGGAACCAATGAGAGCAATCTGGTCGAGAGGCACGCCAGCCGTGTGGGCAACGGCCATGGCCGCCGCAGCGAAGCACTCACCCAGGGCAACGTTCAGATGGCAGATGAGGTCAACGCTACTGCTTTCCGGATACGAGGCTGCGAGAATCTGCGCCCGCAAGGCCGCATCGTAGGGGTAAGTCGCGTGCGCCAGGACACGGACCTGGGGCCTCAGGCCGTCCTCCTGGATCTCCACCAGGGCCGCATCCACTCCATCAGCGGAGGTGCCCGACATCAGGCCAATCACACGTTGTACTGCTGGTGTCCCTGTGCTTGCCCATTGCATGGTGAGACTGTGACAAATCTCTGCGGTGGTGTCAATAGGACGTCCTGGCAACTCAGCAAGGCTCATAGTGCAGAGAGGCACGAGTCACAAGGAGGCCATCATGACTTTGGCTACGTCACCATCCCTCGAGCGTCGCTGCGGCTCCCCAGCAAGCGCATGAGTGCTGCGAGGCACGAGGGATTATCCTCAAAGACGATGCCATGCAGACCCACAGCCTGCGCCGCTGCCACGTTGGCCGCGACATCATCGATAAAGACACACGTGTGCGCTTCCATGTGCATCATAGCGAGGACGGCCCGATACGCCGCGGCATCGGGTTTCATGACGCCAATCTCCGCCGAGATCGCCAGCGCATCGAAGCGCCGGAGGAGGTCGTGTTGCGCCAGCATGGTGCGCAGGTCAGCGCTAAAATTGCTCAAGAGACCGACGCGCAGGCCGCTGGAACGTAAGCGATCAATGCAGGCTACGAGTTCCACATTGAGGACATCTCCAGCATAGAACGCAGCGCGGAGGGCGGTCGTTTCTGCAGGCGTCAAATGAAGCGCCGTGCTCACCTCTTGCCAATGTGCGTCGATGGTGATAGTCCCACGCTGGGCAGCGATCCAGGAGTGCTCGTTGTGGACTGTCTGGGTCAATGACCCGGGCGCGAGACCAAGCCGGCGCTCCCAGGCAGCACGGGGTTCCTGGTTCTGGGTCCAGGCAAGCAC
>JBMDXC010000504.1:0-2248 GCA_048594805.1 Candidatus Entotheonellaceae bacterium | reverse complement strand
TGGATGGCTTCGACACCGACACGAACGTGATCATTGTCGCAGCCACAAACCGGCCCGACATCCTGGACCCTGCCTTGCTCCGCCCAGGACGCTTCGATCGCCGCGTCATCCTGGACCGGCCCGACATGCGCGGCCGGGAAGCCATCTTGAAAGTGCACGTCAAGGGTAAGCCCCTCGCTCCCGATTCCAATCTCGGCGTCCTGGCTCGTTCTACCCCTGGTTTCGTCGGCGCCGACCTGGAGAACCTGGTCAACGAAGCCGCGATCCTGGCAGCCCGCCGCAATAAAAAAGTTATCGGGCAGCTCGAGCTGGAAGAAGCCATCGAGCGCGTGATTGCTGGCCCCGAGCGCAAGAGTCGCCTCATTTCTGAGGAGGAGAAGCGCATCGTCGCTTACCACGAGGCAGGTCACGCTGTTGTCGCTAACGCAATCCCCGAGGCCGACCCGGTGCATAAAGTCTCGATCACGGCGCGGGGTATGGCCGGCGGCTACACTATAATGCTTCCGGAAGAAGACCGCACCTTGATGGCCCGCAAGAAAATGTTCGCCGATATGGTCGGCCTGCTGGGCGGGCGAGCGGCCGAGGAGATCGTCTTCGACGACATCACCTCCGGCGCATCGAACGACCTCGAGCGGGTCACCCGCATGGCCAGGGCCATGGTTACCCGGTTGGGGATGAGCATGGAGTTAGGCCCGATGGTCTACGGCCAAAAAGAGGAGCTGATCTTCTTGGGCCGAGAAATCTCGGAACAGCGGGATTACTCTGAAGCGGTAGCACAGCAGATCGACAAAGAAGTCCGCCGTCTAGTGAGCGAGGCTTACGAGATGGCCAAGTCGATCGTACTTAAGTATCGCGACCGGCTGGATTCCGTCGCCTCCCGGCTGCTCGAAGTGGAAACGATCACTCGAGAAGAATTCGAAGAGCTATTCCCACCTCCGATCCCGAAAAACAGTGGTACGCCGCTCCCGCAGCTGGCCTGATCTGAAGCTTTAACAGCCTGGAATGGCGAACGGAAAGCCGCTTTTTCCTGCTCGCCATTCCAGTTTTCTTTTCTGGAGATCCATTGACCCTGGCAAACCCTTCCACTTCCGCAGCCTATGAAGCCGCTGTAAGTGGTGCAGGATATTTTCCCCTTTCTGGGGCCGGCCACCTGAGAGTAAGCGGCGCCGACCGGCAGGCATTCCTCCAACGCCAGACCACCAACGACGTGCGCCTGCTTTCCCCCGGCCGAGCCCTGGTCACAGTTTTGACCGCTCCCACGGCCAGGATCCTGGATGTCCTGACCCTGGTCTCTGAAAGTGATGCGATCGCGGCCATCACGCTGCCGGGCCGTGCTGCTGAAACCTTCAACTATTTGCACAGCCGGATCTTCTTCATGGACAAGGTGACGGTGGAAGACGCCAGCAGCGATTACCTGCAGCTGGAACTGCTTGGGCTGGCTGTTCATTCCCTGTTCCAAGGGCTGGGGTTCACGCAGACGATCGAACCGGGACAGGCTCATTCCGGTGAAGTGTCCGGGGCTGCTGTATGGGCGATCCACACCGCGGAACTGGGTTATCGGCTGGTCGTCCCCACTGAACGGGCAGGGGCGGTCACTGCAGCCCTAGAAAGAGCCGGAGCGGCTCGCCTCTCGCCCGAGATGCACACCCTGCTGCGCGTCGAATCCGGGAGACCGGGAGCTGAGGGCGAGCTGGTCGAGGAGTATACCCCGCTGGAAGCCGGTCTGGAGAGCGCCATCTCGGAGGACAAAGGCTGCTACACCGGGCAGGAAGTGCTGGCCCGGCAGGTCACTTACGATAAGATCACCCGCCACCTGGCCGGCCTTATCCTGGAGAGAGAGTCCAACCCGGGCGATCCCGTCTGGGCTCCGGAGGGTGCACGCAGCGCAGGAGTGATCACCTCGGCTGCAACCTCGCCTCGATTTGGACCCATCGCCCTGGCTATCCTGCGCCGTCCACACCACGAACCGGGTAGGACATTGTTGGTTGGGGATCCGGAAAATGCCGTAAGCGCTTCCGTATCCATGCTGCCATTTGGAGGCCACGAGAACCAGGATTGAACGCAGAGCTGCCCTTCGCGGGAAAGGTCGTCCTGGTTACCGGTTCCGGGCGGGGAATCGGCCGGGCCATCGCCCTGCACTTTGCACGGTCAGGCGCCGACCTGGTAGTCAATTTCTTCCGCAATCGCGCCCCTGCGCGAGAAACGGCCGAATGCATCGAGGCCCTCGGCCGGCGAGCCGTTCTCGTGA
>JBMDXC010000503.1:0-6578 GCA_048594805.1 Candidatus Entotheonellaceae bacterium | reverse complement strand
TCGTAGACAAGCAGATTCGTCCACCCAATGCCCTGTGCTTCGCACTGGGCAATGATCGCTTCAATCTGGGCAATGCGCTCTTCGGTCATACGTGTTGTGTTCCTCCATCGCCACAGGCCTCCTCGCCGCTCTCCCAACAGGGCCGTCGGCAAAGAACTGTGTAATTTTCCAGATGGAACTGACAACTGCTTGATATCAGGAATTTTGCGGCGCACGCCTTGCTGTGCTCCGCAGCCTTACACTCGGTGCTCTCTGTGGCCATATGTGCGAAAAGTACACTTGTTGCACCATCATTGTGACGCGCTCAAAAGGCTGGCAACTCCCTGGAATTCGGCGCTAAAACTCCTGCGGAAATCAAGATGCAAAAAGCGTAAGGCATCTAGAGTTACCGCACTTTCCAGGTCTCTAGCTGGAATTTTGCACGAATGTTTGCTGAGGGCCAGTTACGCCAAAGGACGAAACACCCTGCGCGCACGGCACACTTGTGCGTGAGTGCCACCGCCGTGACGTTAAGTGCTCCCTGGCGTCCCGGTTATGGGCGGAGCGGCCAGCGCCCCATCCCATGCACTGCCGTGCGTGTCTGGGAAGTCGCCGCCCCAGACCCTACAGACAGGCTGGAATGGCTCCTGTTGTGTGATGCCAAAGTGACCGACTTCGCACAGGCGCGCGAATGTGCTCTGCAATATTCCACACGCTGGGTGATTGAGGAATATCATAAGGCGATCAAGACAGGGCTTGGGGCGGAACGCCTCCAACTGGAAAGTGCGGAGCGGTTGTTGGCGGCCATTGCCATCATGAGTGTGGTGGCTCTCCGCCTGATTGAGCTGCGCGAACGCCTGCGCAGGCATCCTGATGCAGAGGCAGCACAGTCCGGCTTGAGTCCGCTCGAACTGGAGGTATTGCGCCAAAAGTCAGGCCGCACGCTCCGTACTGTACGCGAGGTGGCTCTGGCCATCGGACGCTTGGGTGGGCATCTCAACCGGACCAGAGATGGCTTGCCGGGATGGCAAACGCTCTGGCACGGGATGAACACCTTGCATGTCTTAGTTGAAGGTGTTCTGATCGCTCACAGATTGAAAAGTTTTGGGTAATGACAAGCGGTTAAGTGCGGAGCTACCCACCAGAAGCAGTCAGGGAAAAACATGGATTTCCCCCGCCTATATTTGTCGGTGTTAAAGGGCCATTATCCATCACCATCTTATGGTGGTAGAAATCCCCGTTTTCCCTCACCCGTTTGCGTCGAAAATATCTGTTGTAATGGGTTTTCCTTTACAGGGAGTCGAAAAACTGTCCCTTAAACGAGACAAGAAAACTGCACACCCTTATATTCCTATTTAGTCTAAAAACCGCACAAAATTACATTCCTATTAACAATTGACTACACGTCGCGTCAGGCATATAACGCCTGCGTCATTATGGCGCTCTGCGAGCGCTGGGAATGGGCATGGGCAAACTGCCTAAAAATCCCTCCAATAGCGCCATATCAGGGTGAAATGGCAGCGAGTCCATTGTTAAGCACGAAGGGGAAAAACCAGAAAAGCATGTCGAGGTGAGGAGGCTCAACGAGGATTGGCATAGCTTGCGCAAAGGAGAATCCGATGTCGAACGGCTTCATTAGAACGCTTTTGGGGGTGAGTATACTGCTGGCGAACGTCATCTTGGCTCCAGCTGCTCTTCAAGCACAAGAACCTCCGCCGCCCATGTTCCCGCCGATCGACCCGTCCCGCGTTGACTGTACGGCATTCAGGGGGGAAGACCAGGAACAATGCTACAGAACGGCGAATGAGGTGTACCAGCTGAATTTATTGGTCCTCAGCCAGCTCGAAGCCAATGATTTCGCCACTGCCGTGCAGGACACATTACCCAACACGCCGCAGATGGTCCCTGACGGGACAGTCATCGTCGGTGTGGGTCCCGAGACCTTTCCGGTCGTTGCGGCCTGGCTTGGCAGCAACAATTTCGACTTCGTGTCGGTTGACGATGCATTCCGAGCCAGAGTGCTGGATAAGGACACGGTCGTCCTTTTCGGCAACATCGATTTCACCATCCTGGATCACGAGCATGATGATACGGTTCGGATCATTCATAACGCCCAAACCGAGATGTTTCGTCGGAACCCGCAGATGCCGCGAGGATGGGAACACGTGTACGAGCAGATCGGATATATTACGCCCTTGCTGGGCGATCAGCAGAGCGAAATCTCTACCGTCAAGAGACGGGCGAGGCGCTAATGCGCCCTGAACTGAGGAAAAGGGCCAAGAATCTGGTCATCTCGGGAGGAAGAACACCATGACATCGCGCATGCTTCACCGTGGACTTGCAGCGGCCTTCGTCTCACTAGTCCTGGCCTGCGGTGCGGACGACAATATCGGGTCGAGCCGTGAGGCCGTCCCTGGGGCTGCGCGCACGATGGCGGTCACGGCCAGCACAGAGGCACTCACCTGCGACAGCGACAGCAGTACAGCATGCTTCGACGTTACGACCAATGGCGCGAACATCACACACATTTTTGTCGTTTCGGCATGTCATCCAACGAGTCCGAGCGATTATGCCATCACCGTCGATGGTGAGCCGGTCGAAAAGCTCAACACAGACGACGGCCCCTGCGAGGACATCCCTCGGGATGTCTGGTTTTCGCTTCAGAGCAACCAGGATAGGGCCTTGGTCTGCGTCTCTGTTCAGGGAAGCGGGCCGGCTGGCATCCAGGTGGCTGCAAAGGCCAAGAGCGAATGTGTAGGGAGTAGTAGCCCACTTTAACGCTAAAACATGCTCCATGACTGCCGGGAAGCGGGACGAATGCCGCCAGCGCCGCCAGGCGGCCCGAGGCGACCGGTTGTACACTGCTGCTTTGACAACACCTATATGCAGGCCCAACCAACGATGGCGGGTCAATCCTCGCTGAGTCGAAAGGCATACAGGTGCCCCGAACAAACCCCTTCTAGATAGGAGAGTAACGATGCACATGAGACGCACACGCCCTCTGGTGCAAAAGTTCCTGCTGAGGAGTAGTCTCGTGGTGCTGGCCCTTGGCATGACAGTCCAGGCCCCGAGAGCGGCTGCGCGTGACTCGCACGATGCTCCAGCCATAGGGTGCACAGTCCAGAATGTGGCCGGAGCATACGGCTTCTTGGGGAGCGGCACGGTTCTCCCGAACTTCGCCGGCATTCCCGAGGGTCCGACAATCACGGTGGGCATACAGACCTTTGACGGGCAGGGTCGGTGGGTTACGACGAACCACAGTGTGATGGCAAATGGGCAAGTGTTCACTGGGGTGTCCCTGAGCGGGACCTACACGGTAAATCCCGACTGCAGCTTTACCCAAGTGGATACAGCGGGCAATACGAGTGCTGGGGTCTTTGTCCACGACCGGCAAGAAGGATTTTTTATGGAGACGATAGAGGGCGTAAGTTTGACGTTTACGCTGAAGCGGATCGGGCAGCAAGACTAGGCATGGAGAGTAATCCAGTCCACAACCCCAGGCGAGGAGTGGCATCATGTTCTTGACGCATCGCCGCATGGCCCGGCTCGGGCTGTCGCTGGCCCTTGGCATGTTGAGCCTCTACGGGAACCCTGGAGGGCACGAGTCTTCTGTGCCGTCTGCAGCAGCGCAGGGCGCCGACACCACCGCCATCCGCATCGCCTATGGACCCGACCCGCTGCAGTTTGGCGATCTGCGGATCCCGTCAGGACCGGGACCCCATCCTGTCGCCGTGGTGATCCACGGTGGCTGCTGGTTGAATCTCTTCGGCCTCGAACAGATGGACGCCATGAGCGACATCCTCACTGCCACCGGTGTGGCGACCTGGAACATTGAATACCGCCGGATTGGCGACCTGGGGGGTGGGTACCCCAACACCTTGATTGATGTCGGCCTGGCCGTCGACACCGTGCAGGACCTAGCCCCCATGTACCACCTGGATCTGGGGAGGGTCATCACGGTCGGCCACTCTGCGGGCGGCCACCTGGGCGTCTGGGTCGGCGCGCGCCATCTGTTCCCAGTGGGGCACCCGCTGCGCGGTCCGGACCCTTTGCCCCTGCATGCCGCCGTTGCGCTCGCCGGCATCATGAACTTGGCGGCATACCTGAACATCAATCCTTGCGGAGAGTTTGTTGATGATTTCATGGGGGGCACACCGGCAGAGGTGCCCGAGCATTATGCCCTGGCCTCGCCTAGCGAGCTGCTCCCGATTGGCCTGGAGACGACGCTCGTGCAGGGTACGCTGGACGACATCGTGCCTCCGGAGCTGGCCAAACACTACCGCAATGACGCCAAGGCCGCCGGTGATCTCCGCGTTAAGCTGAAGAAGATCCACGACGCGGATCATTTTGACGTGATTGACCCGACGTCACCGGCATGGCCGAATGTCCAGAAGGCAATCCTCAAAGCATTCGACTGCTCTCCACGCACTGGTTGCAGGCATCGAAGCGATCGGTAATCGCGGACGCCGGGCAATTGTCCAACGATGCTTTGACGACCCCTATATGCAGGAGCTAAACGTTTGGAGTAGTTTTATACACCTGTAGTTTCCGGTTTTTGTGATAGTCGAGTCGAGGTAAGCAGCGAAGGGAGCTTGCTCCCCTCGCCGAAGTTGCCCCTCCTTGTTGGTGACCAAACCAATACAAGGAGGACAACCTATGGAGAGCTTACCATCCGAGTTGGTCAGTTTCATCACGCTTCTACGGCCTTTATTCCGGGCTGAGGTCTTTGTCAGTTTCTGCTATCTGATGGTTGGCATTCTCATTGGGGAAGCGAAAGCCGGCACGGTCCGTGCCAGTGTCTTTGCGGGGGCTGATTACTGGCCGCAACGCCTATCGGATCTGTTGTGTCGCCCCAAGCTGTCCCCTCAGGCCTTTATGGCCAAGCTGGCCGAGGTTGCCTTGGCCTCGCTCTACCCCGCAGGTCTCCCCGCACGGCTGTTTCACGACTTGGAGGGTTATTGCCCCACACGGACCGATAGAGGAAGATAGAGGCAGATAGCAGGAGGAGGGCAAACCGAGATCAGGGACGCAGTGCATGTTACCCATTGTTGGGGTGCCAGAGACGATACGCCAAGGTCTGGCCCCTTATCGCCCGCTGTTTTGCCGGGAGGAGGGGTTTGAACACGTCAGCCGGTATGTGACGGGATTGATTCTGAGTCCCAATAAGACGCTGCAAGGGATTTATGATCTGCAGGTGTGGGGCACGGACGAGAAACCGAGTCGTCGGGCCATGCACGAAGCCGTCTTTGAGGCGGGCTGGAACGCCGACGCGCTGCTGCCCCTCCACCGCCAGGTGGTGGCCCCGGTGCATCGGGGCCGCGGGCGGGAGGTGCTCAGCCTCGATTGGACGTACGCCCATCACGAACGAGGTCCCAAGATTTGGGGCGTGAGGAAGGCCTGGGATCACGTCGAGCGGCGGATGGCGCAGTATCAGACCATCGTGACTACCGTGATCGCGAATCGCGAGCGTATTGATGGCATCGAGGTGGTGGTTCAACAGCCTGATTGGCACGAAGAGGAGGTCGCGTACTTGCAAGAGACCGTCCAGGAGAGCTATGCCCAGATGGAGGCCGCCCGAGGACGATGCTTGGAGCTCTTCCATCATCTTCTGCATCGCCTGGGCTATAAAAAGCGGACAGAGATTGCCCTTGAGATGGTGCAGCAGCTCGAACGGGAGGGGCATTTTCCCCAGGCGCACTATGCCTTCGATAATGGGGTGCTGACGCTAGAGCTAACCCGCTGCATTGACCGTGTGGGCAAACACTGGGTCAGTGAGGTGGAATGCTCCCGGCACATCCAGTGGCAGGGCCAGTGGCGGCGCGTGGATGCCGTAGCCGCAGCTCTGCGGCGGGACCATCCGGAAAGTTTCCGACCGGTGCGTGTGCGCTGCCGCAATGGGGACATGAAGCAGATGTGGGCGTTTACTAAAGTCATACGCTTGAAACGCTATGGACGTAAACGCTTGGTCATTGTCCACGAGCAAGCAGACCTCAGCGATGCACCCCGTTTTCTGCTCACCGATGCGCTGCATTGGGAGAGCGGCCGCGTGCTGGAGACCTGGAGTTATCGGTGGGCCTCGGAAGTTTTTCATGAGTTTGCCAAGCAGGTGACCGGCTTGGAGGCGGCTCAGGTACGCAAGGAGGAAGCGGTCCAACGCCACTTCCGCTTGAGTTGCGTAGCGCAGTCGCTGGTCCAGCAGGCTCCCGCTTCTGGGTCAACCTCAGAGAGATTTGCCTTCGCAAAGGGACAGAGCACCTGCGGACAGAGGTGCCACACGATAGTCCGGGAAGCATGGTCTGCACTCTTATGGTTGGTCGCCTCGCTGTTGGCACGTGGGCGCAAATGTGAAGACATTTTGGAGCTGTTGCTACCAGCGTAAAGGCCACCCTGTTGACTTTATCTCTGCTAACCTTCCAAGCCGTGCTGTTTTGGATTGCGGACTCGACCTATACCGAGAAGCCCTATGCGCAGTATATTGCGTCGATTGGTCTGTTTCATCGCACGAAGCGTGTCGCAGGCCAGGCAAAGCATCTCAAAGGCCACTGTTATGTCTTTGCCGCGCACCTCTATCAGCACAGTATCGCCAAGGCTTCCAAGTG